>NZ_JBFBIR010000039.1:0-76354 GCF_040685715.1 Kitasatospora sp. NPDC088264
GGCGGGGGGGGCCGCGGGGGGGGCGCGGCGGGGTTCCCGGAGCGGGGCGCCCCGCTCACGGCCCCGCGCCCCCCCGGGCCCGCCGCCGTTTCGCGCCGGGCGCGGGCCCGGTCAGGCCTTCTTGACCACGCTCGACTTGAGCTGCATCGCGCCGAACCCCTCGATCCGGCAGTCGATGTCGTGGCCGTCGACGCCGCCGACCAGACGGATGTTGCGGACCTTGGTGCCCGCCTTGATGCCGGAGACGCTGCCCTTGACCTTGAGCGCCTTGACGACGGTCACGGTGTCGCCGTCGCTGAGCACGTTGCCGACCGCGTCCCGGATCACCCGCTCGCCCGGGCCGGCCGGTTCGGCGGCGCCGCCTGCCGCGGGCATCCACTCGTGGCCGCACTCCGGGCAGACCATGAGGGCGTTCATCTCATAGGTGTACTCGCTGGAGCACGACGGGCACGGGGGGAGGTGGTCGCTCATGCGCGCGGGCTGTCCTCTCGGGTCGGGCCGGGGGTCGGCGGCTCGCCAGCATGTATGAAGTTGAAGAATTTTTCAAATCGCTTGTTCGACCGCGTCCGACCGCGGACGGTGACGTTCCCGGCCGGGCGCGCGCGGGCCGTGGACGCGGGTGCCCGATGACTGGTATCCAGGCCACTGGCAGCGCGACTGGCGGCCGACCGGTGCCCACCTCCCCCCGCGGGCTCACCAGCCCACGGACGGACGGGTGTTGAGGCCGGGCCAGGACGTACAACCAGGAAAGCGGAGACGATGCGCAGAGTTCTGATCGTCGGCGCGGGGCAGGCCGGCCTCCAACTGGCCCTGGGGCTCCAGGCCCACGGCTACGACGTGACGGTGATGACCGACCGCGACGCGGACGCGGTCCGGAGCGGCCGGGTGCTGTCCACCCAGTGCATGTTCGACGCCGCGCTGCGGACCGAACGCGACCTCGGCCTGGACCTCTGGGCGGACACCGCACCCCGGATCGAGGGCGTCGGAGTCTCCGTCGCCGGGCCGGAGTCCGCGCGGGTGATCGACTGGGTCGGGCGCCTGGACGCGCCCGCGCAGTCCGTCGACCAGCGGCTGAAGATGCCCGCCTGGCTGGAGACCTTCGCCGGGCGCGGCGGCCGGGTCGTGGTCCGCCCGGTGACCGTCGGCGACCTCGAACACCTCTCCGGCTCCTACGACCTGGTCCTGGTCGCGGCCGGAAAGGGCGACCTGGCCGCGATGTTCGAGCGCGACCACGAGCGCTCCCGCTACGACCGGCCGCAGCGCGCGCTGGCCGCCAGCTACGTGTACGGGCTCGGCCCGCGCCCCGAGCACGACTTCCCCGCCGTCCGCTGCAACGTGGTGCCCGGCGTCGGCGAACTGTTCGTCATGCCGGCGCTGACCGCGGCCGGCCCGTGCGACATCCTGCTCTGGGAGGCCGCCCCGGGCGGCCCGGCGGACGCCTTCGACGGGGTCCGCGACCCGGCCGAACACCTGCGGGTGACGCTCGACCTGATGAAGGCCTTCACTCCTTGGGAGTATGACCGCGCCCGGGCCGGAATCGAACTCACCGACGCCGGCGCCACCCTCGCCGGGCGCTTCACCCCCGTCGTCCGCCACCCGGTCGGCGAACTGCCCGGCGGCGGAGCGGCGCTGGGCGTCGCGGACGTCGTCGTCCTCAACGACCCGATCACCGGCCAGGGCTCCAACAACGCCGCCCGGTGCGCGGCCGGCTACCTCGACGCGATCCTCGCGCACGGCGACAAGCCGTTCGACCGCGACTTCATGCGGGCCGCCTTCGACCGCTTCTGGCAGACCGTGCGCCCCAGCACCGTCTGGAGCAACGCGATGCTCGCGCCGCCGCCCGAGCACGTCCTGCACCTGCTCGGCGCCGCCGGTCAACTCCCGCCCGTCGCCGACCGGTTCGCCAACGCCTTCAACGACCCGGCCGACCTGGAGCAGTGGTTCCTCGACCCCGCGAAGGCGGCCGCCTACCTGGAGTCGTTCACCCCGCAGGACTGACCGGCGCGGACTGACCCGCGCGGCGGCTGGCGTGGATCGGTCGGGGCACCCGAGCGGGACGACGGGCCCGTCCGGTCAGCGTGAGTGGGCGGCGAGGCTGAGCAGCAGGTGGGCGGATTCGGGGTGGTGGAAGTCGGAGTGGGCGCCCGCCGGGTTGAGGCGGGTGGCCAGGCCGCCGCGGTAGACCCGGGCGGCGTCGATGTTGACGATCGGGTGGTCCAACTCGGCGTGCGGGTACGGGGAGGCGGTCGGGCGCAGCCGGGTGCTGAACTGGGGGACGGGGGCGACGCCGGTGCCGGAGTGGCCGATGCCCGGGCGGCCCTCGGCGCGCAGGTGCCAGAAGCCGGTGGCGCGGTCCCAGCGGGAGTGGGTGAGCACCAGCGGGCCGCGCAGCGGGGCGCCGGGCCGGCCGGGGCCGAGGAACAGCCGGGGGAAGAGGTGGGTGAAGGCGTCGCGGGGCGCGGCCATCTGGAAGATCAGCGCGCTGTCGACGGTGAACGGCCGGGTGGGGTCGCCCGGCCGGCTCCAGCCCAGCACCGGTGGCCCGGCGGGCCGGTCGGCCGCGTACTGGACGGCCTCGCAGAGGAAACGGCCGCCGAAGGAGTGGCCGACCAGGTGCAGGTACTGGCCGTTGCGGTTGGCCAGGACGCGGGGCGCGGCCGGGTCGCCGCGGTCGGCGTCCAGGTAGCCGAGCAGGTGGCCCAGGACGCGCCCGGCCTGCCCCTGGGCGCTCATGGCGTGCGCCCGGGCCCGGATCCGGCGGTAGCCGGCCGGCGACGGCAAGCTGGAGGACGGCCAGCGCACCACCACGCACCACGGGCGGAACCCCCTGGTCAGCCCGGGGTAGGCGGTCGGCGCGGACCGGTGCAGGGCGGCGGCCTCGGTGAGCAGGGCGGCGGCCGAGCGGTCGGCGGCGGCGGGGCTGGTCTGCCAACCGTGGACGTAGACGTAGACGTCGGTCGCCCGCGGGGGGATGCGCAGGTGCCGGGCGAGGTGTTGGGCGATCCGGGCCTCGGGCACCGGCGTGCGGGTGCCGGGGACGAGCAGCCGGCCCTCCTCGTCCAGGTCGACGGTGGCGGTGGCGATGGGCGTGGGCGCCGTCACGGGGTCAGCTCCAGGATGCTGTCGAGGCCGCAGTGCAGGGAGTAGGTGAGCGCCAGCGGGTTGCGGTACTCGCGGGCGAACCACCGGACCAACTGCTGGGTGATCTCGCCCGCCGTGGACTCCCCGGTCAGGTAGAGGTCGAGGAAGGCGAAGGCGTACTCGGCGGCGAAGACCTGCGGGATCTCGATCTGCGGGCCGAGCACGCCGTTGGCGCCGAGGTCGACCAGCGCCCGGCCGAGGTGCTCCAGTTCGGCGGCCGTGGACTGCCCGGTGTGGCAGGCGTTCAGCAGCACGAACGGCCGGAACATGGCGTCCGGCGCCTCGGCGTGCCGGCGGCGGTGGCGGCGCACCAGGTCGGCGTCGATCTGGCGGTCGTCGGAGAGCCGGACGGCGAGCTGCTCGTACGGGGAGTCGCCGGCGACGAACTGGCCGTGGCACCAGAAGTACATGACGTCCTCGTCCAGCACGGCGGAGGACAGCGCCTTGAGTAGCGGTTCGGACTCGGTGCGCACGGTCAGCTGGGAGCGGTCCTCCAGCAGTTTGCGGACCTCGGGGGCCCGGCCGACGTCGGTGAGCTGGTCGTCGGTGTTGAGGCTGGTGACGGGCCTGGCGCGGGCCGGGTACGGCGGCTGGATCGGCGGGTAGCCGGCGCCGGTCTGCTCGACCTGGTGGCGGTGGCCGAGGAAGTCCGCCCACGGGTCGGCGTGGCCGCCGTCGACGGCGAGCATCGGCCAGGGCAGGTGGAGGTCGGAGTCGAAGCTGATCCGCAGCGAGCCGCTCTCGGTGAGCGTCCGGGTGAGGTAGTCGCGGAAGACGGTGAGTTCGCGGTCCGGCCCGTCGAGCATCACCTCCAGGAAGTACCGTCCCTCCTCGGCCAGTTCGGCGACCTGCCGCTCGGCGACGCCGGCCAGCCGGTTGAAGTCGACGGCCTGGGCGAAGGGGTAGCCGCCGATCGGCTCCGGGTCGTACTGGACCAGGCGGTCGCGCCAGATGGTCCGCAGCCGGGAGGCCCGGGCGAGCAGGGCGGGGGCGGACACCTTCAGCTCCGCGCGGTGGGGGCGGGACCAGGGCGTGCGCTCGCCGGGCCGGAAGGCGGAGACGAGCAGGTCGTCGCGGTGGCGGCGCAGCGAGACCACGAGGTCCAGCGGGGCCGGCTCCTTGGCCTGCGGGGCGTCCGGAGCCTGTTGCCGGGGGAGCCGGGTGAAGTCGGCGGAGGGGTTCTGGCGGATCTCGACGAGGAGGTCCCGGGCCACGCGATTACTCCTCGTCCTGGGCGATGTGGGTGACGGTGGGGACTTGGCCGACTTGGGGGACGCGCGTGACGTGCGGGACGTCGACGACGGTGGACAGGTCCTGGAGCACGGAGCCGTGCCCCCGGTCGTAGACGGTGATCCGGACGGTGTGCGGCCCCGGCACGGACGGGGTCAGCGCGAAGCGGGCGGGCTCCCCGGCCGGGCTGTAGTCGGCGACGGGTGGATCGAGCACGGCGTCCGAGGCGGCGACGGCCACCAGGCGCAGGCCCGGCAGCTCGCCGGGGTCGGCCTGCGGCACCTCGGGTTCCAACCGCAGCTCCAGCCGCACGGTGGCCCCCACCGCCGGCTCGTCGAGCAGGGTGAGCCGGGGCCGCCAGGCCGTCCTCGGTACCGCGGGCGCCGGGGAGCGGCGCCGCTCCCCGCGCGAGCACCGGATCAGTGCGGCTGGCTCGGACGGTTCCGGCCCGAGCTCCGCGCGGACGGGTGCGGCCGGCAGCGACTCCGGCCCGCCGTCGTCAAGTGGGGCCGGCGACTCCGCTGCGCCGCCGTCGAGTCGGGCCAGGGCCGTCCGGCTCTCCACCGCCAGCGGATGGCCGGGGCCCATCAGGGTCCGGCGCGCGGTGTGGACGGCCACCAGCAGGTCCCGGGCGGCGTCCCGGCGCCCGCTCGCGGCGAGCGCGGCGGCCAGGCCGACGGCCAGGGTGGGGAACACCGGGAGCAGCCCGGGGCGCAGGGTACCGAGGCTGACGGCGACGTCGTCGGCGTGCCGGTGTCCGGTCAGCAGTGTCCCGGCCGGGAGCCGGTCGGCGACGATGCCCTCGTACACCCGCACCGCCCCGACGGCGTCGCCGGCCCGCAGCCGCGCGTGGGCGAGGCTCTGGCGGATGCTCAGGGTGAGGGAGTTGCGCGGGCCGTGGCTCGCGGCGCACTCCTCGGCGAGTTCCTCCAGCCGGACGACGGCGCGCAGCGGCCGCGGGCCGCAGGCCAGCAGCAGCGCGTGGGTCTCGCGGGCGGCGAGGGTGGCGTCGTCGGTGCTGCCGAGGGCGTCGTCCGCACAGGCGGCGAGGGTGGCGGCCAGGCGCACCGCCGCCTCGTGCTCCCCGTTGAGGTGGCGGGCGACGGCGAGGACGCACCCGGACCGGACGAGGCCGGGCAGGGCGGGGCCGGCGGGTCTGGTCCAGTCCGCCGTCAGGGGCGACAGTTCGGCGATCGCGCCGGCGTGGTCCCCGGCGAGCAGCAGCGCCTGGGCGAGGCCGTACCGTACGGCGTGGGCGAGCAGGTGCTCCGGGCCGAGGGCCGATTCGGCGGCGGCCAGCGCCTCCCGGTAGCAGTCGGCGCCCTCCGCGTACCGGCCGGCCTCGACGAGGTTGAGCGCGATGCTGTCCCGGTCGTCGAGGGAGTCGAGGGCATCGATGGTGTCCGGGGCGCCGGGGTGTTCGGCACCGAGGATCCGGGTGCGGTCGGCCAGCAGGGCGCGGGCGCGGTAGAGCGCGTCGGCGCGGTCGTGCTCCCAGCGGCGGCGGTGGGCGTGGGCGAGGTCGGTGCACGCGGTGAGGGTGTCGGGGTGGTCCTGGCCGTGTACGCGCTCGTGGTCGGCGAGCAGCATCAGCCGTTCGACGATCTCCTGCCGCTGCCGGCCGGCGCAGGCGTGGACGGAGGCGAGGCCGGAGCGCTCGCCGAGGGTGTCCGGGTGGTCCGCGCCCTGGACCCGGGTCCGGTGGGCGATCAGCTCGGTGAACAGGGCTGTGGCGCGGTCGAGTTCGCCGGTGGCGAGGACGGCCTCGGCGAGTTGGGAGAGCTGGAGGAGGGTGTCCGGGTGGTCGGGGCCGTGGATGCGCGCACGGTCGGCGGCCAGCGCCTCCCGTTCGGCCTCGGCCTGGTGCAGGAGGCCCGCGAGCCGGCGGTCCTGGGCGAGGCTGCCGCGACAGGCGAGGGTGTCGGGGTGGTCCGGGCCCTGGAGCCGGATCCGGTCCCGCAGCAGCGCCTCGTCGAGTTCCGTCGCGGGGCGGTGGTCGCCGCCCGACCGGTACGTCCAGGCCAGCAGGAACCGGGCGCCGAGGGCGTCGGGGTGGTCGGGCCCGAGCACCCGCTCGGTGTCGGCGACCAGGGGCACGGCCAGGTCGAGCGCGCGTTGGAGGTCGTAGCCCGCGCGGTACGAGGAGGCCTGCCACCAGCGGGTGTTGAGGGTGTCGGGGTGGTCCGGGCCGAGCACCCGGGCCCGGTCGGCGGCGACGGCGCCGAAGGCCTCGGCCGCGCGGCGCTGGTCGTCCGCGTCGCGGTGGGCGGCGGCCTGCCACCACCGGGTGGTGAGCGTGTCCGGGTGGTCCGGGCCCTGCGCCCGCTCCTGGTCGGCCAGCAGCGCCGTGTACAGCTCGGCGGCGGCGGGGTGGTCGCCCGCCGCCACCACCGACCGCGCGAGGCCGAGCCGCGCGTCGAGGGTGTCGGGGTGGTCCGGTCCGAGCGCCCGCTCGTAGTCGGCGACCAGGGCCCGGAACAGGTCCACCGAGCGGTCGTGCTCGGCCGCCTCGCGGCAGGCCTGGGCCAGGCCGAGCCGGGTGTCCAGGGTGGTGGGGTGGTCGGCGCCCAGGACCCGGGCCAGGTCTGCGACCAGTGCCTCGTACAGCTCCAGGGCGCGTTCGAGTTCGCCGACCTCGTGGTGGCCCGCCGCCTGCGAGCGCCGGGTGCCGAGGGTGTCGGGGTGGTCGGGGCCCTGGAGCCGGGTGCGGTCGGCCACCAGCGCGGAGTGCAGCTCTGCGGCGCGGCGGTGGTCGCCCGCCTCGGCGTGCGCCCAGGCCAGGGAGCCGCGGGCGTCCAGGGCCAGCGGGTGGTCGGCGCCGTGGATCCGGGTGCGGTCGGCGGCCAGGGCCTCGTAGCGGGCGATGGCGTGGCGGTGGTCGTTCGCGGAGGAGGTGGCCCAGGCCAGTCCGGCGCGCGTGGCCAGCGTCTCGGGGTGGTCGGCACCGCGGATCCGGGTGTCGTCGGCCACCAGCGCGTCGAACAGCTCCACCGCACGGTGGTGGTGGCCGGCCCGCTGGTGACCGTTCGCCTGCCACCAGCGGGCGGTGAGGGTCTGGGGGTGGTCGGCGCCCAGGATCCGGCCGCGATCGGCCGCCAGTGCGTCGTACAGCTCCACCGCGCGGCGGTGCTCGCCGGCCCGCTGGCAGTCGTGTGCCAGCCACCAGCGGGCATTGAGGGTGTCCGGGTGGTCGGGACCCTGGATCCGGGCCCGGTCCGCGACGAGCTCCTGGTGGAGCTCCAGCGCCCGGCGGTGCCGGCCGGCGGCGGTGAGCGCCTGCGCCAGCACCAGACGGGCGCCCAGGGTGTCGGGGTGTTCCGGTCCGTGGACGCGGGCTTGGTCGGCCACCAGGGTTTCGGACAGCGTGACGGCCCGCCGGTGGTCGCCCGCCTCCCGGCAGCTGTCGGCGTGCCACCGGCGGGTGTTGAGCGTCTCCGGGTGGTCGGGGCCCTGGAGCCGGGCGCGGTCGGCTGCCAGTGCTTCGTACAGTTCCGCCGCGTGCCGGTGCTCCCCGGCGTCCCCGTGCGCGGAGGCGAGCCACCACCGGGTGCTGAGGGTGCGGGGGTGCTCCTCGCCGTACAGCCGGACGCAGTCGGCGACCAGTTCCGCGTACAGCTCCACGGCGCGCGGGTGGTCGCCGCTCTCGTCGTGGGTCCGTGCCAGCTGGAGGCGGGCGCTGAGGGTGGTGGGATGTCCGGCGCCGAGCACCAGGGTCAGGTCGGCCAGCACCCGTTCGCGCTCGACGAGCGCCTCCCGGATCCGTCCCGCGCTCTGGAGGGCGTAGGCCAGGCCGGTGCGGGCGTTGAGGGTCTGCGGGTGGTCGGGGCCGTGGACCCGGTCGTAGTCGGCCACCAGCCGTTCGCGCAGTTCCACGGCCCGCCGGTGGTGCTCCGCCGCGCCGTGCAGCCAGGCCTGCCAGCCGCGGGTGTGGAGGACGGCGGGGTGGTCGGCGCCGAGCACCCGCAGCCGGTCGGCGACGAGTCGGTCGCACAGCTCCGCCGCGTGTCGGTGGTCGCCGGCGTCGCCGAAGGCCCGGGCCAGGCTCAGTCGAGCCTCGAAGGTCTCGTAGTGGTCGGGGCCGTGGACCCGCTCGCGGTCGGCGAGGAGCCGCTGGCATTCGGCGAGCGCCGCGCGGGGGCGCCCGGCCAACAGCAGGGTGCGGGTGAGGTTGGACCGTTCGTCCAGGGTGTCCGGGTGGTCCGGGCCCTGGACGCGGGCGCGGTGGGCCACCAGGTCCTCGAACTCGGCCAGTTCACGGCCGGTCCGGCCCGCGACGCGCAGCGCGTAGGCGAGGTCGCTGCGCTCCTCCAGCGTGCCGGGGTGGTCCGGCCCCTGGGCGCGGGCGCGGTCGCGGACCAGCGCCCGGTGTTCGTCCACCGCCGTCCGGAGCTGGCCCGCCTCGCGGTGGGCGTGGGCGAGACCGCTGCGCGCGTCCAGCGTGTGGGGGTGGTCGGGCCCGAGGACGCGGGTGTAGTCGCCGACCAGATCGGTGAACCGGGTGACCGCCGAGGCCGGGTGCCCGGCCTCGCAGTGGGCCGTCGCCAGCCGGCCGCGCGCGAAGAGGGTCTGCGGGTGGTCCGGCCCCTGGACCCGGACGTGGTCGGCGACCAGCGCCTCGTACCCGGCGACCGCGGCCCGGTGGTCTCCCGCGACGACGTGGGCGGCCGCGAGCCAGTCGCGGCTGGTGAGGGTGTCGGGGTGGTCGGCGCCGAGCACCCGGGCCCGGTCGGCCACCGCCTGCTCGTACAGGGTGATGGCCAACCGGTGCTGACCGGCGGTGAGTTGGGCGTACGCGAGCCCGTTGCGGTGGGCCAGGATGTCCGGGTGGTCGGGGTCGTCCAGGACCCGGCCGGCGTCGGCCAGCAGCCGCTCGAACTCCGCCACCGCCGCCTGGTGCTGACCGGCCACCTGGAGGGCGTAGGCCAGGCCCGCGCGGCTGGTGAGGGTCTCCCGGCTGTCGGCGCCGAGCACCCGGGTCCGGTCGGCCACCACCGCGCGGAACTCCTCGACGGCGCACCGGTGTTCACCCGCCTTGCGGTAGGCGTGGGCGAGGGTGCTGCGGTCGGCGAGGGTGGCCGGGTGGTCGTGGCCCTGGCGGCGGGTGCGGTCGGCCACCACCGCCCGGCAGAGCGCGACGGCGCGGGCCGGGTCGCCGGCCCGGGTGTGGAGTTCGGCGAGCCGGCCCCGGGTGGCCAGGGTGTCGGGGTGGTCGGAGCCCAGCAGGCGGGTCTGGCCGTCGGCCATCGCGGTGACCAGCGGGATGGCGAACACCTGCTGGGCCCGGTCGGTCAGCTCGCCGGCGGCCAGCCGGTACAGCGCGACGGTCTGCGGGGTGGGGTGATCGGACGGGCCGCCGGCGGCCAGCTCGCGGATGTGCGGCAGCAGCGCCCGGCGCAGCCGGGGCCCGGCGGTCGGCCAGAGCCGGGCGGCGGCCTCGGCGAGCTGCTGTTCGGCGCGCCGGCGCAGCAGGCGGGCTCCGTCGGAACGGCGCAGCACGCCCTGGAGCAGGCGGTGCACGGTGACGGTCTCGCCGAGGGTGATCAGGTTGTAGTCGGCGAGCAGCCGCAGCGCGGAGTCGACCTCGGCCGGGCGGCGCGCGCCGAAGGGCGTCAGGGCTTCGCGCGGCAGTGCCTCGGGGGCGTACCAGGCGAGCGTGCGCAGCAGCTCGACGGCGAACGGGGCGGTGGCCTGGACGGCGCGCAGGGTGGTGTGCCAGAGCCGGGAGACGGTGGCCACCGCGCCGGAGCCAGTACCGGAGTCGGAGCCGGAGCCGGCGTCAGGGCGGGCCGGGCTGCTGGTGCGCAGCAGCTCGCGGTAGGCGGCGAAGGTCGTGCCGGTCTGCTGCACGTAGGCGCCGGCCTGGGCGAGGGCGAGCGGCAGGTGGCCGAGTTCGTCGGCGAGGGCGAGCACCTCGGCCTGGTCGGCCCGCGCTCCGAGGTGGGCGGCGCCGCAGAGCAGCCGGGTGGCCTCGGGGGCGTCGAGGACGTCGATCCGCACCGGGCGGATGCCGGGGTGCCAGCCGCCGGCGCGGCGGCTGGTGACCAACTGGTGGCCGCAGCCGAGCAGCCGGCCGAGATAGGGGGTGAGGTGGACCGGGTCCTCGGCGTTGTCGTAGACGAGCAGCCAGCGGTCGTGGGCGCGCAGCCAGGCGAGCGCCCACTCGACCTGCTGGCCGGGCGGGGCGGTGAGGGCCCAGGTGGGGTGGAGGTGGACGGCGAGGTCGGCGAAGGCCTCGGCGAGCTGCTCCTCGGACTCGGCGGTGATCCACCAGATCAGCCGGTAGTGCGCGGCCTCGGCGTAGGCGTAGTGCAGCGCGACGGTGGTCTTGCCGACCCCGCCGAGGCCGTGCAGCGTGGTGGCCTGGGTGACCAGCCCGCTGCCGTCGCCGTCCGACAGCGCCTCGGCGATCGCCCGCAACGCGCCGTCGCGGCCCACGAGTCGGTCCGCGGCGCGGGGCGGCAGGTTGGGAGCGGGGGCGCTCGCCTCGACGGTCAGCGCGGCCCGCGCCGCCTCGGGCGGCAGTACGGCCGCCCGCTGCTCGGCGTGCGGGTTCCCGGCGGTGGCGGGCGAGACCGGGCGGCGCCGCTGGTCGAAGGCCTCGTGGTCGGGCAGGCCGCCCTCGGGCCGGACATACGTCGTCCTGGACATCAACACTTCGGCGCCCTCACCCCCACGTACGGTTCCGCCCGCCCACCGTAGTCGCGGGCGGGCGCCGTGTCACCGGATCCCGCCGGTCGCCCGGAGGGGGCGCGCGCCTGTCGGTACCGGACGGTAGCGTGCCCGGATGATCACGCACACCGTTCCCACCTGGCAGGTCGCCGAGACGGGCGGCCTGGAGACGTCCTGGATCGAGCTCGGCGCCGCCGCCCTGCACGCCCGCGGCCGGGTCGCCGCCGCGCGGCCCGCGCCGTACTGGCTGACGTACGAACTGGAGACCGGCGAGGGCTTCGTCACCCGGTGGATGCGGGTCCGGGCCGAGACCGCCGACGGCGTCCGCGAGCTGGAACTGCGTCAGGACGGCGGCCGCTGGAGCGTCGACGGCGTGGAACGGCCCGACCTGGCCGGCGCGCTGGACTGCGACCTCGGGCTCTCCCCGGTGACCAACACCCCGCCGGTGCTGCGCCACGGCCTCCACCGGGGCCCGGGCGAGCGGCACTTCCTGATGGCGTGGATCCGGGTGCCCGACCTGACGGTGCACCCCTCCCGTCAGACCTACACCCACCTCGGCCTGGACGGCGGGCGGGCCACCGTCCGCTACGCCTCCGGGGACTTCCGCAGCGACCTCGTGCTGGACCGGGACGGCCTGGTCCTCGACTACCCCGGGCTGGCCGGCCGGATCGCCTGACGGCCGGGCGGCGTCAGTCCGCCAGTCCCAGCGGGTCCGGGGTGGGGTCGAGCAGTTCCGGCCCGTTGGCGCGGACGCTGTTGACGGCGGGGGAGACGGCCCGCACCCGCAGGGCGCCGTCGGCGGGGCGGCGCAGCAGGTGGTGGAGTTCGTCGGAGTCCGTGAGATCGGGGGCGAGCCAGGCGGACAGGTCGGCGGGGGCGATGGTGAGCGGCATCCGGTCGTGGACGCGCCCGGCGCTGTCGGTGGCGTCGGTGGTGATGACGGTGGCGGTGGCGAGCCAGGCCACCGGGTCGTCCTCGGGCCGGGTCTGGTCGCGCCAGAACTCGTACAGGCCGGCCATCAGCATGACCGAGCCGGTGCTGAGGAAGTACGGCTGCTTGTACTTCTTCCGGCCGGCGGCGGCGGGCACCTCGCGCCACTCGAAGTAGCCGTCGGCGGGGATGACGCAGCGCCGGGTGGTGAAGGCCTTGCGGAAGGCGGGCTTGAGGTGGACGGTCTCCGAGCGGGCGTTGATCATGCGGGCGCCGCCGGAGGGATCCTTGGACCAGGACGGCACCAGGCCCCAGCGCAGCGGGCGCAGCTGCCGCAGCAGCTCGCCGCTCTCCCGGTCGACGCGTTCCAGGACGGCGGGCACCGGGTCGGTGGGCGCCACGTTCCAGCTCGGCGCGAACGACTCGGCCGGATCCCAGCGCAGTTCGCCGAGCAGGGCGACGAGGTCCTGGGGCGTGGTGGTGGAGACGAAACGACCGCACATGCTCCCCACCCTGCCACCAGCGGCGGACGATTCGGGGTCAGTACGCGGGGTGGCGGCCCGGGGTGTGGCCGAAGGCGCGGCGGAAGACGTCGATGAAGGCGCTCGCGGAGGACCAGCCGCAGCGGTGCGCGACCGTGGTGACGGGCAGGCCCTCGGCGAGCAGCACCAGTGCGTGGTGCAGCCGCAGCTGGGTGCGCCACTGCGGGAAGGTCATGCCGAGGTCGGCCCGGAAGAGCCGGGAGAGCGTGCGGTCGCTGGCGCCGGCCGCCCGGCCCAGTTCGGTGAGGGTGCGCTGGTCGGCCGGATCGGCGCGGAGCCGGTCGCAGACCGCGCGCAGCAGCGGTGTGGCGGGGGCGGGCAGGTGCAGCGGCTGCTGCGGGGAGGCGCGCAGCTGGTCGAGCAGGACGGCGCGCAGCCGGGTCCGTTCGGGGCTGTCGTCCTCGGGGGTGCGGGTGTAGGCGACGATCAGCTCGCGCAGCAGCGGCCCGACGGCGAGCACGGTCGGCCGGTCCAGGCCGAGCGGGTTCTCGGTGGCGGGCAGCCCGACCAGGTGGAGGTCCAGTTCGCCGTGGGCCTGGTGGGCGTGCACGGTGCCGGCCGGGACCCAGATGGCGCGGGTGCCGGGGGCGACCCAGGAGCCGGCGTCGGTGGTGATGGCGAGCACGCCGCTGGCCGCGTAGGCGATCTGGTGGTCGTCGTGGCGGTGGGCGTCGATCCCGGCGCCGGACGCCAGCCGCTGAACGCGGGTCGGGGCGACGGGGTCGTGGCGGATGTTCGGCATCACCTGGCAGATTATCGGAAGCCCGACAGGTACCGCTGCGCCGAGCATGTCGGCATGCCGAAGACAACGCCGGACAACCCGCCGATCACTACGCCCAGTGCGTCCAACACCTCCAGTACACCGAGTACACCGAGTACGCCGAGTACGCCTGACCATCCGAAGAGCACACCCGGCAAGCGGGACTCCTCGATCACCCTGCTGTCCCTCGGACACGCCTGCGTGGACGTCTACCAGGGCGCGGTGGCCGCCCTGGTCCCGTTCTTCGTGGCCGAGCGCGGCTACGGCTACGCCGCCGTCTCGGGCGTGGTGCTCGCCGCCTCCCTGCTCTCCTCGGTGGCGCAGCCGCTGTTCGGCGCGATCACCGACCGCCGCCCGCTGCCCTGGCTGCTGCCGGTCAGCACGCTGGTGGGCGGCGTGGGCATCGCGCTCAGCGGGGTGAGCGGCTCGTACCCGCTGACCCTGGCCTTCGTGGCGCTGTCCGGGGTCGGGGTGGCCGCGTACCACCCGGAGTCCGCCCGGGTCGCCCGGCTGGCCGCGCGGGACGGCCACCGAGGGATGGCCTGGTTCTCGCTGGGCGGCAACCTGGGCTTCGCGGCGGCCCCGCTGCTGGTGTCCGTGGTGGTCTCGGGCGGCGGCCTGCGGCTGACTCCGCTGCTGGTGCTGCCGGCGCTCGCGGGCGCCGTCCTGTGCCTGCCGGTGCTGCGCGAACTGGAGCGCCGGCGGGCCGCCGGGACGGCTCCGGCGCCGGTGGCCGGGGCCGACGACCGGGTTTCGTTCGTGCGGCTGTCGCTGGCCGTGGTGTGCCGCTCGATCGCTTTCACCGGCCTGAGCACCTTCCTCGCGCTGTTCGCCACCCAGCGGGTCGGCGGCGGTACGGCGGCGGGCACCGCGGCGCTGGTGGTGCTGTACGCGGGCGGCGCGGTGGGTTCGGTGCTGGGCGGCGCGCTGGCGGACCGCTGGGGCCGGGTCGCGGTGGCGCGCTGGTCGTACCTGGTGGCGGCGGTGGCCGTGGCGGGCGTGGTGCTGGTGCCGGGCCCGGCGCTGTACGTCTTCGTGGCGCTGACCTCGGCGGGCCTGTACGTGCCGTTCTCGTTGCAGGTCACGCTGGGGCAGGACTACCTGCCTTCGCGGATCGGCACCGCCAGCGGGATCACGCTGGGCCTGACCGTCAGCATCGGCGGCCTGGCGAGCCCGGTGATCGGCGGCCTCGCCGACGCGACCTCGCTGCGCACTGCCCTGCTGCCGTTGGTGCTGATGCCGGTGCTGAGCTGGCTGCTGTTCCGCACCCTGCCGGAGCCGGTCGCGCCCGCAGCCCCGGCCGCGACGGAGGCGACCGAGCCGGGTCCGGCGGCTACGCGGTGACGGCCGCGACGACCTCGGCGTAGGCGTCGAACAGCCGGGGTGCGCCCGGCCCGGGGTCGGCGAGCAGCAGCGCCCAGCAGCGGGCGACGAGTTCGCGGGCCGCGGTGCCGGGCCAGGGCTGTGGCAGGAGTTCCGGCGGCAGCAGCGGGTCTGGCTCCATGGCCTCGGTGAAGGCGGCGGCCAACTCCAGGGCGACGGTGAGCAGTTCGGAGCCGGTGAGGCCCTTCTCCAGCCGGTCGAGGCGGTCGGCCGCGACCTCGGCGAGCCGCTGGTGGCCCTCGGCGACCTGGTCCAGCGGCCACCAGCGCCGGGCGAGCGCGCGGGGGTCGTCGGTCTCGCCGGCGCGCAGGTCGCGGCTGGTGAGGAGAGTGAGGTGGCCGCGCACGTCCAGGGCGGCGGCCTCGGCCAGGACGTCCTCCTCCCAGGGGTGCGGCGAGACGTAGAGGCCGTTCTGCACCGGGGCGCCGCCGAGCCGGAGGATCGCCTCGCGCAGCGCGTCCCGGGCGGGCCGGGCGTGCTCGGGGACGGCGAATCCCGCGAGGTGCCAGACGCCGTCCCAGGGGGCCCGGCCGCGGTCCTGGGCGTACATCAACGCCACGTACTCGACGTCGGGGTCGATCGAGCGCCGGGTCTCGGCGGTGGCCCGCAGCAGGGCCCGGCGGCCGCGCCCCTCCTGGACGAACCGCCCGTCGCCGGTGAGGCGCTTGACGGTCAGCCGGACCTGCTGGTCGGTCATCCCGAGCAGGTCGGCCACGGTGTACAGGTCGCCGCAGTCGACCGTGCCGTCCGTGCGGACCATCGCCTCGACCAGCACCCGGGTCGGAATCTCCACCATGGCGACCATCCTAATGCGTTCAGATCTGATACGTTCGTTTTGAGAACGATAGATTAGCGGAACGAAGATGCGCGGGCGATGGCTGCTCTGGGGATCACTGCTGTCCGTGGGTGGTGCTCCTGCTCGGCGCGGGCGGCTGGGTGGTGTACCGGAACGAGTACGACCTCAAGGGGGAACGCGTCACCATCACCGGCGGCAGACAGCCGCTGCACGGCGTCCTCGCCCGCCCGACCGGCGGCCGTACCCCCGCCGGCCTGGTCGTCCTCGTCCACGGGGACGGCCCCACCGCACCCCGCTCGCTGTTCAGCCCCGGCTACCTCGACGAGCACCGCAGCTTACTGACCTCGCTCGGGCAGCGCTGACGGCCCAGCCGCACAGCCGGTGAACACCGACCGGCGAAAGGAGAAACGACGATGAGAGTGCTCGCCCTCGGCGGAGCGGGAGCGATGGGCCGCGTCGCCGCCCGGGTCGCCGCCCGACTGCCCGGCGTCCACGAACTCGTGATCGCCGACCGCGACCCGGACGCCGCCCGCCGCACCGCCGCCGCCCTCGCCGGCGGCCCGGTACCGGTCCGGGCCCGCCAGGTCGACGTCACCGACGGGGTGCAACTGCACGCCGCCCTCGCGAAGGCCGACGCCGTCCTCAACACCGTCGGCCCGTACTACCGCTTCGGCCTCGGCGTGCTGCGCGCGGCGATCCGCACCGGCACCCACTACCTGGACATCTGCGACGACTGGGAACCCACCGTCGCCATGCTGGAACTCGACGACGAGGCCCGCGCCGCCGGCGTCCGCGCCGTGATCGGCATGGGCGCCAGCCCCGGCGTCAGCAACCTGCTCGCCGTCCGGGCCGCCGCCCGCCTCGACACCCTGGCCGACCTCTACACCGCCTGGCCCGTCGACGCGGGCGCCGAACCCGACGACACCTCCCTGCTCGGACCGGACGGTGCCCCGCTGGCGGCCGCCGTGCACTGGATGCAGCAGATCAGCGGCACGGTCGCGGTGGTCGACGGCGGCCGGATCGTCCAGCGGCCCCCGCTGCGGCCGGTCGCCCTCGACCTGCCCGGCGGCCACCGTGGCACCGCGTACACCGTCGGCCACCCCGAACCGGTCACCCTGCACCGCAGCCTGCGGCCCGGCGGCGCGGCCGCCAACCTCATGGTCGTCACCGCCAGGACGGCCGCCTACCTGGACGTCCTGCGGGACGACCTCGACGCCGGGCGCCTCGGCAACGAGACCGCCGCCGTCGACCTCGACCGCCCCACGCTGCGCCGCACCCTGCGGGCCGCCGCCCGCGCGGCCCGCTTCCCCGGCCCCGGCAGCCTCCCCGGCTTCTTCGCCGCCGCCACCGGCAGCCGCGACGGCCGGCCGGTCACCGTCCTCGCCCGGCTCACCGGCGCCGAGGCCCTGCTCGGCGACATGGCCGAGAGCACCGGCGTGCCGGCGGCCCTCGGCCTCGCCCAGCTCCTGGACGGCGGCGTCCGCGCCCCGGGCGTCCACCCGCCCGAGGCGGCGATCGACGCCGGGCGCTTCTTCGCCGACCTGGCGCGCCACTGGCCGGGCGTCGGCGTCGTGGTGGAGGAGCGCCCGGGAGCGTGATCAGGAGGCGTGATCAGGGGACGTGGTCAGGGCGCGGGCGCCGGTGAGGTCAGGACACGACGCTCCAGCCCTGTCCGGGGGCGGCGCCGTCGGCCGCGTCCGTGGTCACGGTCGAACCCGCCGTGCCGGTGCGGGCGTTGAGGACCAGGCCGGTGGCGACGTTGGTGACGGTGAGCGTGCCGGTGGCGCCGTCCTGGGTGACCCGCCACTCCTGCCAGCGGTTGCCGGGCGAGTAGTCGAGCAGGTAGGCGCTGTTGCCGGGGTCGGTGCCGGCGGCGAGCACGGTGTGCGCGTGGGTGGCGGTGGCGCAGTTGTCGGCGATCCGCACGGTGCCGTCCGGGTTGCTGGTGAAGGTCCACTGCTCGGAGGTGTGCGTGGGCCACCAGGTGTTGACGTCGGCGACGGCGCCGAGCGGCGAGCTACAGGTCCCCGCCACTTCGAGGACCAGCCCGCCGCTGCCGCCGGCGCCGATCGCGTGGTAGCGACCGTCGTCGACCACCGCGGCCGGCCCGGTGGCCGGCCGGGCGCTGAGCCGGTACAGCGCCACGCCGTGCGGGGCCACCGAGGCGCCGAGCGTGCCGGTGACGGTCGAACTCGCGCCCGTCCACAGCTCCTTGGCGGTGTAGCCGGGCCCGGTGAGGCCGAGTTCGCTCAGGCTGGTGCTCACCGTGCGGCTCGCGGCCGGGTCCTGGTTGACGAGCAGCACGGCGGTGTCGCCGTTCGCCAGCCGCCGCTGGAGGACGACCGGCGCGGTGGCGTTCGCGGGTTTGGCGCCGACCAGGGTGGCGGGCTTGGCCAGGGCGTCCTGGTCGATGGCTATGACGTCGCGGTTCTTCAGGATCGCCAGGCTCGCGGCGTCGATCCCGGTGGACCAGGTGTGGCCGTCCGCGCTGTGCTGGGACTGCGCGGCGGTGCGCAGGTCGGCGCCGGAGACCAGCGGGGCTGCGAGCATCGCGAGGACGGAGGTCTCGGTGCGGGACTCGTCGTCGGTGAACGGCTTGTGGCAGGTGCAGGTGTCGGTGGTGCCCCAGGCGCCGTAGACGTCCTGCCAGCCGGTGAACATCATGTCGAGGTCGTTCCAGCTGCCCGGGCGCACGTTGCCGGGGTACTGCAGCGCGGTCTGCAACTGCCCGTTCCAGAGCACCCCGTCGAGCTCGCTGTCGCGGTCGCCGCCGATCCGGCAGAGGTTGGCGACCTGGCCGCACCAGACGCCGGTCGGCGCGTAGCCGGGCGCCTGGAACGGCGCGGTGCCGGCGGCCTGCACCACCGGGTCGGTGCGCGCCGGGTCGTCGGCCGCGAGCAGGTACGGGACGCCGGTGTGGGCGGGCTGGGCGGAGACGCTGAGGGTGACCTTGGGCCGGCCCTGCGCGGCGGAGGCGGCGTCGAGGGCGTGCTGGAAGGTCTGGACGCGGGCGTAGACCGAGCGGGTGAGTTCCTTTCCCTCGCCCTGGGTGTAGTAGTTGTGGCCGTCCGGGCCGGTGATCTGTGGGCCGTAGGGGCAGTCGTCGTACTTGACGTAGTCGACGCCCCAGGAGACGAAGTCGCCCGCGTCGGTGCTCTCGTGGCCGAGGCTGCCGGGGTGCATCTGGCAGGTGAGGTAGGTGTCGGTGGCGTAGAGGCCGAACTTCACGCCCTTGCTGTGCGCGTACTGGGCGAGGTACTCGATGCCGTTGACGGTCCGCCCGTTGACGGTCTGTGACGGGAAGTGGTCCGGGCGGGGGATGAGGTGGCCGGAGGTGGGGTCGGTGCCGGTGCCGTCGGTGCCGGCGACGGGGTTTCCGGCGGTGTCGTAGAGCTGCATGGCGCCGTCGGCGTTGCGGACGAGGTCGGTGGTCTGGCCGTCGCGGTGCCAGAGCGACCAGCCGTCGTCGATGGTGACGGTGTCGTAGCCGGCCGCGACCAGGCCGTTGGCGGCCATGAAGTCGATGGTCTGGACGACCTGGTCCTCGGTGACCTCGGTGCCGAGGGAGTTCCAGGAGTTCCACCCCATGGGCGGGGTGAGGGCGTTGCCGTTGCCCAGGGCGGCGGCGGGGGCGGCCGTGCCGAGGGTGAGGGCGCCGAGGCCGGTGGCGGTGAGGGCCAGCGCGAGCACGGGTGCCGCGAGGCGGTGGGGGATGTGGCGCATGCGCACTCCTGCGGGTGTGGGGGAGGTGATGGTGCGTCGGGTGGTTCGGGGTGCGCGGCCGGCCGGTTGGGGGCCGGCCGGCCGCGGTACTGCGGTGTGGGGGTCAGTCGGTGACGGCGGCGCTCGCGGTGTGCCCGGGGGCGAGGGTGACGGTGGCGTAGGTGTAGGTCACGCCGTCGACGGTCCTGGTCCGGGTGGGCCGGGCCTTGCCGTCGACGGTGATCCCGCCGTGCGGGCCGGTGAAGCGGGCCTCCCAGGTGAGCGGCGCGCCGCCGGTGTTGGTGACGGTGCTGCTGCGGTGGCCGTCGTGCCGGACGGTGACCGAGCCGGCGCCGACCGGGATGTCGGCGACCTCCAGCCAGCCCATCGAGGCGGGCAGCCGGGAGGCGGTCACGAGGGTGTGCGCGGCGGCGTCGGGCTCGACGCCGAGCAGGCCCTGCACGGTCTGGCCCAGCAGGGTGAACGGGACCTCGGGGTAGTCGCCGTTGAGCATCCGGCCGCTCGCGTGGAGCTGGTCGACGCCCTGGTAGATCTGCCGCATCCACTTCCAGGCGGTGTCGCCGTCGTGGTTGGCGAAGAAGGCGTCCGGCAGGTAGGTGTAGGCCTCCAGGTTGGTCGAGCGCTGCGGGCCGGAGTCGGCGGCGTCGATGGCGGCGAGGAGGGCGTCCCGGCGCGGGCCGGGGTCGAGCAACTGCTTGACCGGCATCAGCACGCTGGACTCGTAGCCCCAGCCGGTCACCGGCTTGCCGGTGGTGTCGTAGCCGTGCACGACCTCGCCGGGCTGCTGCCGGTCCACGCTCCAGGTGGTGTTGACGTAGTCGCGCAGCGCGGTGGCGGCCTGCCGGTAGCCGGTGGCGGCGGCGGTGTCGCCCTTGGCGGTGGCCAGGGTCTCGGCGGCGAGGTACGCCTGGTACTGGGCGCCGATCGCGTCGCCGGCCTCGGCGTAGGTGCTGGTGGCGTTCTCGGCGTAGCTCGCGGTGCCGGCGAAGATGCTGCGGCTGGTGGCCTGCGGGATGGGGAGGCCGCCGTTGTCGACCGGGCCGGGGTGCTGGGCGATGAAGGGGCCGAGGGTGTTGCGGACGTAGCCGCTCAGCGCGGGGTCGTCGGCGTAGTCGCGGTCCCCCGTCCACCGGTAGGCCTCGCCGGCCTTCTCGACCAGCTCGAACGGCGCGGGCAGCTCGCGCACGAAGCGGTCGGGGCTCCGGTAGTCGATGCTGCCGTACGTCCTGGCGTCGAAGTTGAGCGCCCAGACCGGGTAGAGCTTGTTGGTCTCGGTGGCGGAGCCGGCAAAGCCGCGCAGCATGGTCTTGTTCTCGGCGTCCAGGCCGAGCAGGTGGGCGCCGACCAGTTGGTGGGCGAAGTCGCGGCTGTAGAAGTCGGAGCGGAACGGGTAGCCGGCCCAGTAGGTGGTGTCGTAGGTGGTGGTGCCGGTGCCGCCGGGGTTGTTCTCGTCCTGGTTGAGCACGCCGGTGGTGCCGGCCTGCTGCACCCAGCTGTTGGCCTTGGTCTTGGCCCAGTCGAACAGGGCGACGACCTCCGGGTCCGAGGAGCTGATCCTCGGGTCGCCGGGGGCGGACGGGGCGACGGAGGCGTCGTCCGCGTTGACCCAGCCGGTGGGGGAGGAGCCGATGCCGAGGGTGAGCCGGTCGCCGGCCGCGACGTGCACCCGGGGCAGGGTGTACTTCGCGTAGACGGGCTGCTCGGGCAGGGTCAGCGAGCGGACCACGGTGCCGTTGACGCTGACGGAGAAGGTGCCGCCGGCGCCGCCGGTGGCGATCCAGGCGGACAGGTCGTAGCTGCCAGCGGTGACGGCGGTGACCTGCTGGGCGATCCGGTGGCCGGAGCCGGCGTCCAGGTAGGCGAGGCGGGTGCCGCCGTGCGGGTTGTTGGTGGCGACGCCGGTGTGCTCGGTGAACGTCCAGCCGTCCGTGCCCTGTTCGAAGCCGGGGTCGGTGAGGGTGAGCGGTTCGCTGCGGGTGAGGGTCCAGCGGTGGGCGGGCCGGGCGTCGCAACGGCGGCGGTCGGCGGCGCTGCTCTGCTCGTGGTCGGCGGCGCCGTCCTGCTCGCGGTCGGCCGCCGTGGTGAGGCAGGCGCCGTGTGCGGTCAGGGTGTGACTCCCGCCCGGTGCCGGGGAGATGGCGAAGGTCTCGGCGGCGGGGTCGGTGCCGCAGTCGGCCGTGCCGGGGTGCCGCCCGGTGCCGTCGAGGGTCAGGCAGCGTCCGCTCGCGGCGTTGACCAGCCGGTAGCCGTCGGTGGTGCGGTGCAGTTGCCAGCGCTGGCTGAGCAGTCCCTGGCAGGCCGCGCCGACGACGGGCGTGCCGGCCGCCGACTGCGCGTACTGCGGGCCGAGGCAGCCGCCGTCCAGGACGGAGCCGAGGACGTAGCCGCCGCCGTCGACCAGCGGGGCCGGGCCGTCGGCTCGGGCCGGTCCCGCGCCGACGGCTTGGACGGCGAGGACGGCCAGGACGGCCAAGCCCGAGGGCAGGGCGCGGACCGGTCGGCGGCGCGGGGCGCGGGTGGGGGGCATCGGGGCTCTCCTGTCGGACGGGTGGCGGTGCGTCAGGGGGCGGGCAGCGTGCGCGGGCAGGGGTTTGAACGTTCAAATCCCCGGAGCGGCGCTGGGTGACATGTGCAATGTCACACGCCCATCCGAGTCGCGTCAACGGTCGGCGCACGGTCGGCTGCCGCCCTCCGGACTCGTCCTCCGGTTCGCGCGCCGGGAGCCGGGGCCCGCCCGGCGTCGGTGCGGGGCGGTGGCCGGCATCAGCGCAGCGCGGCGACCGGCGTCAGCGCAGGGCGGTGACCAGCATCAGCGCGGCCACGCCGAGCAGGGCGAACGCGAAGGCCCGCTGGAGGGTGCGCCCGCTGAGCCGGTCGGCGAGCCGCTTTCCGTCCCAGGCGCCGAGGATCGCGGCCCCGGTGAAGGGTGCGGCCACGGCCCAGTCGATGGCGCCGGTCGCGCCGAGGCGGGGCAGCAGCGCGGCCAGCGCGTTGGCGGTGATCACCAGCAGGCTGGTGCCCACCGCCTCGGCCATGGTGAAGGCGAGCACCGAGACCAGCGCGGGGACGGCGAGGAACCCGCCCCCGACACCCAGCAGCCCGGTGACCGCGCCGAGCCCGGCGCCGGTCGCCGTCGAGCGGCCCCACCCGGCGGCGGAATGTTCCTGCGGGGCGGCCTTCGGCGGCACCAGCATCCGCCAGGCGGCCAGCCCGGCCAGCACCGCGAACGCGCCGGTCAGCAGCGCCCCGGGCAGGTGCGCCGAGAGCGCCCCGGCGGCCGTGGCGGCGGGCAGCCCGGCGGCGGCGAACAGCGCGCCGGTGCGCCAGCGGACCCGGCCCGCCCGGGCGTGCGCGAGCAGGCCGGTCAGCGAGGTCGCGGCGACGATCACCAGGGCGGCCGTGGTGGCCAGCGCCGGGCTGAATCCGAGCAGGTAGACCAGCGCGGGGACGGCGAGCATGCTGCCGCCTCCGCCGAGGCCGCCGAGGGCGAGGCCGACCACGGCCCCGGCGGCCAGCGCCAGGAGCAGCGCGGTCATATCGCGTCCCCGGCGTCCCTGGAGCTCCCGTCGCCGGCGCTGCCGCCGCTGCCGCCGCTGCCGGTGCCGCCGCCCGGCGTGGTGACCGGCAGTCCGGCCCGCTCCCAGGCGGTCATGCCGCCGACGACGTTCAGCACCTCGACGCCGCGTTCGGCGAGCAGCTGCGCCGCCCGCGCGGAACGGTTGCCCGAGTGGCAGATCGCCAGGACGAGCCGTCCGCCCGCCTCGGGCGGCAGCGGTTCGCGGGCGGCCAGGGCGATCAGCGGCAGGTGGAGGGCGCCGGGGGCGTGGCCGGCCGCGAACTCGCCGCGCTCCCGGACGTCGAGCAGGACGGCTGTGCCGGCGCGGGCGAGCTGGTGGGCCTGGGCGGGGGTGGTCTGCCCGGGGTCGGGCGGCAGCGGGGGCATGCGGTGCTCCGGTGGTCTGGTCTGGTGCGGGCCGGACGGCGCCGGACGGGCCGCCGCGGGGCGGGGCGGGGCGGCGCGCCGGGCGGGCGCCCCAGGGGCGTGGGCGCCTCCTCGGTTCCGCCCGTCTCCGACGGCGGCGGCCGGTCCCGCGCAATGTCCACCATAGTACCCCGGGGGGTATTATCGACCTCGTTCGGCGATACCCTGCCCCGTATCGACCGTGGGGCCGTATGCTGGCACATATACCAGTGGGGGTATTGAGATCGCGCCGAGGCGCCCGACGCCGCCCAGGAGGTTCCCCGTGTACTTCGCTCAGTTCTACCTCGACTGCCTCTCCCAGGCCTCGTACCTGATCGCCGACGAGACCACCGGCCAGGCCGTGATCGTCGACCCTCGCCGGGACGTCGACGAATACCTCGCCGACGCCACGGCACGAGGCCTGACCGTCGTCGGCGTCATCAACACCCACTTCCACGCCGACTTCCTGGCCGGCCACCTCGAACTGGCCGCCCGCACCGGCGCCTGGATCGGCTACGGACACCGCGCCGAGACCGAGTACCCGATCCGCAAGCTCAGCGACGGCGAACGGATCGAACTCGGCGACGTCGCCCTCCAGATCATGGAGACCCCCGGCCACACCCCCGAGTCGATCAGCGTCCTGGTCCTCGAACAGCCCGACGACGCCGTCCCGTACGGCGTGCTCACCGGCGACGCCCTGTTCATCGGCGACGTCGGCCGCCCCGACCTGCTCGCCTCCACCGGCGTCACCGCCGTCGAACTCGGCGCCATGCTCTACGACAGCGTTCACCGCAAGCTGATGGCCCTGCCCGACGAGACCCTGGTCTTCCCCGCCCACGGCGCCGGCTCGGCCTGCGGCAAGAACCTCTCCACCGACCGCCGGTCCACCATCGGCACCCAGCGCCTGACCAACTACGCCTGCCAGCCCATGGACCAGGACACCTTCGTCCGTATCGTCACCGCCGGCCAGTCCACCGCCCCCGCCTACTTCGGCCACGACGCCACCCTCAACCGCCAGGACCACCCGCTGCTCGACCCCACGACCGCAGCCCGTCCCCTGTGCCCCGAAGGCTTCAAGGAGGTCCGCGGCGCAGGTGCCGTCGTCCTCGACGCCCGTAGCCCCCAGGAGTTCGGCGCGGGACACGTCCGCGGCGCCGTCAACGTCCCCGTCGACGGCCGCTTCGCCGAACAGGCCGGCACCGTCCTCACCCCCGACAGCAACATCGCGATCATCGCCCCGCAGGACCGCGAGGGAGAGGTCATCACCCGCCTCGCCCGCATCGGCTTCGACCGCATCGCCGGCTACCTGCGCAACCCCGGCAACGCCCTGCCCGCCCTCGCCGACGACCTCACCCCCGCCAGCCGCCTCACCGCCGACCAGCTCCGCACCGCACTCGCCAGCGAACAGCCCCCCACCGTCCTGGACGTCCGAACCTGTGGCGAACGCGAAACCGGATCCATCGAAGGCTCCCTGCACATCACCCTGACCGAACTCCCCAACCGCCTGGACGAGATCCCCACCGACCACCCCCTCGTCGTCCACTGCGCCAGCGGCCACCGCTCCTCCATCGCCGCCAGTCTGCTGCGCCACCACGGCCACCCCGACGTCTCCGACCTTCTCGGTGGCTACAACGCCTGGCACACCCTCACCCACCCCGCCGGGGCCTGAACCCAGCCGGCCCGGGCCGCGGGCGCTGCCTCGGGCCAGGCAGCCCGGTAGTCCCAGTTCTGCCCGCCGGTCTCCTCGGGCAATGAGATGGTGGGCGCGGCGATGACGTCGCCGGCGGTGACGACGGCGCACCTGGCGTGGAGGGCGAGGGCGCTGCCGGTCCACAGTTCGGCGTCGTCGGGGTGCGCGAGGGCGGCCAGGACCGAGCCCGGCACGGCACCGCTCACCACAGCCCCAGCTTCTCGATGACGTCGGCGGGCTTCGGCAGCTGGGGGGCGCCAGGCCGCGGAGGGCGACGGCCACGTCCACGTCGCGGCGCCACATCGCACCGTCGCGGCCCGCTCTTGCCGCCCGGCAGGGTGGGCAGACACGAGAGCGGGTCGGTTCGAGCCGGTGCGTTGCGGAGTGTGCGGGGCGGTGGGGTCTCCGCCGTGAGCGGGGGTTACTCGGTGACGCCGTAGTAGTCGGTGAGGAACCGGGTGATGGCCTCCTCGTGGGCGAGGAGGTGCGGCAGGTGGGTGGTGAGGGCCGTACGGGTGGCTGCGGCGAGGGCGGTCCTGGTCGCGGTGGCCTGGCGTACGTACGGGTCCAGGCGGCGGACGAGTTCGTAGTTGGACGCGATGTCGGCGCGGACCAGGTCCTGCTCCAGCGGCGGCGTGTCGGCGGCGGGGACCGGCGGCAGGATGCGGGAGACGAAGGTGACCCGGTGCAGGACGCGCCAGCAGGGCGGCTTGCGGTCGGACTGCTGGGTCTGGCGCAGTGCCGCGGCGCTGGGTGCGGAGGAGCCGGCGAGCCAGAGCGGGTCGACGACCTTGTGGAAGAAGTCGTCGAAGTTGTCCCCGGACTCGTGGAGGTAGAAGCTCATGAACCGGTAGGCGTCGACCTTCCCCGGCACCCGGCGGGGGCTGCCGTCGGGGTCGAAACGGGTCTGTCCGTCGGCGCTGTAGGCCTGGAGGTCGCCGGAGGGGCGGCAGTCCACGTCGAGGGAGTAGGAGCGGGAGGCGTCGCGGGCGCGGGTGCGGGTGACGCTGTGGCTGCCGCCGAGGCTCGCGTCGAGCTGGGCGCCGATGCCGACGCCGAACACGGTGAAGCCGAACTCGGCGCCCGCGGTGGCCATGTCCTTGACGGTGTAGGAACCGGCGGTGGTCTCGGTGACGGAGTCCGTGGTGGTGGTCGTCTCGGCGAAGAATCCTCCGTCGGCGGTCCACACGTACGTGTTGGCCAGGTCGCGCACGACGGCCCCGTCGGCAGCGGTCTGCCCGGTGCTCTCGCCCCGGTTGTCGTCGATCGGCCCGACGAAGGTCTCGGCGATCCTGGCGGCCCGCTGCTGCGTGGGATCGGGCGTGCCGGTGGCGGTGGAGACGCTCTCGTAGTAGCTGCGCAGCTGCTGCCGGCGGCGCTGGATGGCGCGTTTGAGGGCGTAGGCCTCGCGCGGCTTGTAGTAGCTGTACTCGCCGTACCGCTGGGCGTTGGGGTAGGCGGGGTCGAGGACCTTGCCGTGTTCGTCGAAGCCGACACCGCCGTCGAGGGTGCCCTGCTTGGTGTACTGGGGGTTGATGGGGAAGGTGAGGATGTTCCAGTCCCTGGGGATGTCGGGGTTGGGCAGCATCCGGTAGGCGACGAGCGTGCCGGTGTGGGCGAGGCGCAGCGCGAACACGTCGGCGGTCTGCGACTGCACCAGAGCGAAGCCGGTGTTGGCGGGCTGGTAGCGGCGGCCGAGCGCGGGGTTGAGCAGGTGGGCGGGGTCCTCCCAGTGGCCGGTGAGGGCGACGGTGGTGGCCCGCGCGGTGTCGGTGGCCTGGGTGAGGGTGGTCGCGTCGGTCCAGGTGTTGGTGAATTCGAGGGTGTTGTCCAGGCTGAGGACGGCGCCGCCCTTGACCGCCGGTTTGGCGGTGCCGATGCCCAGCGGGGCCATGATGAGCAGGGTGTCCGCGTCGTAGGTGTTCTTGAACGCGAAGTGGAAGGCGGCGTCCGCGCTGCGGTCGCGGGAGGAGGACAGCGACTCGGTGACGGAGTCGGCGGTGGTGAATCCGACGCTGGAGGCGCCCCGGTAGTCGTTGCCCTGGCCGGTGAGGTTCTCGGAGGGGACCGGCGGGGCGCCTTCGATGTAGCCGATGAGCTGGGGGTCGTACTGGACCTGGCTGACCCACTCGCTGACCAGGTCACCCACCTTGTAGCCGGTGACCAGGCGCCAGCGGCCCTCCTCGGTGAGGTAGGAGTAGGCGCGTTTCATCACACCGGTGGCAGTGCCGTCGGCCGCGTACTGCATGTCGGCGTACTCGCCGACGGCCGGTGCGGTGGCGACGGTCTCGTGGAAGGGGGTGCGCACGCCGGAGACGGCGGAGCGCACGGCCGCGGTGTCGGTGGAGACCGGAGCGGTGGACAGGACCACGGTCGGCGCGGCGCCGGGGCCGGGCCGCAGGTGGTTGCCGCGCAGGCCCATGTCGCGGACCACGTCGGTGCCGCCGGAGGTGGAGTCCCGGTCGAAGGGCCAGTAGCCGATCAGGTCTTCCTTGTCGCCCTTGAGGCGGGTGAAGAGGTTGTCGCTGATCTGTTCCGCGGTGCGGGCGGTGCGCCAGACCCGGACCTCTTCGAGGGTCCCGTCGAGGGCGTCGGTGACGGTGGTGCCGGCCAGGCGGGCGCCGAGGGTGAACTGCCGTTCCCCGTAGTGCGTCGGGCTGTCGGGGGCCGCCGCGTCGACCGGATCGGTGGCCAGCGCGATGCCGTTGCGGTAGAGGCGGAAGACGCTGGCCCGGGGGTCGGGGTCGCGCGTCCAGGTGGCGCCGCGCAGCCGGGCGGTGTGGGCGCCGGTGGTGTCGGTCGTGGTGCTGCCGGTGTTCTCCTCGAAGGTGAACCGGGCCACCAGACCGGTGTCGCGCGGGGAGACCGGGGTGCCGATGACGGCGGCGTCGCGGGCCTTGTTCCAGATCCGGACCTCGCCGAGGACGCCGCGCGTCCCGTACGTCCGCATGCCCTCCCGGACCCGCCCGATCTCCAGGGTGCCGGTGCCGCTCTCGGGGCCGGGGCCGGTGTAGCGGGAGGTTCCGGTGGGGGTGCCGTCGATGTAGAAGGTGATGTCGTCCCAGGCGTGGACGTCGACGCCCTGGACGACGTCGACGGTCTGGGTGGTGCCGGCTCCGTCCGGGCCGGTGAGGGCGATCTGCCGGGTGCCCCGCTGTTCGGTGGTCTCGCGGCCGGCCCGCTTGACGACGGCGATCCGGGTGAAGCGGCCGGAGGGGACGGTGGCCGTCGACACGAAGCGCCGGACGACCGGACCGGCCTCCTCGAAGGCGAACTCCAGCCTGCCGTCCGGGCGTACGGACAGCTGGTAGGGCACGTGCTCCTCGCCGCCGAGCCGGCCACGGGTGATCAGGCCCTGGGTGGTGCCGAGGCGTTCCAGCGTGCCGAAGACCTCCAGGGTGAGGTCGCCGGTGAGGCCGAGGGAGTCGTCCCCGTCGCTGTCCAGCCAGGACGAGCCGTCGAGCCGGACGGCCCAGGACTGTTCGAAAGCGGAGGCCACGTGGGCCCACTCGCCGGCCGGGAAGACGTCCCGGCTGCGGACGGCGCGCTCACCGACGCCGGCGACGACCCGGTAGCCCTTGGAGTGGGACTCGCCCGCCTGCGGGGTTCCGCCGAGGACGCCGTGGCGGCCGTGACCGGAGGTGTCCAGGAACTGCTGGTCGCCGCAGGTCCACGAGCCGAGCAGGCCGGGCAGTCCGCTGGCGACGTTCTGCCGCATCAGGTCACGGATCTCGTCGGCCGTCCGAGCGCGGTTCCACACCCGCAGGCTGTCGATGCCGCCCCGGAAGGACGCGGCGGCGCCGAGACCGCCGAGCACGAGCCGTCCGTCGCGGGTGACGGTTCGGGCCGTGGAACGGCGGGCGGCCTCGACGCCGTCGCGGTAGAGGACCTGGGTGCGGGTGGCGGGGTCGAGGACGGCGGCCCAGTGGTGCCAGTCGGTGTCGGTGTACGACGCGGCGGTGGTGAGGACCTCGCTCCCGAGGGCGAAGGAGACCGTCCCGGCCTGGTCGTAGGACAGGGACAGCGCGCCGGCGCCGTAGGACAGGATCGTCTCGCTCGCGGTGTGGGCGGCGACGGCCCGCCTGGCCCACAGCTCGATGGTCAGGGCGGTTCCGGACAGGGCGAGGCCGTCGACGGACACCTGGTCGTCGGCGCCGTCGAAGACCACCGCCGTACGGGCGGTGGCATCGGCGAGCAGCAGGCTGTAAGGGGCGTCGGCGTCGTTCGCGGCGTGCACCAGACACGCGGTGCGGGTGGCCCGGTAGGGGTTGACCCACGCCTCGACCGTGACGTTCGAGGCGGTCGTGGTGGTGGGGAGGGCCGCGGCGGGCAGGGCCAGGTACTGGTCGGTGCCGTTGAAGGCGAAGGCGCGGCCGGGGGACGAGCCGCGCCAGCGGCAGGGCTGTCCGACGACGGCGTCGTCGGCGGTGCCGTCCTGCACCCGGGCGTCGGGGGAGGCCGCCGCGACGGTGACGAGGCGGGAACCGCGGGAGAGGTCCGCGCCGGGCCGCTCGGCGCGTGCCAGGGCGGGGTCGTACGGGACGAGGCGCACGGGCGAGCCGGGCGCGGGGCGGCAGGGCCGGTCGACGCGCAGTGCGGTGGCCCCGGCCGGGGCCGACTCGGTGAGCAGCCGGACGCCGTCGTCGGTGGCGATGTAGGCGGGGGCGGCGAGCGGCCGGCCGAGTGGGGCCGCCAGGCCGAGCGTGGCTTCGGCGGCGGAGGGGTCCGAGGCGTCTGAGGGGTCCGGTCCGTCGGTCCGGACGGGCTCGGCGGCGGTGCCGAGCGTCTGCGGGACGTGCGTGGCGCCCGAGAGCACGTCGACGAGCGTGCCGGTGTCGCGGGGCAGGGCGCGCCAGACCTCGCGGTCGCCGGGCAGGTCGATGGTGAGGTCGCACAACCCCGGCTGCCCCTGGACCGCGGTGACGCTCACGCTCACCCCGGTCAGGTCCACTCCGGCGTCCCTGGCGGTGAACAGCAGCGCGGCGTCCCCGATGCCGAGGGTCTTGGTGCCGCGCACCACCTGGGTGTCGTAGTAGGCGGCGAAGAACTGGTCGTTGAGGCCGCGGAAGTACAGCGCGACGTGGCCGGTGGCACTGTCCATCAGGAAGGGCCGTGAGGAGGTGCGGGCGAAGGACAGCAGTCCGCCGGTGGAGCCGAGCCCGGTGGCGTCGGTGCCCAGGTGCGCGGCGGCGACCGTCACGTCGTCGGTGCCGGACAGGCCGTCGGTGAACCGGCCGAGTTCGTCCTGTGCGGAAGTCAGGGCCGCTTCGCGGACGGCGAGTTGGAGGGTGACGTCGTTGAGCTGCTCCTGGGCGGCCAGCAGCGCCTGGAGCTGTTCCTGGGCGGCGTCGTGGGCGTTGCGCGCGGCGGTGAAGGCGGTGTCCGCACCGGACCAGGAGATCCGGTCGATCCGGCACCGGCCCTCGCCGCCGGCCATGACGGTGGAGCTGGTGTACTGGGCCAGGTAGTTGCCGCCGGCGGCGCGGATCGCGAGCGTCTTGCCGCTGTGGTAGGCGACGATCTGGTAGGTGCCCTCGGACTGGGGGATCACGGCGAACAGTTCGTTGGCGGTGTTGGCGTTGCTGCTGTTGTACAGCTGGACGTAGCTGCCCTCGGCGCTGGTGCCGCCGTAGACGTTCATCTGGTAGCCGCCGTTGACGAGGCGGATGAAGTAGAGCTTGCGGCCGACGCCGTCCCGCCAGCCGGAGTAGACGAACCGCCAGCTGCTGATGCCGGGCACGGTGTCCCAACCGTTCAGGGGGTTCTTGTGGTGGAGGGTGTTGCCCTGCGGGCCGACCCAGTAGCTGTGGCCGTCGGGCCTGGTGAAGCGCAGCTGGGCGTTGTCCCAGTCCGCGGGGTTGTCGCGCTGGAGTTCCCACTGCGCCTCGGCCGCGGTCAGTGCGTGCCGCGTGGCGTCCTCCGCGGCCTGGCGGGCCGGGATGTCCGCGCAGGTGGCGGTGAGGGTGACCGACTGGGCCCGCAGGTCCGCGATCTCGGTCCGGAGGCCCTTGATCCGCTGTTCCAGCGCGCTCTGGTGGTCCAGGTCCTCGTGCTCCCGGGTGGTGAGGTCCGGCAGGGTCAGGACGTCGGCGACCTGCGCGAGCCGGCCGTCGGCGCCGACGGCGAGATCGAGGACGGCGAGGCGGGGTTCGGCGTCCGGCGCGGCCGCGTCGCCCGTGGCGCACGACAGCAGCACCCGGGTCTGGTGCTTGGCGGGCTTGGGCACGTCGTGGTACCCGGCAGCCTGGGCCTCCTGCTGGTGGTAGAGGATCGCCGACGGGGCGGAGAGGACGGTGCGGGCGGCGAAGGAGAAGCTGTCCCGGCGGATGCCCGCGTGCTCGCCCACCGGCGCCGTCGAGGTCACCCACGACACGGCCCCGGACAGGGCGGCATGCCGCGCACGGTCCGTCTGGTCGTGCGCCACGGAACCTGACGCCTCGTCGAAGCGGTAGTACGCGACCAGTCCGGGTTCGTCCCCGACCAGCCGGTGGCCGCGATCCTGCCGCAGCTCGTCCTGCGCCCGGGCCCGGTCCCAGATCCGCAGCTCGTCGGCGTCGAACGCCACGTTCCGCCCGGCGCCGCCGAGCACCGCGGTGCCGGTGCCGGGCGGCGGGGTGAACGGACCGGTCCCGCAGGGCAGTCCGTCCACGTGCAGCGTGGCCGTACCGTCCCGGCAGACCACGGCGAGGTGGGCGTACTCGCCGGCCGCCAGGGCCCGGGTCCCGGTGACGGTGCCCGACCCGCTGAGCAGGGGCACGCCGCCCTCGGCCAGCTCCAGCACGAAGCCGTCGGTGTACACGGTCGTGGCCGCCGCCCGCTCGGGCCGCAGCCACACCTCGACGGTGAACTCCGGCCCGTCCCGCACGCCGGCGACCGCCGCCGCCGCGTCGGGCCCGGCCAGCCGCAGCGCGGTCTCCCCGGAGCCGGAGCGGGACGCCACCGGCACCAGCGGCGCCCCCGTGAAGGGGCAGGTGCCGGGCTCCCGCTCGTACACGGCGCCCTGGTAGGCGGGGTCGGGGCTGGTCCAGGCCCGGCTTCCCCGGGTGTCGAACAGCCCGTCCGTGCTCTGCTCCACGCTCAGGGCGTCGATCCGGGAGGTGGCCGTGTTGTGGCTGAAGAACTGCCAGCGGCCGGTGCCCGCGACGCTGGTGGGTACGAGCAGCGCCGTGAACCGCCCCTCGCTCAGGTTCCTTACGAAGCCGAGTACCTGCGTCGGCTCGCGGAACGGACGGCCCTCCATGTCGGTGCCGCCCAGGCTGTCCTTCGCCGAATCCGGCCGGTCCTTGCTGCGGCTGCGCCGGTAGCGGATCTCCCGTACGGGCTTGAGGACACCGTCCACCAGCAGGAAGCGGTCGCACAGCAGCGCCGAGTCGACCAGCGCTGCCCCCGTCGCGCCCCCCGACGCCCGGCCGGACCCCGCCTCGCGCACGGCGTCCGGGTGTCCGGCGGCCACCGACTGGCGCAGCACCACCACGTACGTGCCGTCCGACAGCACCTGGAACGGGACGGCGGCGGTGAGCCGGGCCGTGCTGGACAGGAACGGGTCGCTCTCCTGCGGGGCGAGCACCTGCGTGTGCTCCGCCTCGACCCGCCCGCCCTTCTTGACGTGAGGCATCGTCACGGTACCGAGCGCGGCGTACCCGACGCGGACGAGCTCCTCGGGAAAGGACAGCTCCAGCGGATCCTCGGTCCAGTAGGCGGCGTCCGCCTCCCCCCGGGCGGGATCGTAGGCACCGAGCGCCAGGACCGAGTACACGATGCGCCGCTGGTCGTCCATCGCGAACGCCACGGTCGTTCCTTGATGGCGGACCACCGTGGTGGAGCTGTAGGTGCGGTCACTGTAGACCTTCACCACGCCGTCACTGACACTCATGAAGCCCGCTCCCTCGGCCGTGCACGTGGACATGACGCACAACCGGGACCCTACGGAAAGTACATCCTCGTAACCAGGGAGTGATTTCGGCCATGCCTGAACTGGCTGTTCCTGGGGTCCGGCTCGGGTTTTGCGGGAGGCGGGGCCCGGATCGGCGTCTTCGCGTCGTAGCGCCGGACTGCGGAGTCTGACGCCCGATTGACATCCGCTGTCTCACCCGCCGGGCAAGGGCGTGTCCCCCTTCGCCGTTCACACCCGCGGCCGAGTGCCGGCCGATTCACCCGTGCGGGTGCTCCACGCCGTACGGGAGCGGCGACGGGATCATCACGCCAGCGGTCCCTGGTCGACTGCCACGGAGGGTTCGATTCGCTTGCGCCGGACGATGAGTACGACGATCAGCGCGATCTGCAGCGCGATGAGCAGGACCATGCCGACCGAAACACCTGGTTCGGGGCCGACCAGGTTCGAGATCAGGCTGGTGTCCCACAGGCCGTGGACCAGCATCGGGAGCAGGATGACCCCGCCGACGCGCAGACACAGGTAGAAGAAGTAACCGGAGGTCGCCACGATCACCGCCTGCCCGATCGCCTGCGGGCCGGTGCTGATGGCATTGCTGACGTGGACCAGTCCGAAGACGACCGAGGAGAACAACGCGGTCCGGCCCTCGCTGAGGCCGGCCCGCCGGAAGACCTGGACACCGACGCCGCGGAACATCAACTCCTCACCGACCCCGACGAACACCCCGAGCACCAGCAGGCACACCACCAGCGACGCCTGCTGCTGGGCGAGATGCCCGTAGTTGAGCCCCGCGACCGCAGCGACGATCATCGAGATCGGCACCAGGTGCACCCACCGCCGCACAGGTGCGCGGTAGCGGAAGACAGCGGGCCACCACCTGAGCCAGGTGATCACCGCGCTCACGAACACGATGGAGGCGCCGATCGGGATCAGCGCGTTGTGGACGATCGCCTCGGTCGTCGGGAACTGGCTCCGGGAGTTCCCGTTGTCCACGTGAATGGCCGCGCCGAGCCCTTGGATGATGCCCAGGTAGACGATGACGATCAGGGCGTAGCCGAGCCAGGTCAGCCGTCGGCCGTGGTCGGCCGCGGCCGGCGGGTCCGGAGCGGAGGAGTCGTTCGTGCCCGGTACCGCCACGGGCACTTCGTGCCCGTCGTCATTGCTCGTCACGCTCATGCCGCCGCTTCTCCTGTCCGAGCCCACACACTCTGAGCCCCCGGCGTCAGCCGGATGCCGTTACAGGGGGAGTACTGTATAAGGTATACAAGCACCTTAATGGGATATTCCGCTATGCCTGCTTGAACAGGAAAGGTCCCGCTGTCACCAGTGGGGCCTTCCTTGGCGCGGGGCAGGGCGCTTCCTGCGGTTGTGCGGTGCTCGCTGACCGATGCCGGCTGCTGACGCGGGCCCTTCGACGCCGTGAAGGTGTGCCGGGTTGCAGGCGCCGGATCGGGAGCCGGGTCGGGAGCCGGACCGTGGTCGGACCACAGAGCCCAGGCGGCTCCTGGCGGGGAAACAGTCGCCTGCCGCGCAGTGCACGGAGCCTGCCCCAGGGCGCACGGGCCGGGATGTCGCGGGTTGCCTGCCACGGGCGACGCCTACGCTCATGAACGTTCACTCCCCGCGAGGTGCCGGGTCGTCTGGACGCGGCCTTCGTCAGAAGCAGGGTGGCCCACGGTACTTTGCGTGACGTGGACTGTGCCGCCGCCCGTGCGGTGACCGGTGTGCTGGGGGGCCTGGCCTGCCACAGACCTGTCGGAGTTGCCCACGGTGCCGTACGCGGTGCTGGCCGGACTGTCCAACGAGGAGTCGGTGGCCGGTCGGGACGGCCGTAGCCGGGTTCGAGCCATCGCCCGGACATCGTCGCCATCCGCAGCTGCCGCGACGTCACCCGGCTGAAGGGTGGGGGAGGGGCGCGCCGGCGGGCCGTCAGTCGGTGGCGCGCTGGGCCCGGTGGGCGGCGACCCGCACCCGGGTGGCGCAGCGCGGGGTGCAGAAGCGCTGCGGGGTGCGGCGGCCGGTGTCGATGAAGAAGCGGTTGCAGTCGGGGGCGGCGCACTCGCCCCAGGCGCAGGTGCCGCGCTCGCTGAGCCACAGGCCGAGGGCTAGGGCGGAGGTGGAGAGCAGCCAGTGGGTGAGGCCGGCGGCCGGGGGCGCCTGGGTGTGCATCGACCAGGGGCGGCCGGGGAGGCGGACGAGGCGGGGGCGGGCCGGGTAGTGGTCGAGCAGGGTGTTGATCGCTTCGGCCGCCTCGTCCTCGTCGTGGAGGGCGAGGATGCCGATCAGCGGGGCGGCGGCTTCGCGCAGCTCCCGGGCGTCGGCGTCGGTGAGGCGGAAGGGCGGGCCTCCGTGGCGTTCCAGGAGGGCTTGCAGATCGGCGGCGCCCGCCTCGGGGTCGGCGCGGACGGTGTTCGCGAGCTCGGTGACGAAGTGGAGGCCGCGGGGGTTGCCGCCGTCGTGGTCCTGGGTCATGGGTACGCCCCTTCCGATCGTTTGCGCACCCCATGGTAACGTCGAAATCAAAGATTAGGCGTTACGAAGGAGTGGCATGCGATTCCCGGCAACGACGTCCGTCCTGATCGTCGGCGCAGGCCCGGTCGGCCTGACCATGTCGCTCCTGCTCTCCGGGCACGGCGTGCCGCACCTGCTCGTCGAGGCGCACCAGGGCACCTCCCGCCACCCCAAGGCCCGTGGCGTGTCCGCGCGTTCGATGGAGATCTTCCGCAGGCTCGGACTGGAAGCCGACATCCGGCAGGCCGGGCTCCCGGCCTCGCACGTCTTCTTCTACCGCGGCCGCGACCTCGTCGACCCGGACTTCGTACGCACCGGCGTGGCCGGCGCCCCGGACGGCGGCGCCGAGCGCACCCCGTCGCCGGGGCTCATCTGCTCGCAGGACGCCCTGGAGGCCGTGCTGCTGCGCCAGGCCCGTGAACTCGCGCCGGACGGCGTACGGTTCGCCACCCGGCTGCTCTCCTTCACCGAGTTCACCGAGTTCACCGAGTTCACCGAGTTCACCGAGCCCGCCACCGTCGGCGCATCCGCAGGCGGCGGCGAGGGCGTGCACGCGGTGCTGGAGGACCGGGCCACCGGCGACCGGCACACCGTGCGCGCCGACTGGCTGATCGGCTGCGACGGCGCAGCGAGCACCGTCCGCACCGGCGCCGGGATCGCCATGGCAGGGCCGACCGGCCTCGGCCACTTCCTCAGCATCCGCTTCGAGGCGCCGCTCGGCGAGGTCGTCGCCGACCGGGCCAGCGCGTCCTACTTCCTCACCGAGCCCGGCCGCGGCGGCTTCCTGGCCGTGGACAACGACCGGCACTGGATCTACCAGCACCCCTACGACCCCGGGCGCGCCGACCTCGCCGACCTCCTCGGCGACCACCGGCAGCTGGCCCGGCTGGTGCGCGACGCCGCCGGACTGCCCGACCTCGACGTCACCGTCCGGGACACCCAGACCTGGCGGCTGGACGCCCAACTCGCCGACACCTACCGCCGGTCACGGGTCCTGATCGCGGGCGACGCGGCCCATGTGACGCCCCCCACCGGTGGACACGGCATGAACACCGGCATCGGCGACGCCGACAACCTGGCCTGGAAGCTCGCCGCGGTCGTGGCCGGGTCGGCCGGCGAAGCGCTGCTGGACACCTACCAGGCCGAGCGCCGCCCCGTCGCCCGCCAGGTCATCGACCTGTCCCTCGCCAACTCCCGCGCCCGCACCGGCTACCGGATCGACGACGAACTGCTGCTCACGGCGGCCTACCGCTCCACCGCCGTCCACGCCGACCCCGACGCACCCGCCCGCCCGCCGCTGGACCCGGACGGCGAGCACCCCGACGGCGGGCCCGGTGGCCGCCTCCCGCACCTGTGCCTGGCCGGACTCCCCGGGGCGGCGTCGACGCTCGACCTCATCGGCCCCGGCTTCACCCTGCTCACACCCACCGGCGACCCCGCCTGGCAACGCCAGGCCGACACCGCCGCAGCGGCAGGCCTGCCCGTCGTGCTGCGGCCACTGCCCGCAGCCGACTGGCCCGGCCTCTCCGGCCTCCCCGCCACCGGCGCGCTCCTCACCCGCCCCGACGGCCACATCGCCTGGCAGGCGCCCCACCCGCCCGCCGGCGACGCCGAGTTGCGGGAAGTCCTGCGGCGGATCCTGTCGGCGTAGGCGGCCGACCCGAGGCCACCGGCCGACCCGACGCCACTGGCCGGGACCGTCACCGAATGCCGGCGGAGTACGACCGCGTCACGGTCGACGACGACCCGCGCGGGTACGTCCGCCGGCAGTACCGGCTCTGGCGCGACGTCAGGCCGTACGGGGTCCCGCCTCCAGCAGCTGGTCCAGCACCCGGCCGAAGACCAGGCGTCCGGCGCGGGCCACGAGCGGGTCGAGTGCCGCGGGCAGGCGCGCGACCCGGAGTTCCTCCGTCCAGGTCACCTCGGATCCGCCGGTCTCCCCGGTCTGCCCGGTGTCCTGGCCGGGGGCCCGTACGCGCAGTTCGGCCCAGCCGAGCACCAGCCGGCCCCGCTTCTCCAGCCGGCACAGCCCGTCGCGCCCAGGTGCGGGGGCGGCCAGGCCGACGATCTCCATCGGGTCGTCGAACCGGAACGGCCCGATGACCGTCCGGGCCAGGATGGCGTCCCCCGCCTGCCCGCCACCGCCCCGCACCACGGTGACCCGGGTGAACGGCACCCGGTCACCGTGCCGGGGCCAGGCGGTCAGCCGCTCCCAGCAGACGGCCGGGGGCAGCGGCGAACGGCGGGTCAGGACGAAGCAGGCCATGCCTCACCTTAGGGTCCGCCGCACCGCAGGTGCTGAAGACGGAGCCTGGCGCCCTTCGCCAGCAGGTCGCGGCCGATCAGGGAGATCGCGGCCAGGCCTTTGCGAACCGGCGCACCAGTGCACCAGTGCACCGGTCCGGGCACTCCGGGAGCTGACCCGCCCGCCACGTTCACGTCCCCGCCGGAGCGTGGCCGAACCCCCCTCACCCGTCTGGGAGGGCCTGGCAGGCCCGATGGCGGAGTGAGAGGGGTCCGCGGATTTCCTCGTGCCGTCAGCAGCGTCGGCGTCGCGGCCTCGGCCTGCCGAACCAGGCGGCACCCGCCCCCGTGGCGATGAGGGCGGCGGCAATCCACGCTGCCGGGCCGACGTGTGCTCCGGTCTCGGGCAGTTCAGGCCCGGTCGCGGTCGCGGTCGCGGTCGCGGTCGCGGTCGCGGGCGTGGTGGTCGTGGTCGTGGAGGGCGACGGCGGCGCGGTGGTCGTGGAGGGCGAGGGGGAGGCCGACGGCGACGGTGAGGAGGAGGGGGACGGTGAGGCCGACGGCGACGGTGAGGAGGAGGGGGACGGTGAGGCCGACGGCGACGGTGAGGAGGAGGGGGACGGCGAGGAGGAGGGGGACGCCGACGGTGAGGGGGACGGGGACGGGCTGGCGGTGGTGATGTTCAGTCGGGCGGTGGCGGGGCCCGAGGTGACCGTGGCTCCCGTGGCGAACGGCCTGGTCCCGTCGACGCCGGAGGCCGTGGCGGTGTTGGTGACCGATCCGGCGCTTCCGTCCGCCGCGGAGGGGGTGTAGGTGGCCTGGCAGGTCTGACTCTGCCCGGCTGCGAGGGGTGTGCCGGGGCAGCTGATCGACGACAGCCCCGGGAGCGGATCGTCGACCGCGACCGCCGTCCACGGCACGGGGCCGGTGTTGGTGACGGTGTACTGGTAGGTGACGGTCTGGCCGACCTGCGCCGTGGTGATCGGGGCTCCGCCGGCGGTCGCCGACTTGGCCAGCGACAGGCCGAACGGGTCGGGGATGGCGACCTGCACCGTGGTGCCGGTCACCGTTCCCGAGGGGTTGGTGCCGACCGCCCCGACCTGGTTGGTGCAGGCGCCGCCGCTGTCGCTGGAGACGATGTTCCACCCGGTGGCGTACTGCGGCACCACCGCGCCGGCCACGGTGCGCTGTTGCAGCGCCTTGGAACACCCGCCACTGCTCGCCTCGCCCGCCGGGAGCGCGGGCAGCGCCGGGCTGCCCGTCACCGTCGGGTTGGAGAACCCGGCCGTCGAGCCCTGGGTGACGTCCGTGAGCAGTTCGCTGTACGTGCCTGCGGCGCCGACGTACACGACTGCCGGGTCACCGGTCACGGTGACGTCCGCGACTTGGGTGCCCTGCGGGCCGGTGAGCTGAAACTGGCAGGGATCGCCCGAGGTCCCGATCGGCTCGACGATGAAGTAGGCGACTCCGGAAGCGTCGGTGTCGGAGAAGGACAGCGAGCAGTTGCCGGCGATATCCAGCTGGGTCAACGTCGGTGCCGCGGACGCCGTCGTGGGGACGGCCAACCACAGACTTGCGATGAGCAGGCCGAGGCAGGCAAGGGCGGTTCTACGGGCGAGCCAGATCATGCTGGTGACGCTAAGTGACCCAATTCGGCCGTGGGGGCGAGCCACGCGCCCTGGTCACTCGTCCGGCTGATGGGAACGATCGGGCGTCGGGCGCGGATCACGGCGGGGGCGTGCCGCCGAGGAGGGGGGCCAGGGCGAACAGGTCGGACGGGGCGGCGTCGTCGGGGAGCAGGACGACCAGCGGGGGGCGGGCCGGCGGGCCGAGCCGGGCGACCTCGTAGGCGGTGACGCCGCTGCCGGGCGCGGCGACCAGGGCGACCGGGGCCGGGGACTCCAGCAGCGGGGCGAGGACCGGGCGGTAGGCGGCCGGTGAGGGCGGGCCGGCGGCCGGGCGGAGCACGCCGAGCGCCTGCGGCCCCGGCCAGCCGCGCGCGGTGCCGGGGTAGCGGGTGTGCGGGGCGTCGGGCGGGGGCAGCAGCAGCACCCAGCCCGCGCCCGGGCGGGCGGCCCGGCGCAGCACCTCCAGCCGGACGGCCGGGCCGTCCGTCGGCGCGTCCGAGGCCGGCGGGTGGTCGGCGGGCCCGCCGGGTCGGGGAGCGGGGTGTCCGGCGAGGGTGGAGCGCAGCACCTCCGTGGTGCTGAGGCCGCTCGGCAGGTCGGGGAAGGTGCGCAGCAGGTGGGCGCTCTGGCTGAGGAGTTCGACGGCGTCCCGGTCGGCCAGCAGGGCGCGGTCGTGGGTGGTGGTGAGGACGAGTCCGCCGGTGGCGTCGTAGTGGGCGGCGAGGGTGATCGGGTACGAGGTGAAGGTGCCGGCCGGTACGGGGTTCTCCACGTGGATGCCGTGCGCGGCCAGGTCGGTCTCCAGCCGCAGGTGGTGCGGGGCGGTCGGCTGGTGTTCCAGGACGACCAGGCTGTGCGGCCGCTGCCCGCGCGGGGTGGCGCTCCAGCGGTGGGCCTGTCCGGGCGAGACCCACTCGTAGGCGGCGAGGTCGAGCACGCCGTCGCGCAGGGCCGCGAGCAGTTGCGGCACCGTCGTGCCCGGGTGCACCCGGACGGAGATCGGCAGCGGGTTGCGCAGCGCGCCGGGCAGCCGGTCGATGCCGTCCAGCGGGATGCCCCGTCCGGAGACCGTCACCGCGAAGCCGACCCGCACCGCCCGGGCCGGTCGGTGCTCGCGGGACTGCGCCGCGCGGTAGAGCAGCAGTGCCCAGGCGGCCTGGAGGGCGCTGCTCTCGCCCGCCCCCCAGGCGGCCGCCCAGCCGCGCAGCCGGACCGCCTCGTACGGGGTGAGCCGGCGCCGGGCGCGTCCGCTGCCGCGCCGGGTCGGGTCGGGGGCGAGCGGGAGGACGGCGCCGGCGGCGGTCCGGGTGGCCCAGAACTGCCGGGCGGCGTCGCTTCCCTGGGCGTCGAGCCAGCGGGCGTGGTCGCGGACGTCGGGGCGGCGCTCGCCGCCGGGCAGGACGCCGCCGGTCAGGTAGGCGCGGTAGAAGGCCTGGAGGAGCAGCCGCACGCTCCAGCCGTCGAGCATCGCGTGGTGGTAGGTGAGCAGGACCCGGGTGGCCGGCCCCTCGTCCTGGTCCTGCGGGCCGGAGTCGAGCAGGGTGGCGCGCAGCAGGGCGGGTCGGCGCAGGTCGAAGCCGCGGTGCCGGTCGGCTTCCAGCAGGTCGTCCCAGCCGACCGCGCCGTGCGGGTGCCGGGTGACTTCGGGGACGGCCCGTTCGTGCAGCACCATCCAGGGGTCGCCGGCGGTGTCGTCCCAGTCGAAGGCGGCGCGCAGCACCGTCTCGTGGTCGAACACGGACTGCCAGGCGGCGGTGAACCGGTCGGTGTCCAGCGGCCCGTGCCAGTTCCAGGACAGCTGTTCGACGTGCCGCCCGCCGTGGTCGGCGCGCCCGATGACCTGGCGCAGCATCTCCCGTTGCAGCGCGCTGGTCGGCACCGTGACGGGCTCCGGCGGGTGCGCCAGCGCCTCCCGCAGCCGCTCCACGAGTTCGGCGGCGCGCGCGGACGGTCCGGCGGCGATGCCGACGAACAGGCGCCGGAGGCCGTCCCGGCGGTCCTCGACCAGGACGGCGCGCAGCCGCGCTCCGGCGGCGAGGGCGCGTCCGAGGTCGGCCAGGACCCGGTCGAGCCCGTCGGGGCCGTCCACCGTGCGCTCCCAGAGCGCGTCCGCCCGGTCCTGGGGCGTGGGACTGGCCCCGTCGACGGCGCGCAGGGCGGCGCGCAGCACGTCGGCCTCGTAGGCCTGTTGCAGCTCGACCAGCAGGAACTCCGGGGGCCGGCCGGCCCCGCGTGGCTGCGGCGGACGCCACCGGCGGGTGGCGGTGCGGGCCAGCGCGGCGTTGACCGCCCCGGTGTCGAGCCGTCTTGGCGGACGGGCGGCGGGCAGGCAGGGCTCGGGCGACGGGGCGCCGGCCACCAGCAGGGTGACGGGTGCGCTGGAGAAGTGACGGTTCGTCATCGCTGATCAGCGGGCACCGGAGCCCGGTTCCTTCCCGTGGGCCGGCCAGGGTTGCGCCGGGGTTACTGGGTGGCGAGGCCGCCGCAGACGTTCAGCGCCTGGGCGGTGATGCTGGCGGCGGTCGGGGAGGTGAGGTAGCCGGCCAGCGAGGCGACCTCCTCCGGGGTGGTGTAGCGGCCGAGCGGGATGTGCGTCTGGAAGTGCTGGTGGATGGTCTCGGGGGTGGTGTTGTAGGCGGTGGCGTACTCGTGGTGGATCCGGGTGGTGTGCGGGGTGTGCACGTAGCCCGGGCAGATGGCGTTGACGGTGGTGCCGGTCGGGGCCAGTTCCTTGGCGAGTGCCCGGGTGAAGCCGATCACGGCGTGCTTGCTCGCGGTGTACGGGGCGCCGAGGGTGACGGCCTGCTTCCCGGCGGTGGAGGCGATGTTGATGATCCGCGGGTGCGCGGTGCCGGTGAGGTGGCCGTGCTTGAGGGTCTCCCGGGTGACCAGGAAGACGGCGTTCAGGTTGGTGTCGATGACGTCGTACCAGAGGTCGTCCGTGGTGGTGGCGATCGGCCCGCCGCCGGTGCGGCCGGCGTTGTTGACCAGCACGGTGATCGGGCCGTGCTCGGCCACCACGTGCCGGATCAGCGCGCTGACCTGGGTGGGGTCGCGCACGTCGCAGGTGGTGCCGTCGGCCTGGTGGCCCTCGCCGCGCAGGGTGGCCAGCGCGTCGGTGATGTGCGGGCCGGTGCGGGCGCAGATGAAGAGGCGGTGGCCGCGGCTGCCGAGCTCGCGGGCGATGGCGAGGCCGATCCCGCGGGTGCCGCCGGTGATCAGGGCGAGGGGTTGCTCGGGTGCGGTGGTCATGGCGGGTCCTGGGGGTGAGGGCGGGCTGGGAGCTCGGGCCGGTGGTGGGTGGTCGGTGGTCGGGGGTCGGTGGGGTGGTCGGGGCGGGAGCTCAGGCCGGGTAGAGGTTGTAGGTGGTCGGGTGGGCCGTGGTCGGGGTGTTGAGGGTGGGGTCGAGGGTGAGGATCGCGTGGTGCAGGTGTTGCAGGTGCGGGGAGGGCTGGATGCCGAGCTCGGTGGTGAGGCGGTGCCGCAGGTGGTGGTAGGTGGCGAGGGCGGTGGTCTGCCGGCCGGCCCGGTAGAGCGCGACCATGGCCTGGGCGTGCAGGCCCTCGTGGTGCGGGTGCTGGTGGGTGAGGTGGGTGAGTTCGGGGATGAGCTCGTTGTGCCGGCCGAGCCGCAGGTCGGTGTCGATGCGGCGTTCCAGGGTGATCAGGCGGCTCTCCTCCAGGCGCATGATCTCGATGGCGAGGATCGGCCCGGGCCGCACGTCGACCAGGGCCGGGCCGTGCCAGAGCGCGAGGGCCTGCCGGAAGTGGGTGGCGGCCTGGTGGTCGTGGCCGTGGTTGAAGGCGTGCTGCCCCTGGGTGGTGAGCAGGCTGTAGGTGTGGACGTCGAGGTTGTCCGGGTGGGTGGTGAGCTGGTAGCCGCCGTGCCGGGTGGTCAGGATGTCCTTGGCGGTGATGTGCGGGGTCGGCCCGAGGCCGTGGGTGATCCGGCGGCGCAGTTGCAGGATGTACGTCTGCATGGTGGTGAGCGCCTGTCTGGGCGGGTCGTCGCCCCAGATCTCCTCGATCAGGGTGGCGGTGGGCAGGATGCGGTTCGGGTAGAGCGCGAGGAGGGCCAGGATCTGGCGCTGCTTGGCGGCGGTGGGGACGACGGAGATGCCGTTGAGGTCGGCGGTGAGGGGGCCGAGGACCTTGAGGTGCATGGCGGTTCTCCTCTCGGGCGCGGGGCGTCCGCTCGGGTGGGCGTCATTCGGCTGCTTGTTCGGGTCGACGGAATGGTGGGGCGGACGCGTCGCACCCTAGTTGGGCCGAGGGGTGGGGGCCGGATTCCTCAAGTGCCCGTCGAGCGCGGTTCCGGGCGCTCTGGTGGGGCGCCTCCGGGCGGAGCGGTGCGGCGGGCCGGTGCGGCGGGCCGGCGCTCGACGGTGTGACGGGCGGGGCGCCCGGCGCGGACGGGGCCCGGGAACGTACGATCGGCGAATGGCTGACATGACGGAAACCACGCCAGGCTGGCTCGCCCCCGAGGAACTAGAGACCACCCGCGCCAAGATGCCGATCCTGTACGTCGAGGCCGTGCCGGTCCGCGTCGACGACGCCGGCGAGGTCACCCAGATCGGCCTCCTGCTGCGGATCGGACCGGACGGGACGGTCAGCCGCACGCTGGTCTCCGGCCGGGTGCTGCACCACGAGCGGATCCGCGACGCCCTGCTGCGCCATCTGGAGAAGGACCTCGGCCCGGTGGCGCTGCCCCGGATCCCGGCCTCGCTGCAACCGTTCACGGTCGCCGAGTACTTCCCGACCCTGGGGATCACCGAGTTCCACGACCCGCGTCAGCACGCGGTGTCGCTGGCGTACGTCGTGCCGGTGGCCGGCGACTGCCGGCCGCGCCAGGACGCGCTCGACCTGGTCTGGTTCAGCCCGCAGGAGGCCGCCTCCCCGCTGGTGCAGCAGGACATGCCCGGCGGTCAGGGGGCGCTGCTCAAACGGGCCCTGGCGCACGTCGGCTGCCTGAGCTGAGCACTCCGGCCGGGGCCCGCACCTCACCGGATGCGGGCCCCGGCCGGGAGCCGGTCAGGGAGCCGGTCAGGCTCCGGCGGATGCCAGGCGCGCGTTGCGCCGGGCGGTCGCCTCGACCGGGTCCAGCACCGGCACGGCCGCCAGCAGGCCCTTGGTGTACGCGTGCTGGGGGGAGTCGTACACGGCGTCGGCGTCGCCCTGCTCCACGATCCGCCCGGCCTGCATCACCGCGACCCGGTCGCTCACCTGCCGGACCACGGCGAGGTCGTGGGCGATGAAGACCAGCGCGAGGCCGAGGTCGCGCTGCAACTCGCCGAGCAACGCGACCACCTGGGCCTGGGTGGTGACGTCCAGTGCGGAGACCGGCTCGTCGCAGACGATCAGTCGCGGCTGCGGGGCGAGCGCCCGCGCGATGCCGACCCGCTGGCGCTGTCCGCCGGAGAACTCGTGCGGATAGCGGTGGTACCAGTCGGCGTCGAGGCCCACCCGTTCGAGGAGCTCGCCGACCCGGGCGCGGATGCGGCGCTCGTCGCTCCCACCGGCGATGCGCAGCGGGTCGGCGATGGACTCCCCGATGCTGCGGCGCGGGTTGAGCGAGGACACCGGGTCCTGGAAGACCATCTGCAACTCCCTCCGGAGTGGGCGCAGTTCGTTCTCCCCGAGCGCTCCGATGTCCCGGCCGCGGTAGTGGAGCCGGCCGCCGGTCGGCTCCAGCAGCCGGACCAGCATCCGCCCGAGTGTGGTCTTGCCGGAGCCGGACTCGCCGACGATGCCCAGCGTCTCGCCCGCGTGCACGGTGAGCGAGACGCCGTCCACGGCGGCCACGGGGGCCGCGCGCCGGGTGAGGCCGCCGCGGGTGGCGAACTCACGGCGCAGGTCGGTGGCTTCGAGCAGGACGTCGCCGTCGGTGCGCCCGGCGGCTCCGTCGGCGGCGGTGCCCGCGGCAGGCCCGGCAGAACCGGCAGGCCCGGCGGGCCCGGTCGGTGCGCCCGGAGCGTCGACCCGGGGCACCGCCGACAGCAGCGCGCGGGTGTACGGCTCGCGCGGCGCGCCCAGCACCTCGGTGACCGGGCCGTGTTCCACCGCCCGGCCGTCCTTCATCACCAGCACCCGGTCGACGCTCCCGGCGACCACCCCCAGATCGTGGGTGACCAGGACCAGCCCGGCCCCGGTCTCGGCCCGCAACTCGTGCAGCAGGTCGAGGATCTGGGCCTGGACGGTGACGTCCAGCGCGGTCGTGGGCTCGTCGGCGACCAGCAGCCGCGGCTCGCAGGCCAGGGCCATCGCGATCAGCACCCGCTGGCGCATGCCGCCGCTGAACTCGTGCGGGCGCGACCGCGAGCGCCGTCCCGGGTCGGGGATGCCGACGCGGCCGAGCACCTCGACGGCGCGGGCCCTGGCGGCCCGGCGGGAGACGGCCCGGTGGACCCGTACGACCTCGGCGATCTGGTCGCCCACGGCGTAGTACGGGTCGAGGGCGGAGAGCGGGTCCTGGAACACCATGGCCGCCAACCCGCCGCGCAGCCGCCGCAGTTCGTCGCCCTCGGCGGTGACGGCGTCGATGCCGGCGACCCGGACGGAGCCGCCGACCCGGGCGCCGGTGCCGCGGTGCAGGCCGAGCAGTCCGTAGGCGACGGTGCTCTTGCCCGACCCGGACTCGCCGACGATGCCGAGCGCCTGCCCGGCCTCCAGGGTGAAGCCCACGCCGTCGACGGCGCGTACGTGCCCGTCGCCGACCGGGAAGTCGACGACGAGATCCCGGACGTCGACCAGGGGAGGAGCCAGGGGTTCGGCGCTCACGTCAGGACCACCCTTCGATCGGTCACCGCGTAGAGCACGTCCGCGACGACGTTGGCGAGGACCACGGCGAACCCGGTGACGAGGGTGAGGCCGACGACGGTCGGCAGGTCGATCAGGCTGACCGAGCTGACCAGCAGCTTGCCGAGCCCCGGGAGCCCGAACAGCGACTCCGTCAGCACGGCGGAGCCGAACATCGTCCCGAGGTCCATGGCGGTGAGCGCGATCACCGGGGTGAGCGCGCCGCGCAGCGCGTGCCTAGTCACCAGGCGCCGCTCGCTGACGCCGTACGCCCGGAAGGTCCGGATGTGGTCGTCGGCGAGGGTCTCCAGCATGGACGAGCGGGTCAGCCGGGCGTACTTGGCGGACTCGATGAGCGCGAGCGAGACCCAGGGCAGCAGCAGGCCCCAGAACCACTGCTGCGGGTCCTCGGTGAGCGGTACGTAGCTCGGGAACGGCAGCCACTGGAGCTGGGCGCACAGGACGATGAGCAGCACCAGGCCGATGACGAAGACCGGGATGGAGTTGCCGGCCAGCGTCAGCGCGGTCAGCAGCCGCTCGCTGAGCCGGCCCCGGCGCAGCGCGGAGAGCAGCCCGGTGCCGACCCCGAGGGCCAGCCAGAGCACCATCGCGCCGAGTGCCAGCGAGGCCGTCACCGGGAGCCGGGCGGCGATCATGTCGGTGACCTGCTCGCCGCTGCGGTAGGAGACGCCCAGGCACGGCGCCGGGCAGTGCAGCAGGCCCGTCCCGGCGCTGAAGTCGCGGCCGACGACGACGCCCTGGAGGAAGTGGGCGTACTGGAGGTAGACCGGTGCGTCGAGGCCGAGGCGTTCGCGTACCTGGAGGACCTGGGCGGGGCTGCACTTCTCGCCGCAGGCCAGCTGGGCGGGGTCGCCGGGGGCGATGTAGAAGACCGCGTAGACGATCAGCGAGATGGCGAGCAGGACGCCGACCATGCCGATGGCCCTGCGGAGCAGGAAGCGGGTCATGCGGTGGCCTCCTCGGTGGCGGCCGACGGGCCGGGGCGGGCGGGGTCCGGCGTGCCGCTGCCCGGCGATGCGGTGCCCGACGGTCCGCTGCCCGACGAGCCGGCGCCGCGCGCCGTTCCGACCCGCAGCCGGGAGGCCGCGCGGGGGTCGAGCTCGGTGCGGACGGCGTCGCCGAGCACGGTGAAGGCGAGCACCGTGGCGAACAGCAACGCGGACGGGAGCAGCACGTACATCGGGTCGGCGCGGAACCAGGTGGTCGCGCCGGAGAGCATCTGGCCCCACGACGAGGTCGGCGGCTTGACGCCCACGCCGAGGAAGGACAGCCCGGCCTCGGCGATCACGTTGGACGGCAGCAGCACCGCGGCGTAGGTGATGACCGGCGCGGCCAGGGACGGCAGCAGCTCCCGGCGGGCGATCCGCCAGCGGGTGGCGCCGGCGAGCCGGGCCGCGGCCACGTAGTCGAGCTGGCGGAGGCTGAGCGTCTGCGCCCGGACCAGCCGGGCGGTGCCGGCCCAGCCGAGCAGCCCGATGACCAGGGTCAGCAGGAGCGGGCGGGGGAAGTCGGAGGGCACGACCGCCATCAGCGAGATGGCGAAGACCAGCGAGGGCAGCGCGAGCATCACCTCGGTGGTGTTGCCGATCAGCTGGTCGAGCAGCCGGCTGCCGAGGCCCGCGGCGAGGCCGAGCAGGACGCCGATGGCGACCTGGACGAGGGTGGCGCCGACGGCGACGAGCAGCGAGATCCGGGCGCCGTGGACCAGTCGGGCGAACACGTCGCGCCCGGTGCCGGGTTCGACGCCGAGCCAGTGCTCGGCGCTGACGCCGCCGAAGGAGCCGGTGGGCACCCCGCCGGCCGCCGAGTCGAGCAGGTCGTTGTGGTAGCTGGTGGGGTCCTGGCCCTCGATCGCGCTGAGCAGCGGTGCCGCTGCCGCGATCAGGGCGAGCAGGGCGATGACGAGGCCGGCGGCGAGGACGGCGCGCCGCGCGAGCAGCCGCCGCCACACCGTCCGGCCCCCGGCGGCCGGGGAGGCCGCGAGGGCCTTCCCGGCCTGGGGTTCCTGTGGAGCCATGGTTGTTCGACCGATCCGTCCGATCCCGTCCGCTACTTGACCGCGACCTGGGAGATGTCGAGCACGCCGGTCCAGTCGCTGATGACGATGTTGCGGACGTCCTTGCCCGACAGCCGCTTGTAGACGGGGTGGAACAGCGGGACGGTCAGGGCCTGGTCGCCGATCCGCTTGTCCAGGGCGCCCCAGCGCTTGGCCGCCTCGGCGTGGTCGGTGATCTTGTTGATCTGGTCGATCTCGTCGTTCACCGACGGGTCGTCCAGCTGCGCGGAGTTGAAGTTGTAGCCGTCGGTGACGATCTGCCGGCCGTCGAAGATCGGCGCGAGGAACGGGCCGCCGGAGGGCCAGTCGGCGCCCCAGCCGGAGAGGAAGAGGCCGGGTTCGGTGCTGACGGTGTGGATCGTCTTGGAGTACCTGGTGGAGTCCAGGGCGTCGAGCTGGACGGTGATCCCGGCCGCCTTCAGGCCGTCCTGGACGGCGGTGGCCAGGTTCGGGCCGTAGCCCTTGCCCGATTCGGTGGAGTGGGTGAGCGTGATGGTCAGGCCGTCCGGGTAGCCGGCCTCCTTCAGCAGCTCCCTGGCCTTCTCCGGGTTGCCGGTGGCGCCGGCCGGGAACGGGTCGTAGGGCGTGTACCCGAAGGTCTCCTGGGCGGGCAGGTAGGTGGTGGCGGCCTCGGCGAGCGAGGAGCCGCCGGCGGCGTTGACGACCGAGGTGCGGTTGAGCGCGTAGGCGACGGCCTGCCGGACCTTGGGGTTGTCGAAGGGCTTGACCTTGGGGTTGAACGCCAGGTAGTTGACGTAGCCGAAGTGGCCGGTGCCGACGCGGGCGGCGAGCGCCTTGTCGTCCTTCACCTGGGCGAGCTCGGAGGGGCCGAGGTTGGTGTCGGTGGTGACGGCGGCCGCGTCGGCGCCGGTGCCGGCGGAGAGCCGCTGGTTGATCACCGCCGGGTCGAGCCCGGACTGCACGTCGACGGTGTCCGGGTACGCCTTGCGCTGGTCGTCGTTGGCCGCGGACCAGTTGGGGTTGCGCTTGAGGACGAGGTGTGCGCCGTCGTTCTCGTTCTTGACGACCTGGTAGGGGCCGGAGGAGACGGGGTGCTCCTGGTACTTCGTCCCGGTGTCCTTGGCCTTCGGGACGGGGGCGAACTGCGTCTGGGTGGCCAGGTAGGGGAAGTCGCCCTCGGGCTTGTTGAGGCGGAAGGTGATGGTCTTCTCGTCCGGCGTCTCGATCGCGTCCAGACCGCGGCCGTCCTTGTACGGGCCCTGGTAGTCGGCGGCGCCGACCAGCCAGTCCCTCAGGAATGGCGCCCCGCCGGAGAGTTCGGGGGCGAATGACCTTTCGATGCCGTACTTGATATCGGCGGTGGTGATCGCCGAGCCGTCCTCGTACTTCAGGCCGTCCTTGAGGTGGTACGTCCACACCGTCGCGCCCTCCGAGGGGGTGCCGGTGTCGGTGGCGAGGTCGGGGACGACCTTGGTGCCGGCCGCGCCGTCGGCCCGGTTGCGGGTGGTGAGGGTGCGGAAGACCAGGGAGGGCACGTTGCCGCCGCCGGAGGTGTAGAGCCGTGCGGGGTCGAACTGGTCCTGCGGGTTCTGGTTGAGGACGGTGAGGGTGCCGCCCTGCTGCGGCGCGGCGTCCTTGCCGGTGCTTCCACCGCCGTCGCCCTTCGGTCCGCACGCCGCCACTCCGACGGCCAGGGCGACGGTGACGGTCGCCGCGGCGAGGCGGCGGGGGGTGAAGGTGGTTCGAGACATCGGAAAGGGGGCCTTTCGCTACCGATGGTGTACGGAGGAAGGCGGGCGACAGTGAGGCCGTGAGGAGAGTGAGCGGCACCGCGCCCGCAGGAAGGGGCGACGTCCCGGGGCGGCGATCACCGCTACGCGTCGGGACAGGCGGATTCAGCGACAGAGATTGTCGGAAACGCAGTGCGCGGCCACGCCGATCAGCGCCAGCTCAATGGCGGCGCACTCGATCGGGTGACGGTCAGACATGCCGAGAAGACTGTATGACTTTAAGCGGAATGTCAAAACTCCGGATAGCATCCGGCCGCCACGGGAACGCCGGGAACGGATTACGGCCCGGGCGCCGGGAGATCGTGCGGAAGCGGGGGGAAACCGGGGCCCGTGCCCGCCGGACCGGCGGGCGCGACATCACCCGAGTGGGTGCCGCGACCCTTCGGGGCGCCGGCGCCCCGAAGGCCCGGAACCGCCCGCCGGGCGGCCGTTCCGGGCCCTCGCGCACTTCCGTCTGCGGGTTGCCGCGCGCGGGCGCCTGCCCAAGCATGGGTGAACGTGATCGGCGATCGCGCGCAGCGCGGCCGCCCTACCGAGCGGAGCCGGACGTGGCCCCTTACCTCGAAACCGATCAGGACGCCCTGGTGGCGAGCGCACTCGCCGGATTCGCCCGGGCCCACCCATCGCTCGTCGTCCACGACCCCGACCTCGGATTCGTCCGCACCCGTGACCGGGCCCCCGGGCGCCGGGTCGGACTGCTCTCCGGTGGCGGCTCCGGGCACGAGCCCCTGCACGTCGGATTCGTCGGCCGGGGCATGCTCGACGCCGCCTGCCCGGGCCGGATCTTCGCCTCACCGCACAACCGGCAGATCTTCGAGGCCTCGCGCGCGGTCGCCGGCGAGGACGGCGTCCTGCACATCGTGAAGAACTACACCGGCGACCGGATCAACTTCGGCATCGCGGCCGAACGGCTGCACCGCCAGGGCATACCGTGCGCCAGGGTCCTGGTGGACGACGACCTCGCCTCCGAGTCCGAGTCCGTCGCCGCCGGCCGGCGCGGGACGGCGGCCACCGTCCTGGTGCAGAAGATCCTCGGAGCGGCCGCCGACCTCGGGCTCGGACTGGCGGAACTCTCCCTGCTGGGAGCCGAGTTGGCCGGGCGCTGCCGCAGCATCGCGGTGGCCGGCGCCGCACACACCTCCCCGGCCACCGGCCGGCCGGCCTTCGAGGTGTCGGACCGGACGGTCGAGTTCGGCGTCGGCATCCACGGCGAACGGGCCGAACTCTCCCTGGAGTGCGAACCGCTGGCCGTCCTGGTGGGCCGGATGGCGCTGCGCCTGCTGGAGGCGCTGCGCCCGGCCCGCGCCCCCCTGGTCGCGCTGGTCAACGGGCTGGGCGCGACCACCGGCCTGGAGCTGTACGCGGTCCTGTACGAACTGGCCGCCGTCCTGGACGCCGGCGGGCGCCGCCTGGCGCGCAGCCTGGTCGGCGACTACGTCACCGCCCTCGACATGCGGGGGTTCTCGATCACCCTGCTCGCCGCCGACGAACAGACGCTCGCGCTGCTCGACGCCCCCGCGTACACGGCGGCCTGGCCGGTCGCGCAATCGGCGCCGGCCCCCGGTCACCAGGAGGTCAGGAGATGACGGGCACGAAGGCCTTCGACGGCCTCTTCACGGCGGGCTGGATGCGGCGGTTCGCCGAGACCGTCGCGGTCACCGAGGAGGAGCTCACCCGGCTCGACCAGGCCGCCGGGGACGGCGACTTCGGCGTCAACCTGCTCACCGGCGTGCGGTGCGCCCTGGCCGCGCTGGACCGGCTGCCACCGGGGCGCCAGGCCGCGGCGGTACCGCTGGGCGCGGCGGCGGGCGCGTTCCTGGACGAGGTCGGCGGGACGAGCGGGCCGCTGTTCGGCCTGGTGCTCCAGGAGCTGGCGGCGGCCGTCGGCACCGGCCCGCTGACCGGCCCGGCCCTGGCCCGGGGAGCGACGGCGGCGCTGGAGGCCGTCCAGCGGGTGGGGGAGGCGCGGCCGGGTGACAAGACGCTCGTCGACGCCCTGCACCCGGCCGCACTGGCCCTGCGCGGCTGCACTCCCGATGCCCGCCCGGACGACTGCCTCGCGGCGGCCGCCGCCGCCGCGGCGGCGGGCGTCCGCCGGACCAGGGCCCTGCGGGCCCGCCGCGGTCGGGCCAGCTATCTCGGCGAACGGGCCTCGGGAGTGCCCGACCCGGGCGCCGTGGGCATCGCGCTGCTGTTCGCCTCGGCGCACGCGGTGCCGCGGACGCTGGGCGGAGTGCTGCGCGATGACAGCGCTGCTGACCGCGCGTCCACCGGCAGCGCGTCCACCGACACCGCGCCGACCGACACCGCGTCCACCGACACCGCGTTCGGCGGGCCCGATCCGCTGTGCGGCCCCGAGCCGGCCCCCGCCGGACCGTGAGCGCCTGGCCGGTTCCCCGGCCGGCTTGCGCTCCGCCGGGCGCTGCTCGGCCAGGGGCTGCTCGGCCGGGGGCCGCTCAGCTGGTGAGGGCGAGAGCGCTCCGGCGCCGGACCCAGTCGAGCAGTCCCGGCTCGCCCAGGGTGGCGACCCACAGGTCGACCGCGTCCCGCGCCTCGGCCGACGGGTGCGGTCCGACACCGATCACCCGCAGCCCCGCCAGGACGGCCGAGCGGATGCCGCAGAAGGTGTCCTCCACGGCGAGGCAGTCGGTGGGCTCGGCGCCGCAGAGCCGGGCGGCGGTCAGGTAGACGTCCGGCGCCGGCTTGGGCCCGATCCCCTCGGCCGGGACCACGATGTGCTCGAAGTGTTCGAGCAGTCCGGCGCCGCCGAGTCCGGCCTCGATCACGTCGCGCGGGCAGTTGCTGGCGACCGCCAGCGGGACGAACCCGCTGAGCCGGCCGACCAGTTCGGCCGCGCCCGGCATCGGGACCGGGTCGGCGTCGACGAGCGCCCGGAAGCTCGCCAGCAGCCGGTCGGTCAGCTCCGGCGCCAGCGAGGGGTCGCCGGCGGTCTCGGCCATCAGCCGCCCGCAGTCCGAGTAGTGCAGCCCGGCCGCGCGCGCCGTGAACTCCGGTCCGGCCGTGAGTCCGTAGCCCCGCAGCACCTCCGCACGGGCCTCGTGCCAGTGCGACTCGGTGTCCATCAGCGTGCCGTCGCAGTCGAAGACGACGGCTGCAGGGGTCCAGTCGTTGATTCTCTCCACGGTCATGCCTACGCCCTTCAGGTGGGATTGGCTCTGTGGGATTCGCCGGGGTGCGCGTCGGGACGAGGGGGGGCGGCCACGGCCTGGGGCCGTCGCCGCTTGCCGACCTGTCCGGGGCCGGAATCTGGAGCGCGGCAAAACGACGCGCATCGGCGTCCGGGCCGGAGAAAACGACCCGGAACATAACGATCGCAACGTTACGATCGATATGTTTCGCGGTCAAACTTGGCGGCCCTAGATTTGCCGGGTCTTTACTTCAATAGCCCAACGACCCCACGGCGGTGATATGACCGTTCTGACGAATATGAAAAACACACAAATGCTCGTACTCGGTGATGCCGACTTCCGGGAGGGGGGCGAACTCGGTGAACCGCACGGCCTTCATCCGGTAGTCGACGGGGTGCGACAGCCGCCCCGCGCTCCGCAGTGCCGCGGCCTGCCGGGCCGCCTCCAGCAGCACCATGCCGGGCATGTGGTCGGACGGGTGGTCGAAGAAGAACGGGTGCGCCGGATCGGCCGGGCAGATCAGGAGGGGGCCATCCGCCCACGAACGGCCGGCCGCGCGCGTCACCAGCACGTCAGAGGGCAGGGCGACGCCGACCTCCGCCGGTGACGGGGGGTCGGGGGGCGGGCCGGAGTCCGCGGGATCCCCGGCCAGCGCGGTGCCGCGCAGGGCCGGGTAGACGGGCCGTTCGACGAAGCGCGTGCCGCCCTCGATCCGGGCGAACACCACTCCCCGCGCGGAGCAGTCGACCCGCAGCCGCATGCCGGTGGGCCGGTGGTTTTCGGCCGAGGTCCGCAGGTCGTGCACCAGGGCCCGGCAGAGGACCGCCGCCGGGCCGTCGCCGCGCGGCTCGGCCGCCGGGTCGACCCGGCAGGACACGTCGGTGATCAGCAGGTGCGTGTCGGCCGGTACGCCGTAGTGGCGCAGCGGCAGGTAGATGCCCAGCTGGCGGGCGGTCTCCACGGCGATCAGCGGGTCGTGCCGCTCCCCGCGTCCGCGCGGGAAGGTGGGGTGGGAACGGGGCCACTGGGCCGCCGCCTCGAAGCGGTCGCCGCCTCGGGCCCGGACGTCGGTCAGCAGCACCTCCGCCACGGCGGCGCGGTGGACCAGTTCACGGGGGACCGTGCGGGACCAGCTGAGCGGTCGGGCAGGATGCCGGGCCGCCGAGGAGGGGAGGAAATCCAGCATCTTCATATTTACAGAAAATATCAATCCCCTTGGTTTCGCATGTCGTCAGTTGGCGATCCGGCCCGCGGATCACTACAGTGCGTGCGAAAAGCCGAGGTGATCTTGAAAAGGCAGAGGCGCGTGCAGAATCGGGCGGAGACGACACGGAGGTCAGTCCTCGAATCAGCTGCGCGATTGTTCGACGAACGCGGGTACGCGGGCACCAGCATCAGCGACATCAGCGCGGCCTCCGGCAGGACGAGCGGGGCCATCTACTTCCACTACACCAGCAAGGAGAACCTGGCCCGCGCCGTGATCGAAGCGCACTTCGCCACCTGGCCGGAGCTCGTCGCGCGCCACACCCGCACGCCGGTGCCGGCGCTGGAGCAACTCGTCCGGCTGAGCTTCGCGGTGGCGCGGGCCTTCCGCGACGACGTCGTGGTCAGGGCCGGCGCCCGGCTCTGGTCCGAGCGCGCGGCCATCGACGCCGACCTCCCGGTGCCGTTCGTGGGGTGGATCGACACCGTCCGCGTCCTGCTCGAACGGGCGGGCAGCGAGGGCGAGCTCGCCGCCCGGGTCGACCCGTCGACCGCGGCCCACGGCGTGATCTGCGCGTTCTTCGGGCTGCACACCGTCTCCGACGCGATCGACGGACGGCGCACCATCGAGGAGCGCCTGTGCGACCTGTGGGAACTGCTGCTGCCGGGCCTCCAGAAGAATCCCGACCCGGCCGCCCTGCTCGCCTCGGTCCGGCCCAGGCCGTCCGTGCGCGCCGACGGGTGGGGACTCGCCGGGAATTGACGCGGAATCGACCCCCGGCCTGCCGGGAGGAGGCCACGCCGCCGGGCACCGGGCCCTAGCATGAATCACCACGTCCGGGGCCGGCGGTGCGGCGGAGAAGAGGCGTCAGGGCTATGGCAGCGGTTCAATGGGCGGCCGGGCCGTCCGGTCAGGGGTCGGTCCAGGTACTGGAGTTCCTGTTCGCCTTCCTGCTCTCCGGCCTGATCGGGGTCGAGCGGCAGATCCGCCAGAAGTCCGCGGGCCTGCGGACGTACACGACGGTGGGCAGCGGCGCGGCGCTGTTCACCCTGGTGAGCAAGTACGGTTTCGCCGACGTGGTGCGCGCGGGCACCGTCGAGCTGGACCCGTCCCGGATGGCCGCGCAGATCGTGTCGGGGCTGGGCTTCATCGGCGCCGGGGTGATCTTCGTGCACCGGGGCTGGGTGCAGGGCCTGACGACGGCGGCCACGATCTGGCTCACCGCGGCGGTGGGCTCCGCCGCGGCCGCGGGTCTGCCGCTGCTCGCGGCGCTGACCGTCGCGGCGTACTTCCTCGCGTCCTACGCGATCAGGCCGTTGCTCAACCGCCTGCCCGCGCTGCACCGGCCGCCGGTCTCGTACCGCATCGTCTACCGTCCGGGCAGGGGGGTGCTGCGGGACGTGCTGGACCAGTGCACCCGGGCCGGCTTCGCCGTCTTCGAGCTGCGCACGCTGTCCGGCACGGACGGGGAGCTCCCCGGCGAGGTCTCCGAGAAGCCCGTCGAGGTCGCCCTGTCGGTGCAGGGGCAGGGCGACGCAGGCGGGCTCACCGCGCAGATCGCGGCCGTGGCCGGAGTGCTGACCTGCGTCCGCGGCCGGTCCGACGAGGAGTGACGTCCCGGCCGCGGGGGAGGGCGCGTCAGCGGGCGCCGAGGGCCGGCAGGCGCTCCATGATCCGTTCCATGCCGCTGGTCCAGTTCGCCTCCAGGGCGGCGACGGCCTGCTCCACGTCGTCGTCGAGGAGGCACTGGGCGATCCGCTCGTGCTCCTCGGCGGCGCGTTCGAGGATCTCGTGGTCGCCGACGACCACCCGCTCGTAGCGGTGGAGGGTGAGTTTGAGCGAGTCGATCAGCTCGCGCAGCCGGGTGTTGGAGCAGCCGGAGAGCAACAGCGCGTGCCAGGCGTCGTCGTAGCGCTCTATGGTGCCGTGCGGGGCCTGGGGCGCGGAGAAGGCGCGGGCCTCCGCCAGCAGCCGGGGCGCGATGGCCGAGAGGTACGCGCGGTCGGAGGTCCGCAGCGCCAGCGACTCCAGGGCGATCAGGATGGCCGTGAGGTCGAGGAACTCCTGCCGGCCGGTGGGTGCGAAGCGAAAGCCCTTGCCGCGCTCGCTGGTGATGATGCCTTCGCGCTCCAGACTGATCAGCGCCTCGCGCAACGGGGTGCGGCTGACGCCCAGTTCCTCCGCGAGGTGGACCTCGTTGATCGACTCGCCGGGGGTGAACCGGCCGTGGCCCAGCCGCTCCAGGAGTTCGTCCTTCACCTGTTCGCGCAGCGGACGCCGCTCGATCGCCATCGGGCTTTCCCTTCTTCCTCGGTCCGTAGCGTACCGGCCGGGCGACTGGTCAGGCGGTCCCGGCGCCGTCCACGGCGATGATCGCGCCGCTGACGAACGTGGAGGCGTCACTGGCGAGGAAGGCGACCGTCTGGGCGATGTCCCGAGGCTGGCCGATGCGGCCGAGCGGTCGGTCGGCGGCGTCGGCGTAGAAGGCGTCCGGGCTCTCGCCGAGCTGGCGGGCCTCCTCGGCGAGCATACCGGTGTTGGTGTCGCCGGGGCACACGCAGTTGACGCGGATGTTGTCGGGGCCGTGGTCGATGGCCATGGCCCGGGTCATGTTGACGACGGCGCCCTTGGAGGCGCAGTAGGAGACGGCCCGGCCGCCGCCCCGGATGCCCCAGCCGGAGCCGGTGTTGATGATGCTGCCGCCACCGTTCGCGGCCATCAGCGGCACGACCAGCCCGCTGAGCAGCATGACGGAGCGGACGTTGACGGCCATCACCAGGTCCCAGTCGTCGTCGGCGATGTCGCAGACGGTGGACCGGCGGATGATCCCGGCGTTGTTGAACAGCACGTCGACGCCGCCGTGCAGGTCGACGGCGGTGCGTACGGCCCGTTCGCAGTCGGCGCGTTGGGAGACGTCGCAGCGGACGAAGGTGCCGCCGGTCTCCTTGGCGGCCCGTTCGCCGCGGTCGGCGTCGAGGTCGGCGAGGACGACGGCCGCGCCGAGTTCGGCCAGCAGCGCGGCGGTGGCCCGGCCGATGCCGGAGGCGGCGCCGGTGACGATGGCGCGCTTGCCGTGGAGGTCGATCACTGGGGGCTCCTCTTCAGGGGGTCTCAGGAGGTCTCAGGGGGGCGGGTCTCAGGAGGTCCGGCCGGCCCGGCTGGTCAGATGGTCGGGCCGGTCAGGCGGTCAGGCGGTAGACGGCGCTGGCGTGGCGGCCGGTGATCACCCGGACGTGCCCGGACAGGGCATCGTCCAGCTCCGGGTCACCGGTGTCCAGCAGCAGCGGGCGGCCCGCGAGGGCGGCGAGCTTCGCCTCGGTGGCGAGGACGAGCAGCCGCTCGCGGCCGGTGGCGCGCAGCAGTTCGGGGGTGAACTGCTGGTTGCCGCGGCCGAGCAGGAAGCCCTGGCCGCCGATCGGCGAGAGCGCGATCCACGGGGTGGCGGGCAGGGCCAGCAGCTGGTCGGCCCGGGCATCGCGGATCACGACCCGGGCGCCGCCGCCCGGTTGGAGGCGGAGCACGTCCACGCCGGTCAGACAGGCGTCCGCCGCGCCGAGCGCGGTGGCGACGGCGTGCGTCGTGCCGCCCGGGCCGAGGGCGAGCAGCCCGCCGGGGCCGACGCGTTCGGCGACCTCGGCGGCGATGCCGCCCAGCGCCTCGGGGTCGGCGGCGGAACTGCCGGTCTTGCGCTGCTGGACCCGGGCGGGCAGGACCGGGACGGTCAGCCACCCGTGCAGGCGGGCGGACACCCGGCCCTCCCGTAGCGCCGCCTCGTCGCGGTCCACGACCTCGGCGGACGCCAGCCGGACGCCGCCGCCCACCCAGGCCGCGGCCACCTCGGCGGCGGCGCGGGGGTGGACGGCGAAGACCGCGGAGTGCATCTTGACCCCGGCCGGGATGCCGAGGACGGGCGGTCCTGGCTCCGCACCGAGCGGGCCGAGCGATCCGAGCGATCCGAGCGCGTCGAGGACGTCGCGGGCCGTGCCGTCGCCGCCGCAGAACAGCAGCAGGCCGGCGCCGGCCGCGACGAGGGCGCGGACGGCCGCGCGGGTGTCCGCCGCCGTGGTGCCCGGGCCGGTGGGCCGGTGGACCACCGTCGCGTCGAGGCCGGCCGCCCGCGCCGCGTCCGCACCCATCGGCCCGGCCGCCGTGAGCAAGGCCGAGTGCGGTGCGAGCAGGGCGAACTGGCGGAGCATCAGCTCCGTGCGGGAGGTCGCGGCCGGCCGGGCGCCGAGGGTGCGGGCCCGCTGCTGGACCTCGGCGCCGTCGCTGCCCTTGAGGCCGACCCGGCCGCCGAGTCCGGCGACCGGGTTGACCACGAGCCCGACGGTGGGGCCGGTCGCCGGGTTCCCGCCCGCCGGGCGGACGGCGGGAGTCGGACGACCGGCCCCGGGGCCCGCCGTCACGGCCGCTCGCCGAGGACCTTGCGGCGGTAGGCGCGCCAGCTGACGGCCCAGACCGCCGGGTCGTCCAGCGGTTCGTGCCGGATGCGGTGCACGGTGGAGTTGTGCGGGGCCGTGCGGACGGTCTCCGGGTCCTCGTAGGCCTCGCGGGCGACCTCGGCGAGGATCGCGGCGTACTCGTCGAGGTCGGCGCGGGAGTAGGACTCGGTCGGCTCCAGCGTCATCGGCTCGGGGACGACGTACGGGTGGTGGCTGGTCCAGTAGTGGGTGCCGAAGTCGGCGGCGCGGTACCCGAGGTCCTCGCTGTGCAGGCCGGTGTCCTCGTTGAGCTGCTGCCAGCTGTAGCGGACCTGCTCGACGCGCGGGCGCCCCTTGGCGTAGGGCACGGAGACGCCGCGGATCCGCTGGACCTGGTGCATCAGGTAGTTGTTGTTGAGCACGGCGGTCTCGGCGGCCTCGCGCAGCCCCGCGGCGCCCATCGACATGATCCAGGCGTAGGCGCGGACCAGGTTCGGGACGACGCCCAGGTAGGGGCGGATCTTGCCGATGGACTCCGGCCGGTCGTGGTCCAGGATGTACCGCTCGCCGTCGAACTCGACGGTGGGGCTGGGCAGGTGGGGCGCGAGCTCGGCGGTGACGCCGCAGGCGCCGGCGGCGGGGCCGCCGCAGGCGTGCGGGGTGGAGAAGGTCTTGTGCAGGTTGAAGTGGCACAGGTCGAAGCCGGCCTCGCGGGCCCGGGTGATGCCGAGGACGCCGTTGGCGTTGGCCTGGTCGTAGGCGCACAGGCCGCCGGCGGCGTGCACGATGCGGACGAACTCGGCGATCCGGGGGTTGTAGATCCCGGTGTCCTCGGGGTTGGTGATGAGCAGCGCGGCGGTGCGCGGGCCGACGGCGGCGCGCAGCGCCTCGATGTCGGGGTAGCCGTCCGCGTCCGGGTGCAGGGTGATCACCTTGAAGCCGGCGGTCTTGGCGCAGGCGGCGTTGGAGGGGTGCGAGAAGGCGGTGGTGATGACCTCGTCGCGCTGCTCCGCCTCGCCGCGGGCGGCGAAGTGGGCGCGGATGACGGAGACGTTGGTCCAGATCGCGGCGGAGCCGGCGCCGGGTTGCAGCGAGACCCGGTCCATGCCGGAGACCTCCTTGAGCAACTGCTCAAGCCGGTGGACGAGTTCGAGCACCCCTTGGACGGTCGAGGGGTCCTGGGCCGGGTGCAGGGCGGCGATGCGCGGGTCGCGGACGAAGGCGTCGTTGACCTTGGGGCTGTACTTCATGGTGCAGGTGCCCTGGCCGACGTCGACGTTGAGGTCGGCGCCGAGGTTCTCCTGGGAGAGCCGCAGGTAGTGGCGGAGCACCTGCTGCTGGCCGAGTTCGGGCAGCGCGGCCGGGGTGGTGCGGCGCAGCGCGGCGGGCAGGCGGTCGGCGGGGCTGCCGACGGCGGCGGTGACGCCGGGTCCGGGGGTCGGCGGCAGGACGCCGCGCTCGCCGGGCGCGCCCAGTTCGAAGATCAGCTTCTCGTCCCAGCGGGCCTGGTGGAAGCGGCGCAGAGCGGGCTTGGGGGCGATCCGCGGGTCGGTCCCGCCGCTGTTCTGACGATCCGTCACTTGACGATCTCCTCAAGGGCGGTGGCGAGGCGGTCGATGTCGGCCTGGGTGTGGAGCTCGGTCACGCAGTAGCGGCCCTCGTGTTCCCCGGCCGGGGTGCCGGCGTGCAGGCCGCGGGCGAGCAGCGCGGCGGCGACCTCGGCGGCGGTGCGCCCGCCGGTGTAGCGGAGGGTGAAGTCGGCGAAGTGGACGGCCTCGGGGTCGGCGAGTTCCACGCCGGGGGCCTGGGCGAGGCGCCGGCGGGCGTAGGCGGTGTTGGCGAGGATGGTCTCGCCGATCTCGCGCATGCCGTGCGGCCCCATCAGCGAGAGGTAGACCCCGGCGGCGATGCCGTGCAGGGCGGCGGCGGTGCCGACCCACTCCTTGCCCTCCTCGCGCAGGGCGAAGGAGGTGCGCTCGTAGGCGACGTCGCCGAAGCCGTACTCGCCCGGCACGTCGGTGGGGGTGAGGCCGAAGAGGCGGCTGGGGTACTCGGCCACCAGGCGTTCGTCGTCGGCGCTGGCGATGAAGCCCGCGTTGCCGCCGCCGAAGCTGGGGTGGATGCCGAGCGGCTGGAGGTCGCCGCAGGTGAGGTCGGCGCCGAAGGAGGCGGGCGGGGCGAGCGCGCCGAGGCTCAGCGGGTTGGCGCCGATGACGGCCAGCGCGCCTGCCTGGTGGGCGAGTTCGACGTACTGCGGCAGTTCGGGGTCGACCCGGCCGCAGTGGTCGGTCAGTTCGGCGAAGACGGCGGCGGCGTCGCCGGCGGCGAGGGCGGCGCGGACGGCCCCGGGCTCGGCCGGGACGAGCACGAGGTCGTGGACGCCGCGCACGTAGTCGCGGATCCGGGAGAGCTTGTCCGGGTCGAGGTCGCCGACCAGCAGGAGGCGGCGGCGCCCGGTGGCCCGGCCGGCCATCCGCAGTGCGGTCGCGGCGGCCTGGAAGCCGTCGTAGGTCGGCACGTTGACGACGTCGACGGCCAGCAGTTCGGCCATCAGCGACTGGTACTCCCACAGGGCCTGGAACCGGCCGTGGTCCTCGTACGGCTCACCGGCGTAGGCGGTGAGGAACTCGCTGCGGTTGACGACCTCGTCGACCACGGCGGGCACGTGGTGGCGGTAGCAGCCGGCGCCGAGGAAGCTGCGGCCGGGCGGGACGGCGGCGTTGCGGGCGAGCAACTCCTCCATGTGAGCGACCAGTTGCGCCTCGGAGCCGAGCGGCTCGGGCAGTCGCAGCGGGCGGTCCAGGCGGAGCTCGGCGGGGATGTCGGCGTAGAACTCCTCGACGCTGTGCGCGCCGATCGCCGCCAGCATGGCCTTCTTCACGTCGGGGGCGGAGTTGGGGATGTACGGGTGGGTCCGGGGGGCGCGTGCGGTCATCCTGGCACCTTCCGCGATTTCGGTCACAGGCCTTGACGGCACTGTGTGTGCTGAGTTCTGTATACAGCATTCGGCATTCACTCTTCAGGAGGCAAGATGTCGGGAGGAAAGAACTCAACCGGCACCCGGCACAGACGCCTTGACGCTCCGGCGGGCAGCCGGGCCGGATCCGGACCGGGCCCCACCCGGCGCCGGGTCCTCGGCGCCGGGCTCGCGGGCGGCGCGCTGCTGCTGACCGGGGCGACAGGCTGCGCCACCGGCGGCGCCGGCGCCCCGGACGCCAAACGGCTGGACGCGAGTTCGGGCGGCAAGGTCGCCGGGAAGATCACCATCTGGTCCTGGGACGTCGCCGCCAAGGCCATGCAACGGCTCGGCAAGGCCTTCGAACAGGCCCACCCCGGCACCACCGTCGACGTCGTCGACATCGGCTACGACAACGCCTACGACAAGATCACCGTCGGGCTCGGAGCCGGCAGCGGACTCCCCGACGTACTGACCGTCGAGGGCCACAGGATGCCCACCTACATCGGCAACTTCCCCCACGCGCTGGTGGACCTGACCAGCCGGGCCGGCGGCCTCGCGAAGGACTTCGCACCGTCCGCCTGGCGCACCGTCACCGACGTGGGCGGCCGCGTCCTCGCACTGCCCTGGGACAGCGGCCCATGCGCCCTCTTCTACCGCCGCGACCACTTCCAGCAGGCCGGAATCGACCCCGCCACCCTCACCACCTGGGACGACTACCTCGCCGCCGGCACCACCCTCAAGGACCGCACCGGCAAGAAACTGCTCATCCTGGACGCCAAGCAGGACAGCATGTTCGCCCTGCTGCTCCAACAGCAGGGCCAGGGCTGGTTCGTCGACGGCAAGGTCGCCGTCGCCTCACCCGCCGCCGAACGGGCGCTCACCCTGATGAAGCAACTGGTCGACCGGGGCCTGGTCGACTTCGAGAACGGCTGGGACGGCCTGGTCTCCGGCACCCACGACGGCAAGGCCGCCACCACCCCCACCGCCGCCTGGTGGGACGGCACCCTCACCGGCGACATGGCCGACCTGAACGGCAGGTTCGGCGTCGTCCCCCTGCCCGCGTTCGACCCCGGCGGCTGCCGCACCTCCAACAGCGGCGGCTCCACCCTCTGCGTCACCGCCCAGAGCAAGAACCCCGAACTGGCCTGGGAATTCCTCTCCTTCCTGCTCGCCGACCGGGCCAACCAGGCCTCGATGATGGAGCACGAAGGCCTCTTCCCCGCCTACCTCCCGGCCCTGGACGACCCGTACTTCCAGCAGCCGGACCCGTACTACGCGAACCAGCCCGCCATGCGGCTCCTCGCCGACCTCGCCCGGTCCATCCCCACCGTCGAGAGCACCGCCGACGACTCCAAGGCCGGCGACATCGTCAACACCGCCGTCAACCAGGTGCTGCACAACGGAGCCGACCCCGGCACCGCGCTGCGCTCCGCCGCCCGCCAGATCGCCACCGCGACCAGTCGCCAGCCGGCCCCGTAGGGACACGCGCCATGACCAGTCTCCAGGCCCCCGCCCCCCGGGTGGCCGCCGCACCCGCGCGCACCGCGCCCACCCGGCGACGACGGCTGCCACGCTCCGCGGCCTGGCTCTTCGCCGGGCCCACGGCCGTGCTCTTCATCCTCTTCTTCGCCTATCCGCTCGGCGCCAGCCTCTATCAGAGCTTCACCGCCCGCCGGGACGGCGCCACCGTCTGGGTCGGCCTGGACCAGTACCGGCGGATGCTGGACGACCCGGCCTTCCTGCACTCCCTGGTCAACACCGGGATGATCCTGGCCGTCCAGGTGCCCGTGATGATCGGCCTGGCGCTGGTGCTGGCCGTCCTGCTGAACCAGTCCTGGCTGCGCTTCCGGGCCGGCTGGCGGGCCGTCTTCTTCCTGCCCGCCGTCACCACGCTGGTCGCCTACGCCGTCGTCTTCCAGGTGCTGCTGCGCACCGACGGCGGCCTGGCCAACCAGCTCCTGCACGCCCTGGGCGCCGGCCCCGTCGACTGGCTCAACTCGCCCACCTGGGCCAGGATCTCCCTGATCGGCTCGGTCACCTGGCGCTGGACCGGCTACAACGCCGTCATCCTGCTCGCCGGCCTGCACGCCATCGGCCGGGACCAGTACGAGGCCGCCGCCCTCGACGGCGCGGGCACGCTGCGCACCTACACCAGCGTGATCCTGCCGCAGCTGCGGCCGGTGGTGCTGTTCTGCGTCATCACCTCCACCATCGGCACGCTCCAACTCTTCGACGAGAACTACGTGCTGACGCGCGGCGGCCCCGGCGACGCGACCCTCACCCCGGTGGTCTACCTGTACAAGGTCGGCTTCCAGCAGCTCGACTTCGGGTACGCGGCCGCGATCGCCTGGGTCGTGGTGCTGGTCATCGCCGCCGTCTCCCTCCTCCAGTTCCGGTTCTACGGAAGGGAACGCCGCCGATGAGCGCCACCTCCGCCCGCCCCCGGCCCGCCCGACCGGCGACCGTCCGCCCACCGCTGGCCCGCCCGCCGGCCGCCCGGCTCGGCCGCGCCGCCGTCCTGGCCGTGCTCGCCCTCGGCGCCGTCGTCAGCCTGGTGCCGTTCGCCTGGATGCTGATCGCCAGCACCCACAGCAGCTCCGAACTCTTCCACTCCCCGCCGCCGTTCCTGCCCGGCGGGGAACTGCTGCGCAACCTGGCGCACCTCCAGCAGAGCATCGGCTTCGGCCGGGTGCTGCTCAACAGCCTCGGCGTGGCCGTCGTCTACACCGCGCTGAGCTCCCTGCTGTCGGCCATGTGCGGCTACGGGCTGGCCAAGTACCGGTTCCGGGGTCGCGGGCTACTGCTCGGGCTGGTGCTGGCGACCATGATGATCCCGCTCCAGGTGCTGCTCGTCCCGCTGTTCCAGATGATGGCCAGCGTCGGCTGGATCGACAGCTACCAGGCGGTCATCCTGCCCTTCCTGGCCAACTCCTTCGGCATCCTGCTGATGCGCCAGGGCTTCCTGGACTTCCCCGACGAACTCCTGGAGTCGGCGCGCATCGACGGCTCCGGCGAACTGCGCACCTTCTACCAGGTCGTCCTGCCGTGCGTGCGGCCGCAGTTGGGCGCGCTCGTGATCTTCACCTTCATGGGCCAGTGGAACAGCTTCATCTGGCCGCTTCTGATGCTCAACACCGAGGACAAGTACACCGTGCCGGTGGCGCTCAACACACTGACCGGGCTGACCCGCGTCGACTACTCCGGCCTCATGCTCGGCTCCCTGCTGGCCACCCTCCCGCTGGTGCTGCTCTTCCTGGTGTTCCAGCGGCAGTTCGTGGCCGGCCTGCTCGGCGGAGCGCTGAAAGGATGACCCCCCGCATGACCTCCCGTACTCCTTCCCACGCGGCCGCGCTGACCCGCGTGCCCGGCCTCCTCTACGGCGGGGACTGGAACCCCGAGCAGTGGTCCGAGGAGGTGTGGGCCGAGGACGTGAAGCTGATGGCCGAGGCCGGGGTCAACCTGGTCACCGTCGGGGTCTTCTCCTGGGCGCGGCTCCAACCAGCGGCCGACAGCTGGGACTTCGGCTGGCTGGACCGCCTCCTCGACCTCGTCCACGGCCACGGCATCGCCGTCGACCTGGCCACCGCCACCGCCTCGCCACCCGCCTGGCTGGTCCGCGCCCACCCCGAGCTGCTGCCCGTCACCGCCGACGGCGTCCGGCTGGAGTTCGGCTCGCGCCAGCACTACTGCCCCTCTTCCGCCGTCTACCGGGCCGCCGCCGCCCGGCTCACCCGGGCCCTCGCCGAGCGCTACCACGACCACCCCGCACTCGCCCTGTGGCACATCCACAACGAGTACGGAGACCACGTCCAGGAGTGCTTCTGCCCCGCGTCCGCCGCCGACTTCCGGCGCTGGCTGCGCGAGCGGCACGGCGACGTCGACGAGCTCAACCGGTCCTGGGGGACGGCGTTCTGGTCGCAGCGCTACGGCTCGTTCGACGAGATCGAACCACCGCGCGCCGCGCCGGGGCCGGTCAACCCGACCCAGCTGCTGGACTGGCGCCGGTTCTGCTCCGACGCGCTGCTGGCCCTGCACCGCACCGAGAAGGCCGTCCTCGACGAGGTCTCACCGGGCGTGCCGGTCACCACCAACTTCATGTCGATGCTCAAGTCGCTGGACTACTGGGAGTGGAGCCGCCACGAGGACCTCGTCTCCGACGACGCCTACCCCGACCCGGCCGACCCCCGCACACACGTCAACGCGGCCATGAACTACGACCTGATGCGCTCCCTCAAGGGCGGCAAGCCGTGGCTGCTGATGGAACAGGCCCCCTCGGCCGTCAGCTGGCGGCCCGTCAACCTGCCCAAACGGCCCGGCCTGTACCGGCTCTGGTCGCTCCAGGCGCTGGCCCGGGGCGCGGACGGCGTACTGCACTTCCAGTGGCGCGCCTCCGTCGCCGGGGCCGAGAAGTTCCACAGCGCGATGCTCCCGCACCGCGGCACCTCCTCGCGCGGCTGGCGGGAGACCGTCCGGTTCGGGGCAGAGCTGCGCCGGCTCGGCGAGATCGCGGGCAGCCGGATCCGCGGGCGGGCGGCCGTCCTGCTCGACTGGGACAGCTGGTGGGCGCTGGAGCTGGACGACCACCCCTCCGCGCGGATGCGCTGGCTCGACCTGCTCCGGCCCTGGTACGCGGCCCTCCACGACCGCGGCGTGACCGTCGACTTCGTCCCGCCCACCGGCGACCTCGACGGCTACCGGCTGCTGCTCGCCCCCAACCTGTACCTGCTCGACACCGCCACCGCCGCCCGGCTCACCGCCTTCGTCCAGGCGGGCGGCCACCTGGTCTGCGGCCCGTTCAGCGGCATCAGCGACCGGCACGACCACCTCCACCCCGGCGGCCACCCCGGGCCGCTGCGGCCGCTGTTCGGCCTCGTCGTGGACGAGCACTGGCCGATCCCCGACGGGGCCGCCACCACCGTCCGGCTCGATGACGGCGGGCCGGAGCTGCGGGCCGAGCACTGGAGCGAATGGATCGACACCGAGGGCGCCGAGACCGTCGCCCGCTACGCCTCCGGCGAGCTGGCGGGCCTGCCCGCCGTCACCCGGCACCGCCACGGCACCGGCAGCGCCTGGTACCTCGGCTGCCACCTCGGCGCGGACGTCGGCCGGGTGCTCGACCTGCCGCTCGCCGAAGCCGGGGTCGGCGCCGAACTGCCCGGCCTGCCGACCGGCGTCGAGGCCACCCGCCGCCGCGCCGCCGACGGCACCGACTACCTGTTCCTGCTCAACCACGGCCCCGCCGCATGCCGGGTGGCGCTGGACCGGCCCGGCACCGACCTGCTCACCGGCGCCGACACCGGCCGGGGCGTCACCCTCGCACCGCTCGGCGCCGCCATCGTCCGGGTTCCCGCCGCCGGCCCCGATCCGGCCTCTCCGTCCCCGTCCACGCCCACGTCTCCGTCTCCGTCCACGCCCGCCGAGGAGCGCACATGACGCCGTTGTCCCGCCGCCGACTCCTGGCCGCCACCGCCGCCACCGGCACCGCCCTCGCCGTGGCGGGCGGCGTCGCACCGGCCGCCCACGCCGACGACCGGCAGGCCGCCCCGTCCGACCTGGCTGACCCGTCCGCCCTGTCCGACCTGTCCGACCGCTACGCCGACATCCTCGACCTGCACGGCACCCCCGCGCAGGCCTACCCCGGCGACGCCACCGGCAACAACCCGATCAACGTCTTCGCCGACCTCGGCGCCTGGCACGCCTACGCCCTGCCGCGCCCGCAGGACCCGCTCGGCGGCTTCACCGGCCCCCTCCACCTCGCCCAGGAATACCCGTGGTGGCTCAGCGACGGCCTCAACCGCCTCCAACTGACCGAGCAGGGAAGGATCCTGGACCTCGCCGCCGGCGGCGCCCCCCGGCTCACCTCGCTGCCCGGGCTGCTGCGCCAGTCCTACGACCTCGGCGGCCGCCTGGCGCTCACCCTCGAACTGCGCTTCGCCGGCAACCGCACCGCCCTGGTCAGGGCCCGGCTGGCCAACGGCGGCCCGGCCGAACGGACCCTCCAGGTCGCCTGGACCGGGACACTGCTGCGCCCGGCCACCGGCCCCCAGCACGACGCCCCCGCCCTGGTCGCCGCCGAGCGCGGCGTCGCCGTCCGGTTCGCCCGGGTACGGCAGACCTGGGACTACCTCACCGACGGCACCGAGCGCTTCGAGGTCCGCCACGCGGCGCCGGTCCGCACCACCGTCAGCGGCGACGGCCACCGCACCGAACTGGCCGGGCCTGTCCGGCTGGCCCCGGGCGCGGCCCGCACCCTGGACTGGGCCGAGAGCTACACCTTCACCGACGCCGAGCACTCCCGCGCCGTCGCCGAGGCGGACGCCGCGCTGCGCGCCCCCGACCGGGTCGCCGCGGCGGGCGCCGCCCGCTGGGCCGGGTACGTCACCCGGGCGACCGAGGGCGTCCCCGCCGCGCGCCGCCGGACGGCCGTCAAGTGCGTGCAGACCCTGGTCACCAACTGGCGCAGCCCGGCCGGGCGGATCCGGCACGACGCGGTCACGCCCACGCTCTCGTACAAGTGGTTCAGCGGGGTCTGGGCCTGGGACACCTGGAAGCAGGCCGCCGGCACCGCCGTCTTCGCCCCCGACCTGGCCGCCGACCAGATCCGGGCGATGTTCGACCACCAGATCCGGCCCGACTCCGCCGACCGCCCGCAGGACGCCGGGATGATCCCGGACTGCGTCTTCTACAACGACCCGAGCACCGGCGGCGGCAACTGGAACGAGCGCAACTCCAAGCCCCCGCTGGCCTCCTGGGCGGTCTGGGAGGTCTACCGGCGCGGCGGCGACCGGGCGTTCCTGCGCGAGCTGCTGCCCAAACTGACCGCCTACCAGGACTGGTGGTACCGCACCCGGGACCACGACGGCGAAGGCCTGTGCGAGTACGGCGCCACCGCCGACCCGGGCAACGCCGCCCCGGCGGACTGCCTGGCGGCGGCGGCCTGGGAGTCCGGCATGGACAACGCGCCGCGCTTCGACGCCGCCCTCGGCACCGCCGTCGTCGCCAACCGCAACGCGCAGGGCGCCCTGCTGGGCTGGTCGCTCACCCAGCGCTCCGTCGACCTGAACGCCTACCTGGCCGCCGACCACCGCGCCCTGGCCGCCATCGCCGCCGAACTCGGCGACCGCACCGCCGCCCAGCGGCTGCGCGGACGGGCCGAGGCGATCGACCGGGCCGTGCGCGACACCATGTTCGACCCGGCCACGGGCTGGTTCCACGACACCGACCTGGCCACCGGCGCCCGCCTCACCGCGCGCGGGCGCGGCATCGAGGGCGCGATCCCGCTCTGGTCCGGCACCGCCTCGCCCGCCCAGGCCCGCGCGGTCCGCGGGCTCCTGCTCGACCCGGCCGAGTTCGGCACCGCGCTGCCGTTCCCGACCGTCGCCCGCAGCTCGCCCTCCTTCGACCCGGCCGGGTACTGGCGCGGGCTGGCCTGGATCGACCAGACCTACTTCGCCATCGAAGGCCTGCGCCGGTCCGGCTGGAGCCAGGACGCCCGCCGGGCGACGGACCGGCTGCTGGCCGCGGCGGCCGGGCTCGGCGGGGACGGTCCGCTGCGGGAGAACTACGACCCGCTGACGGGGGAGGGGCGGAACTCGACCAACTTCAGCTGGTCCGCGGCCCTGCTCCTGCTGCTGCTCCGGATCTGACCGATTTGGCCCGGGCCTGCCACGTCCTGGCATGATCGGGGCATGGTCGAACGAGTCATTGCAGCGTGTGACGGAGCAGCCAAGGGCAACCCCGGTCCGGCGGCCTGGGCCTATGTGGTGGCGGACGCCGCCGGGGTGCCCCAGCGCTGGCAGGCCGGTCCGCTCGGGCACAGCACCAACAACGTGGGCGAGCTGACGGCGCTGGAGCAGCTGCTGGCGTCGACGGATCCGGCCGTCCCGCTGGAGGTCCGGCTCGACAGCACGTACACCCGCGACGCGGTGACCAAGTGGCTGGTCGGCTGGAAGCGCAACGGGTGGAAGACCGCCGCCGGCAAGCCGGTCGCCAACCGCGAGCTGATCCAGCACATCGACGAGCTCCTGACCGGGCGGGACGTCACCTTCATGTACGTCCCTGCCCACCAGGTGAACGGCGACCCGCTGAACGCCATCGCCGACAAGGCCGCAAGCGACGCCGCCCGCCGGCAGCAGGCCGCGGGCGGAACCGCCGCCGACCTCCCCGAGCCGGACCCGGCCCGGACCACCCCGGCGCGGGCCGCCCGCCCGGCTTCCTCGTCGGCGGGCTCGTCGGCCGGTTCGTCCACGGCGAAGAAGCGCTCCTCGGGCGGTTCGCGGACCCTGGCCGCCCGCTTCCCCGGCACCTGCCCCTGCACCCGCCCCTACGCCAAGGGCGACACCATCACCAAGGTGGGCAGCAGCTGGGGGCACCCGGAGTGCGCGGGCGCCCACGCGTAGGACCTGTCCGACGCCGGACGGGCCGACACCGGCCCGTCCGGCCCGCCCTGGTCGAACTCACCCCCGGGGTGGAGCCGGGTGGAGCCGGGTGGAGCCGGGTGGAGAAGCGCCCCGGGTGAATTCTCCACCCCCGCGCCGAGGCTGACGGAACCTCACCAGTCCTAGCGTCGGACGCATGACCCGACCTACCGGCCGCACCACGGCCCGCGCCGGCGGCGCGCTGCTCACCGCCGCCCTCCTGCTCGCCGCACCACTCGCGCCGACCGCCGTCGCGGCCCCGGCGGCGCAACTCGCCTGGGGGTCCTGCCCCGCGCCGACCCCGAACGCCAACGGGGTGCCGTTCACCCGTGACCCGCGCCAGCAGTGCGCGACCCTGCGGGTGCCGCGGGACTACCACGACCCGGCCGAGGGCACGATCACCCTCACCGTCTCCCGGCTGCGCACCGCCGACCCCGCCCACCGGCGCGGCACCCTGGCCGTGGTGCCGGGCGGGCCGGGCGGCTCCGGACTCGACTACCCGGGCGAGATGGCGAAGCTGCTGCCGCCGGACGTCCTGCGCTCGTACGACCTGATCGGCTTCGACGAGCGGGGGGTGGGCAACAGCACCCCGGTCCACTGCGACCTGTCCGCCGCCGAGCGGGACGCCCAGCTCAACTACCCCTTCCCCGGCCCCGACGGCTCGATCACCGCCAACCTCGACCAGGCCCGGCGGGTGGCCGACGGCTGCGCGGCCGCGAGCGGCGGCTACCTGGCCGACGTGACCACCGCCAACTCGGCCCGCGACCTGGACCGGATCCGGGCCGCCCTGGGCCTGCCCCGGATCTCCTACCTGGGCAGCTCGTACGGCACCTACCTCGGCCAGGTCTACGCCACCCTCTTCCCCTCGCACACCGACCGCGTGGTGCTGGACAGCACGGTGCCGCCGGGCGGGCTGGAGCAGGGGTTCAGGCTGTTCAGCGAAGGCTTCGCCGACTCCTTCCCGGCCCTGGCCCGCTTCGTCGCCGCCCAGGACGCCACCCTGCACCTCGGCGCCACCCCCGAGGCGGTCCGGGCGAGCTACCTCCGGCTGGCCGGCGAGGTCGACCGCGACCCGCTGCCGCTGTCGGGCGGCCGGCTGCTCACCGGCGGCGGCCTGCGCAGCGTCGTCTACGCCTCGCTGGTCAAGCCGAGCTACTACCCCCTCGGCGCGCGGGTCCTGCAACTGGCCGAGGAACGCGACACGACTCCGGCCCAGGCCCAGGCCCAGGCCCAGGCCCCGACGCCGGAGGGCGCGACGGTCGCCGCCGGGCCGACGGGCGCGGGCACCGGCGGATCGGGTGGCAACCCGCTGCCGCAGGTCATCCCCGACAACTTCCTCGCGGCCCAGTTCGCGGTGATCTGCGGCGACTCGGCCTGGCCCCGCGACCCGGCCGTCTACGCCGCCCGCACCGCCGCCGACCGGGCCCGGTACCCGCTCACCAACGGCATGAGCGGCAACGTCTGGCCGTGCGCCTTCTGGCACTACGGCTCGAAGGAACCGCCGGTCCGGGCCGACCCGGACGGCCCGCGCAACATCCTGATGCTGCAGAACCGGTACGACCCCGACACCACCTACAACGGCGCCCGGCAGACCCAGCGCGCCTTCGGGCACCGGGCGGCGATGGTCACCTTCGACACGACCGCGCACGGCGTCGACTTCACCGACCCCCGGGTGCTCGCGCCGTTCACCGCCTTCCTGCTCGGTGGCCGGCTCCCGAGCTGAGCAGACGGCCGGCCGGGGCCCCGACCCGGGCCCCGGCCGTCCGTCCGTCCGTCCGCTCAGGGCTTGGCGAGCCCGCTGCGGGCACCGTTCTCGGTCCGGACCGTGAGGGCGGTCGGCGCGGGCAGGTGTTCCTGGGGGTCCGGCGGGTAGAACTGCCGGGCCCAGTGCCGCAGGGCGCCGATCGGCCCGTCGCCGGGGGCGAGCCGGGGCGGTGACAGGTACTTCTTGGTGGACCAGATCGGGAAGTCGGCCGCCGTGAACTCGCAGCTCCGCTTGAACATCGGGCCCGCCAGCAGGCTCGACAGCGACCGGCTGACCGCCCTGCCGACCGCGGGCGGCAGCCGGGACGGCTCGTCGAAGGAGAACCGGCTCGCCTGCCGGAACTGCATCCGGCCGGGCGCGACCATGGTGGCCATCACCAGTGAGCACATCTTCAGGCCGAGGGCCGGGGTGTGCACGTCGGTGTGCAGGCAGGCGAGGCCGTAACCGTCGACCTCGATCTCGACCTGGCGCCGGCCCAGCAGCGGGAAGTCCTCCTGCACCCGCATCGAGACGTGGAAGCGCGTGCCGTCCCAGTCGATCGGGGCCGCCAACTCGCCGCTCGGCCAGCCGTGCAGGGTGACGAAGTGGCCCAGGTCCACCGCGTTCTCCATGACGTCCTGGGCGTAGCCGGCCATCTCCCAGGCGGCGTGCCGGGGCGGCTGGTGCCCGAGCGTGTGCCACGACGGGATCTCCCAGTCCGGTTGCCGGCCGTCGTGGTGGCGCCAGACGAAGACGGCGTCGTTCACCTCGCGGACCGGAAGCTGCGCCAGGGAGGCCTTCGGCGGCGCGGAGCCGTACCCGGTCCGCACGCACCGGCCGTCCGGGTCGAAGGCGAAGCGGTGGAAGGGGCAGACCAGGTCGTCGCCCTCCACCTCGGCGAGGCCGAGGTGGGCCCCCAGGTGCGGGCAGTACGGGCGGATCGCGCGGATCCGCCCGCTCCGCAGCCGGTACAGCACGACGTCCTCCCCGGCCAGCCGCCGGGTGAGCACCGTGCCGGGCTTGAGCTCGTCGGAAAAGCCGACCGAGGCCCACCCGTCCGGGTACGGCAGGCCCGGCGGCAGCGCGACGTCGCCCGCGGTCGGGCCCTCACCGATGGGCTGGACGTGCTTTAAGGACTCGCGCATGAACTCTCCTCCTGGCCCGCCAGGCTCCGATCTCGGCAGCTCAGCCGGCCCTCCCGGGCGATTCGTCTCCGAACGGAACGCCCCGCATGCTAGCCGCAGACCGATGGGGCCCGCACGAACAACATGGCTGATGCCAAAGAAGTCTGATGATTCATCAGAAAATCTCCGATGCGACCTTCGACGGCCGGACGGCTGAGCGATTCCCGGCCGGGCCGATCCACCGCACCGCCGTGCAGCCTGCCCGGCGTCGGCGCGCAGGCGGGGCTCGAAGACACGCCCTGGACTTCGGGACGGCGGCAAACGCGGTGAGGGGTGCGCGAGTTGACACGGATCCTGGTCATCGGCGGCGGCACCAGCTAACGATCCGCCGCTTCGACGGCGCTCAGCGGGGCCGCCAGGTCCTCCAGGCTGCGCCGTTCCGCCCGTACGCCGATCGCGGCCTCGACCAGCCCCGCGGCCGTCATCAGGGCCGCCCCGATGCAGAACGCGAGCGTGGTGTCGGAGACCTTCCCGCTGCTCACCAGGCCGTTGAAGAGCAGCGGGCCGCTGATGCCGCCGACCGCCGTGCCGACGGCGTAGAAGAAGGCGATGCACATCGCCCTGGTCTCCAGCGGGAAGATCTCGCTGACCGTCAGGTAGGCCGCACTCGCCCCCGCCGAGGCCAGGAACAGCACGGCCGTCCAGCAGGCCGTCATGCCGGCCGCGCTCAGCGCACCCTGCTGGAACAGCGCGGCGGTGCCGAACAGCAGCAGGCCGGAGCCGATGTAGGTGCCGGCGATCATCGGCACCCGCCCGACCGAGTCGAAGAGGTGGCCCAGGAGCAGCGGGCCGAGGAAGTTGCCGACCGCGATGACCGCGAAGTAGTAGCCGGTGTCGCCCTCCGGCACGTCGAAGTAGAGGGTCAGGATGACCGCGTAGCCGAAGGTCACGGCGTTGTACAGGAACGCCTGTCCGATGAAGAGCGCGAGGCCGAGCACCGTGCGGCGCGGGTAGCGGCTGATCACGGTGCGGGCGAGCGTGACGAACCCGAGCGGGGCGCGCTCGCGGATCAGGATCGGCCGGTCGGTGACGGCCGGAAGCGGTCGGCCGGTCTCCCGCTCCACGACCCGCTCGGCCTCGGCCACCACCTCCTCGGCCTCCGGCGCCCGCCCGTGGGTGAACAGCCAGCGCGGGCTCTCCGGGACGTGCCGGCGGACGAGCAGGATCACCAGGCCCAGCACGACACCGATCCCGAAGGCGAGCCGCCAGCCCACGTCGGTGGCGAACAGCGCGGTGTTCAGCAGTGCGACGGAGGCGAAGGCGCCGAGCGCGGCGCCGATCCAGAAGCTGCCGTTGATGATCAGGTCGACCCGGCCGCGCACCCGGGCCGGGATCAGCTCGTCGATCGCCGAGTTGATCGCCGCGTACTCGCCGCCGATGCCGAACCCGGTGAAGAAGCGGCAGAGGAAGAAGAACCAGGCCGTCCAGGACAGCGAGGTCACGGCGGTCGCCGCCAGGTAGACGGCGAGCGTCACCATGAAGAGCTTCTTGCGCCCGAGCCGGTCGGTCAGCCAGCCGAAGAACAGCGCGCCGGAGCAGGCGCCCGCCACGTACACGGCGGCCGCGATCGTCGTCACCTGGGTCGTCGAGATGGCGATGCCGCTGCCGGGCTGCGCGAGCCTGGCCGCCATGTTGCCGACGATCGTCACCTCGAGGCCGTCCAGGATCCAGACGGTGCCCAGGCCGATCACGATCCGCCAGTGCCAGCGGGACCACGGCAGCCGGTCCAGCCGGGCCGGCACGTTGGTCTCGATGACCCCGGTTCCGGCGGACCCGGACCCGGACCCGGCCCCGGGGGCCGCACCGTCGTGCGGGTTCCGCGCGGATGACTTCGCCGGATCGGCCATGCGGGGCTCCTTCGCTCGCCGTATCGAGACGCCCCGTCTGCCCGCTTTCCGCAGGATCGAACGCGGGCGTCCTCTTCGCTACGCTCGGTGAGCTTCGACGCTCCCTCCGTCATCATCCCCCGGGGGCGGAGGAGCCGCCCGGGGAGGCGCTGCTCCTGGCGGGCTACTGCTCGACGTACTTGCGCAGTACCTGCTGGTAGTCCGCGAACTCTGGCTCGGTGTGCAGCTTGGAGACGTCCTTCTTCAGGTAGACCATGCTGGGGCAGCTGGGTTTGGCGCTGCCCAGCAGCTGCTCGGTGCCGACCTTCCTCCCCGTCCTGGCCTCGTACACGGTCACCTCGTACCTGCCGCGGTAGAGCTTGAGGGTGTCCGAGGTGAACTTGCAGTCGGTGAGGAACTCGCCCTCGTCGGGTGAGCCCAGGCAGGCGATCAGCTGGACGCGGTACGGGTCCAGGCGGGTCCCGCTCCAGTAGTCCGGCGAGCCGGCGGCGGGGGAGGCGGGGTGCGAGGAGCCGGACTCGCTGACGGTGAACATCGCGACCGGGTGCGGTCCGGCGCCGGTGTGCTCGGCGGTCTTGGGGAAGTACTTGCGCGCGATGTTGGAAGCGCAGCCGGCGTCGAGGTCGGAGATCCGGCTGAGTGCCTTGTCGCTCGCCTTCGGCTCGAAGATCACCCAGTACACGCCGTACCCGAGGAATCCGACCATCGCCAGCGCGACCACCCGTGCGGCGATCGTCCGTCCCTTGCGCCGGCCGGGTGTCAACTGCCGTGCGGCGCCGGTGGCGGCGCGCTTCCTGGTCGCCACGGCGTAGGCGAGGAAGAGGATCGGGGACGCCGCCACCACGGCGAACAGCACGCCGATCGGGGCGTTTCCGCCGTTGAACGCGATCATCGAGAAGACCACCGAGATTGCGGCGAGCAGGACTATCAGCTTGGCCATGAACATGCCCTCCCACGGGTCGACAGCAGCCGCGAGACTACCGCTGCCGGGGTGGGGCGCGGGCGCCCGGACCCGGTCCGGACGCGCTCCTGGGGCCCGCCGCTGTCGCCGCGCCGGTGTTCCGCCGGAATTCCACCCGCATTTCCGCACCAGCGGTGATTTTCTTCCCCGCCGCTTTCCGGAGCTCTTTCGAAGTCGATTTCCGGAGGTGGTGGAGAGGAGGTCGAGAGGTGCTGGAAAGGGCTTTCCGGCGGGGGTGCGGTGTGTTGTGGTGGGGTGGTGGTGGAGCCGGTCCGCACCTCCGTGGCGGACCGGACCGGCCGGACAGCCGCTGGTGGGCGGCGTAGACGCTCGCGCATGGATGTGAGTGCGGTGGCTATGGTTCGCCGACTCGGGGTGGATTTGAATGGTGCCATGACGACGAACCGGCCGGGCTCGCAGAGCGGTAGGGGCCCGCGGATCGCGTCGGACCTCCCGATCGCCGCCGGCGCCTTCGGGACGTCGGTTCCGTCAGTTTCCTCCGTCTCTCCGAATGAGGTGCTCGTGATGGCTCGTAAGGGTGTTGTGGATCTTCCGGTCGGTGCTGGTGTGGTGCTGGTGGTGGGTGGGACGGGTAAGACCGGTCGGCGGGTGGCGGATCGGTTGGCGGGGTTGGGTTATGGGGTGCGGGTGGGGTCGGGGGCGGTGGCGTTCGACTGGCATGACGAGGGGACGTGGGAGGCGGCGCTGGAGGGGGTGAGTGCGGCGTATCTGACGTACTACCCGGAT
>NZ_JBFBIR010000040.1:0-74501 GCF_040685715.1 Kitasatospora sp. NPDC088264
CCCGGCGGTTTTGCCTCTTTCTCGGGCCGCCGCGGGGGTGCGCCCGGAGCGCGCCGCGATCGTTCTCCGGGCCCCGCCCCGCCCCCCTCCCTCCTCCCCACCCCCACCCCTTTCCCTTCCCCCACCTGATGGCTGGGAGGAGAGGAGGGCGGGGTCAGCCGGGCGGGGCTCGCGGGGTGTGCGAGCCCTGCCCGGTACGGGAGTCGGGCGCTCCGTCCGCAGCGCGCGAGCGGGGCTTGCGCGCCTCGTGCGCCGTCTGCGGGTGCACGGACACCCCGAGGACGGCCGGCGAGCCGCCCGTCACCGCGATGTCGCCCACCCGATCGGTGCGCAGCACGCTCGCGCCCAGCGCGCGCAGCCGGTCCACCGTCCGCACGGACGGATGCCCGTACGCGTTTCCCTCGCCGCACGAGATCAATGCCAGCCGGGGACGCAACGCACCGGTCAAGGCCCAGTCCTGATGCGCGGATCCGTGGTGCGCCACCTTCAGGACGTCCACCCGCCCCAACCGGCCCAGCAGCGCCGACTGGGCGGGCGGTTCGAGGTCCCCGAGCAACGCCATCCGCAGTCCGCCCGCCACCGACACCACCAGCGCGACGCTCGCATTGTTCGCCCCCGGTGCCTCGGCAGCCGCCCCGGCGTCGGGCCAGACCACCTCCCAGGACAGCCCCGGCCCCACCGAACGCCGTTCACCGCGCCCCGCGCGCAGCAGCGGGACTCCGGCACCAGCCGCCCAGCCCGCCACCCGGGCCGCCTCACCCGGTGGATCGTCCAGGGTCGTGCCCTCGATCGCTCCGACCCGGCGGCCCCGGAACACCCCCGGCACACCCTCGACGTGATCGGCGTGGAAGTGCGTCACCACCAACAACGGCACTTCCGTGACACCCAGATCCCGCAGGCACCTGTCGGCGGCGTTCGGATCCGGCCCCGCATCGACCACCACCGCACTGTCCTGTGCACCGGCCGCGAGCACCAGCATGTCCCCTTGGCCCACGTCGCACATCACCATCCGCCACCCCGGCGGCGGCCAGCCGGTCGCGATCCGGGTGAGCTGCGGTGGCCGCAGCAGCACGGCCAGCAGGACCACGAGCAGGACCCCCGCCACCAGCGCCCGCACCCACCGCCGCCGGGCGCGGACGGGCTTGCCGGACGGCGCCCGCCGTGGCAGCAGGAGCGGCATCACCCAGCAGACCGCCAGGGTGGCCAGCGCGACCGTCGCCGTCCCGAACCACCCGCCCGGCCAGGAAAGTTGGCTGCCCGGAAGTTCGGCACCGCGCCGCGCCACCAGGGCGAGCCAGCCGACCGGCACGCCGGCCGGCCCCGCGAGCAGCCGGGCCAGGTCCGGGAGGAGCGGCTGCAGCACGAGCACCCCGAAGCCGAGCAAGGTCGCCGGGGCCACCGCCAGTTCGGCCAGCAGGTTGCACGGGATCGCGACCAGGCTGACGTGCCCGGACAGCACCACCGTCACCGGCGCGCACAGGGCCTGGGCGGCGGCCGTCGCCGCCAGGGCACCCGCCAGGTGGTGCGGCCAGCGCCGGGACCGCAGCGCCTCGGCCCAGTGCGGCCCGAGGACGAGCAGCCCGGCCGTGGCGAGCACCGAGAGCAGGAATCCGAAGGAACGCGCCAGGAACGGGTCGAGCAGGACGAGCACCAGGACCGCCCCGGCGAGCGCGGGCACCGCCTGCCGGGGCCGGCCGGTGGCCAGCGCGAGCATGCCGATCAGCCCCGTCCCGGCCGCGCGCAGCACGCTGGGCTCCGGCCGGCAGACGGCGACGAAGGCCAGCGTCAGCGCCGTCCCGAGCAGCGCGCTGGTGCGCAGCGAGAGCCCCAGCAACGCGGCCAGCCCGCGCCGTTCCGGGGTGCCGGCCTGCCCCGGGGCGCCCAGCAGCGCGCCGAGGACGATCGCCAGGTTGGCCCCGCTCACCGCCACCAGGTGCACCAGGTCGGTGGCCCGGAAGGCGTCCTCAAGGTCATCGGGCAGTCGCGAGGTGTCGCCCACGACCAGGCCCGGGAGCAGTCCGCGCGCGTCCGGCGGGAGCCCGTCGCTGGCCGTGCGCAGACCGGCACGCAGCCGCCCGGCGATCCGCTGCGGCAGGCTCGGCGGCGCGAGGTGCCGGGGAGGGCCGTGGACGACCAGCAGCGCCGCGCACGAGGTGTCGTAGCCGTCTCCCGCGGGCCGCACCTCGGCCTCCACCGCCAGCCGCTCCGACGGGAGCAGCCCCTGCCAGGGCCCGGATTCCGCGCCCCGGACCATGACGGTCACCGGGGTCCGCGTCCGGGTGCTCCGCCCGTCCGGCAGGAGCGTGACCCGGTCGGCCACCGCGTCGACGGTGAGGAGGGTCTGCCCGCCGGTGGTCCCGCCCCGGGCCGCGTGGGCCTTCGGGTCCCCGGCGACGGTCAGCTCCACCTCCACCATCCGAACGGGCTCGCCCTGGGACCGCGGCGGGGCGTGCTCGGCCGCTCGGACGAGCTCCGGCAGCGGCCCCCGGTGCAGATCGGCGGTGTGCAGAGGGGTGGCCACCGCCGCGGCGGCTCCGGTGAGCAGGACGGCGGCCAAGGTCACCGCCGCTGCGCGTCGGCGCAGGAGCGCGGGCCTGACGAGCAGCAGGACGGCCGCCGGCGCGGCGGCACCCGCCAGGCCGAAGGCGAGGACGTCGTACCCCGGCTCCAGGCCGAGGAGCGCGGCCGTCACCACCCAGGCCGAGACGGCGGGAAGCAGCAGCCGGAAGTCGGCACCGGTGGAGCGGTTCGGCAGGTTCGGTTCGGTGGTGGCAGGCACGGCGGTACCTCCCTTCGGCGGGTGGCGGCGACGGACGAAGGACGACGGACGACGACGGACGGACGACGACAGACGGACGGGAGAACAGGCGGGCAAGGGGACGGACGGGGAGGTCAGAGGGTCAGCAGCGGACGGAGTTCCGCGAACGTGCGCGCCCCGATGCCGCTGACCTGCCGGAGCTGGTCGAGCGTGCGGAACGAGCCGTGCGATGTGCGGTAGGCGAGGATGCGCTGGGCGAGGGTCGGGCCGACGCCGGGGAGGGCGTCGAGCTGTTCGAGGCCTGCGCGGTTGAGGCTGACGGGCGGTCTGGACGTGCCGGCCGCCGGCGGTCCGTTGCCGGCTCCGGCGCCCGGGGCGGAGGCCTGAGCCGGCTCGCCGACCAGGATCTGTTCACCATCCGTCAGTACCCGGGCCAGGTTGAGGCTCCGGGTGTCCGTCTCCGGCAGCGGACCGCCCGCCGCCCGCAGGGCGTCGGCCACCCGCGAGCCGCCGGGCAGGGTGTGCAGGCCTGCGAGGTGCACCCGCCCGCCGATGTCGACCACGACGACCGCCCCGCCCCCGGCGCCGACGGGATCGGCCGCCGAGACCGAGTCCGGGCCCGGGCCCGAGGCCGGAGCCGGCACGGACGCGGATGTCGCCCCCGGTGAATCCGGTGAATCCGGTGAGACCGGGGCGGAGGCCAACGCCGGCACGGCCACCGCCTGCGGTCTGGCCAGCCAGAAGTGCTGCACGGCGTAGCCGACCGCGAACAGCAGCAGGACGGCCAACCCGGCCACCGCCCGCCGGTCGAGTGCCATCGCCGAGCCGAATCGAAGACCCGACCCGGCCTCCGGCTCCGGCGGATCCACGTCACCGCCCGCCCTGACCGAATCCAACGGCACAGGTGGCACAGGCGGCGCAGGCCCCGCCGGCGGAGGCCGTTCCCCCGCCCCGGACGGAACCGCGCCCGAAGGCTGCCCGGTCGACGCGAGCGCGCCCACCGCGGCACCGAAGCCCACCGGCCCGCCAGCCCCGACCCCGACCCCGACCCCTGCCCCACCGCCCACGGCGCTGCTGCCGCCGGTCGGCAGCAGCGCCGCCATCCGCAGCCGGACGGTCTCGTTGATCTCGTGGCGCTTCGCCGCGCCCAGGCCCATGGTCGTCATGCCGAGGACGGTAGGAGTCCTCGGCAGAGTGCGCAGAAATTACCGAACCCCTGTGGATAACTCGGGGGTTGTGGACAAAACAGATCACTCACACGAGTGATCGGTGCCGCGAAAAGTTGACCAGAGCCCGCGACGCGGCGCGACCGGCCCGCTCAGCGCGGCGCGACGACCACCGCGAGCAGCCCCGGCCCGACGTGCGCGCCGATCACCGCCCCCACCTCGCCCACGTACAGCTCCCGCAGCCCCGGCACCCGGGCCCGCAGCCGCTCCGCGAGCGGCTCCGCCCGTTCCTCCGCCGCCAGGTGGTGCACGGTGATGTCGACCTCCCCGCCCCCCGACCGCTCGACCGCGATCTCCTCCAAGCGCGCGATCGCCCGCGACGCGGTGCGCACCTTCTCCAGCGGTTCGATCCGCCCCCCGTCCAGGTGCAGCAGCGGCTTGACCGCCAGCGCCGACCCGAGCAGCGCCCGCGCCGCCCCGATCCGGCCGCCCCTGCGCAGGTGCTCCAGGGTGTCGACGTAGAAGAACCCGCTGGTCACGGCCGCCCGCCGGGTGGCGGCCTCGGCCGCCTCCGCCAGGTCCCGCCCGTCCGCGATCGCCTCGGCCGCCGCCAGCACCGCGTATCCGAGGGCCATGCCGACCAGCCGGCTGTCCACCACCCGCACGGGTACCGGCGCCTCGGCGGCCGCCAGCCGGGCGGCCTCCACCGTGCCGGACAGCTCGCCGGAGATGTGCACCGAGACGATGCCCTTCGCCCCGGCCTCGGCGGCGGCCCGATAGGCGGCGGCGAAGGCCTCGGGGTTCGGTCGGGAGGTCGTCACCCGCTGCTTGTCGCGCAGCGCCTCGGCGACGTCCTTGGGGGAGATCTCAACGCCTTCGCACAGGACCGCGTCACCGACCGCGACGCTCAGCGGGACCACCGTGATCCCGTACCGGTCGAGGGTCTCCTGCGGCAGGTAGGCCGTGGAGTCGGTGACAAGTGCGAGGTCAGAGGGCATGAGGCGGAGATTACTCCCCGTTCGTCCGGGAGGACAGCGCCCGGGTGCGAACCCCGAATGGCCCCGAGGGCGCCGCCGGGACAAGCACGCGGCACCCGCCGAAACACGGCCGCAGCACCCGACGCGGGGTGCTCAGCCCGCCGTGGGCCCCGCCGACGGCTTCCGCAGCCGCTGGGCCAGTTTGGCCAGCGGGTCGGCGAGCCCGAGCAGTTCCTCCGCGCTCGGGCGCCCCTTCCCGTCCGTCAGCCCAGCCCGCGCAGCACCGCCGGAGGCCGCCCCTGAACGCGTACCCGCAGACGCGGACGCGGAGCCAGAGGAGCCAGCGGAACCAGTGGCAGCAGCGGAACCAGCGCCAGCAGCGGAGCCAGCGGCGGCAGCAGAGCCTGCGGAACCGGCGCCGGCAGCGGAGCCACCGGAGGAGGGCGCGGACGACGACTCCCCCGAGGTGTCCCAGTGCCGCAGCGCCCCCGCCTCGCTCTCGCACTCCTGGCTGAGCCGGCTCAGCTCGTCGTCCGCGAACCGGTGCATCCGGTCCTGCGCGGCCCAGCGCATGGTCTCCGCAGAGTGGGTGATCCGTTCAGCGCGCTCGCGCAGCTCCGGCAGCTTGGCCGCGATCCGCGCGGTGTCCGGCTCCCGCTCCAGCATCCGCAGTTCGCCGTCGAGTTCGGCGGCGTGCGTGTCGAGCCTGCCGAGCAGGGCGAGGGACTCGCCGAGCTGGCCGTCCTGGGGGAGGCCGCTCTCCAGCACCTGCCGGGTGCCGTCGAGCGAGGTGCGCAGGCCGAGCCGGACGGCGGCGATCTGGCCGGGCGGTCCGACCTTGGTGAAGGTCTTCGCCTTGAGGGTCGCGTTCTCCACGGCACGCCGGGCGTTGGCCTCGTGCCGCCCGATCTTCGTGGCTACGGCCTTCGCCGCCTTGACCGTGCCGACCACGGCCAGGACGAACGCCGCGATCCCGAAGAGCAGGACCAGGCCGATCATCACGCCGAACGCGTCCATCGCGAGCCACCTTCCGCCACCGTTTCGGCCCCCACCGGACCCAACGCGGGCCGTACTGCCGAGGGTTCCACGGTAGCCGCCGGATCGGGCCCGGAGCGGACGGAACGGGCCCGGGCGGCGGAGATCAGGGACAGATCGGGGATCTCCCCGAGGGTTCGCGGGTCCTCCCGGGGCTCCGGGCACGAGCAAGGGCGGGCGTCCCGAAGGACACCCGCCCCAGCAGCCTCAGCCGACCGACTACCAGTCGACCGACCTGAGCCTCGGCCTCTCAGCCTCAGCCGGTAACGATGTTCACCAGCTTCGGCGCCCGCGCGATCACCTTGCGCACCGGCGCCTCGCCGATCGCCGCGACGACGGCCGGGTCGGCCAGCGCCAGCGCCTCCAGCTCGGCGTCCGAGATCGTCGGCGCGACCTCCAGCCGGGCCTTCACCTTGCCCTTGAGCTGCACCACGCAGGTCACCGTCTCGTCCACCACGTACGCCGGGTCGGCGACCGGGTAGTCGGCGTGCGCCAGCGACTCGCCGTGGCCCAGCTGGCGCCACAGCTCCTCGGCGATGTGCGGGGCCAGCGGTGCGACGACCAGGACCAGCTGCTCGGCCACGGCGCGCGGCGTGGAGCCGCGCTTGACCAGGTAGTTGTTCAGCTCGATCGCCTTGGCGACGGCCGTGTTGAACCGCAGCCCGGCCATGTCGCCGCGGATGCCGTCGATCGCCTTGTGCAGGGCACGCAGCGTCGCCTCGTCCGGCTCCTCCTCGGTGACGACCAGGTCACCGGTGGCCTCCGAGACGACGTTGCGCCACAGCCGCTGCAGGAAGCGGTACGAGCCGACGACGGCGCGGGTGTCCCAGGGGCGGGAGACGTCCAGCGGGCCCATGGACATCTCGTACAGGCGCAGCGTGTCGGCGCCGTACTCGTCGGCGATGTCGTCGGGCGCGACGGCGTTCTTCAGGGACTTGCCCATCTTGCCGGCCTCGCGCTTGACGGCCTCGCCCTGCCAGAAGTACTGGCCGTCGCGCTCCTCGACCTCGGCGGCGGGCACCGGGAAGCCGCGCTCGTCGCGGTAGACGTCGGCGGTGATCATGCCCTGGTTGAACAGCTTGTGGAACGGCTCGACGGACGAGACGTGGCCCAGGTCGTGCAGCACCTTGTGCCAGAAGCGCGCGTACAGCAGGTGCAGCACGGCGTGCTCGGCACCGCCGACGTACAGGTCGGCGCCGCCGGCCGGCTTGGTGGCCGTGGGGCCCAGCCAGTACTTCTCGTTGGCCGGGTCGACGACCGCCGAGGAGTTCGACGGGTCGACGTAGCGCAGCTCGTACCAGCACGAACCCGCCCAGTTGGGCATGGTGTTGGTCTCGCGCCGGTACGTGCGAACGCCGTCGCCCAGGTCCAGTTCGACGTTGACCCAGGCCTCGTTGCGCGACAGCGGGGTCTTCGGCGAGGAGGTGGCGTCGTACGGGTCGTAGGTGTGCGGCGAGTAGTCCTCGACCTCGGGGACCTCGACCGGCAGCATCGACTCGGGCAGGGCGTGCATGACGCCGTCCTCGTCGTAGACGATCGGGAAGGGCTCGCCCCAGTACCGCTGGCGGCTGAACAGCCAGTCCCGCAGGCGGTAGTTGACGGTGCCCTCGCCGATGCCGCGCTCGGCCAGCCAGGCGGTGACGGCGGCCTTGGCGTCGACGACGCTCAGCCCGTCCAGCGTCAGCCCGTCCCGGGAGGAGTTGACGATGACGGAGTCGTAGGTGTCGAAGGCGTCGTCCCAGGCGGCCGGGTCCTCGCCGCGCCCGTCGGTGGGCTGGACGACGCAGCGCATCGGCAGCGCGAAGGCGCGGGCGAAGGCGAAGTCGCGGTGGTCGTGGGCGGGGACGGCCATGATGGCGCCGGTGCCGTAGCCCATCAGCACGTAGTCGGCGATGAACACCGGGACGGACGCGCCGCTGACCGGGTTCACGGCGTAGGCGCCGGTGAAGACGCCGGTCTTGACCTTGGCCTCGACCTGCCGCTCGACGTCCGACTTGGCGGCGGCGGTGGCCCGGTAGGCGGCGACGGCCTCGGCGGGGGTGGCGGCGCCGCCGGTCCACTCGGCGGGCACGTCCACGGGCCAGGCGGCCGGGACGATCGAGTCGACCAGGCCGTGCTCGGGGGCCAGCACCATGTAGGTGGCGCCGAACAGGGTGTCGGGCCGGGTGGTGAAGACGGTGATCTTCTCATCGGAGCCGACGGCGAAGTCGACCCGGGCGCCCTCGGAGCGACCGATCCAGTTGCGCTGCTGCAGCTTGATGGCCTCGGGCCAGTCCAGCAGGTCCAGGTCGGAGATCAGGCGGTCGGAGTACGCGGTGATGCGCATCATCCACTGGCGCAGGTTGGACTTGAACACCGGGAAGTTGCCGCGCTCGGAGCGGCCGTCCGCGGTGACCTCCTCGTTGGCCAGGACGGTGCCCAGGCCGGGGCACCAGTTGACCGGCACCTCCTTGGAGTACGCCAGCCGGTACTCGCCCAGCAGTTCGTCGCGCTCGGCGGCGGACAGGTCGGCCCACGGGCGCCCGTCCGGGGTCGGCTTCGCGCCGGACTCGAACCGGGCGATCAGCTCGGCGATCGGCCGGGCCCCGCCGGCCTGCTCGTCGTACCAGGAGTTGAAGATCTGCAGGAAGATCCACTGGGTCCAGCGGTAGTACTCCGGGTCGATCGTGGAGATCGAGCGGCGCGGGTCGTGGCCCAGGCCCAGCCGGCGCAGCTGCTGGCGCATGTTGGCGATGTTGGCCTCGGTGGAGACCCGCGGGTGGGTGCCGGTCTGCACCGCGTACTGCTCGGCGGGCAGGCCGAACGCGTCGTAGCCCAGCGTGTGCAGCACATTGTGGCCGGTCATCCGCTGGTAGCGGGCGTAGACGTCGGTGGCGATGTAGCCCAGCGGGTGGCCGACGTGCAGGCCCGCGCCCGAGGGGTACGGGAACATGTCCATGATGAAGCTGTGCGGCTTCGCGGCGACGTCACCGGCCTCCGGGTCGGCCAGCGCACCGGCGGGGTTGGGGGCGTTGAAGGTGCCCTCCTTCTCCCAGAGGTCCTGCCAGCGGGACTCGATCTCCGCCGCCAGCGCGGCGCTGTACCGGAACGGCTCGGTCGCGGTCTCGGCCGTGCCGGACGCAGGGGTCGTCTCGCTCATGGTCCTTCAAGCTCCATCGATGTCAGTTGGCGAACCGCGCACACGGCCGGCCCGTGAACGGGGGCGGAAAACAAAAAATCCCCTCGCAGGAGGGGACGCCACGCCGACTCCGGCACCGCCCGAGGGCGTAACCGGTCCTGGTCAGCGCGGCCGGCTAAGGAGCAGGCGCACGGTTCGCATGGGCTCAGGGTACCGCAAGCAGATCAGCGCGCTCCCGGGTATCCGCCGGGGCCCGACGGCCCCGGGCCCGCCCCCGCACGGGCCTCACCGCCCCGCCGACGCCGCCGCCCGCGTCGCCGCGTCGAAGTCGCGCAGCGCCCGCGCCAGCCGCTCGGACTGCATGCCCGCCGCGAGCGCCCGGGCGAGCGACGCGGTGCGGGCGGCCTCCCGCTGGTCGCCGAGGCGCCGGTGGGTCTCGGCGAGGCGGACCATCAGCAGCGCCTTGGACCGCCCGCGGCCGGCCCCCAGCCCGGCGACGGCCTCGGCGAGCAGCGCCTTGGCCATCCGGTGCTGGCCGAGTGCCAGCCGCCCCTCCCCCACCATCCCGGCGAGTTCGGCGCGGGCCGCCTCCGTGCCGGGCACGCCGTCGAGTTCGGCGAAGGCCCGGGCGGCGGCGGCCTCGGCCTGCTCGGCCTCGCCCCGGCGGCCGTGCGCGCGGGCGATCCGGCCGAGTTGCCGGGCCCGGCCGGCGGGGCTCAGTACGGAGCCGTGCCGGGCCAGGGCCGTGTTGAGCGCGGCGACGGCGTCCAGGCCGCGTCCGCCGGCGCCCTGGGTGGCGAGCACCACCAGGCCGCCGAGCACGGCGACGCCGAGCCGGGCGTCGCCGCTGACGTGGGCGGCCCGCAGGGCGGCGACGAAGGCGCGCTGGGCGGCCGCGTCGTGGCCGAGGTCGTACGCGGCCCAGCCGGCCAGCCGGGCGAGCCGGCTGGCCGTGCCGTACAGCTCGCGGCCGACCCGTTCGTCGTAGGCGCCGAGTTCCAGCAGCTTGGCCAGCATGGCGAGTTCGGCCCGGGTGGGGCCGAGGACGAGTCCGCCGCCGCAGGAGCGTTCGAGCCGCTGCTTGCTGCGGTAGGACAGGCCGAGGTCGCCGACGAGGCCGGGGTCGATGCGCAGCGCCCCTTCGCCGCCCCCGACGGGCGGGGGCGGGGAGGCGAGCCGTTCGGCGGCCTGGTCGAGGTCGGCGCCGCGGAAGAGGTCGGTGAGGCGGACGGGCCCGGCGTCGGTGGCGGCCTCGCGCAGCGCGGTCTGGGCGGTGTCGGCGGTCCACGGGTCGGTGAGCAGCCGGGGCGAGAGGATCTTGGCGCCGCGGTGGCCGCCCATCCGGCCCCAGAGCTGTTCGTAGGTGACGGCGATGCCGAGGGTGCGGCTGAGCACTTCGCAGACGGTCTGGTCGTGCGGGCTGCGAGGCACCATGCCGCGGTCGCGCCACTTGTAGGGGGCGGTGGAGCTGATGGCCAGGCCTGGCGGCAGGGCGAGGCTCACCTCGCGGGCGAGCCGTTCCGGACTCCAGCCGAGCTGGTGCAGTATCCGGGCCAGTTCCTCGTTCCGCCTTCTCTCCAGATCGGCCATGGAACGACGGTAGCGGTCTTTCCCGCCGTTCCGCCGGTGGCATGCGCAGAACGCCGAAGGGCCGCCTCCCATTTCGGGAGGCGGCCCTCGACTGCTGTGGAGCTACGGGGAATTGAACCCCGGACCTCTTGCATGCCATGCAAGCGCTCTACCAACTGAGCTACAGCCCCTTGACCTGCGATGTCACCGGGGGCTTTCGACCGTTTCCGTCCGGTTTCCCTCGGCGACATCGACTACTTTACACGGTCCCGGGGGTGCTCCACGAATCCGCTCCCGGGGGCCCGCGTTCCCACTCCCTCGGACCCGCGCTCGCCCTCCCCGGAGCCCGCGCTCCCCCACCCCGGGCCCCGCACTGCCGCCCCCACTCCAAGCCCCGCACTGCCGCCCGCGCCCCGCCCCGGAGGCGGCCCGGCAACGCGAGAGGCCGCCACCCGGTGGGTGACGGCCTCTCAACTGCTGTGGAGCTACGGGGAATTGAACCCCGGACCTCTTGCATGCCATGCAAGCGCTCTACCAACTGAGCTACAGCCCCGCGACACGGGCGCTCCTGATCGAACAGGAGCGCTGGTGCGGAGTGGAGCTATGGGGAATTGAACCCCAGACCTCTTGCATGCCATGCAAGCGCTCTACCAACTGAGCTATAGCCCCGCAGTCGTCGGATCTCCCGCTTCCCTTCCGGGCCGCGTTCCTTCCCTGCGAACGAGGAAAACTCTAGCTGGTCAGGCCCGGAACTGCGAAATCCGCCCCCGCGGAGCCCCTGCAAGCCCCCTGCGAAGCCCCTGCACGCCCCTGGCGAGCCCCGGCAAGCCCCTGCGCGCCCGCAACCCAGCCCCGCCCCACCCCGCGACGCGCCCGTCGCTCAGGTGTCGTCGCCGATGACCGGCTGCGGGAGCGTGCCCGCGTTGTGCTCCAGCAGGCGCCAGCCGCGCGCCCCCTGCCCGAGCACCGACCAGCAGCAGTTGGACAGCCCGCCGAAGCACTCCCACTGGACCGGGTCCAGGTCCAGCAGTCGCCCGAGCATGGTGCGGATGGTGCCGCCGTGGCTGACCACCACCAGCGTCCCGTCCTCCGGCAGCTTGTCGACGGCCTCCAGCACGACCGGCACCGAGCGGTCGGCGACCTCGGTGGCCAGTTCGCCGCCGCCGCGCCGCACCGGCTCGCCGGCCGCCCAGGCCGCGTACTCCTCCGGGAAGCGGTCGCGGATCTCGGCGTTGGTCAGGCCCTGCCAGGAGCCCGCGTAGGTCTCCCGCAGGCCCTCGTGGTGCTGCACGTCGAGGCCGGTGACCTTGGCCAGTTCCTCGGCCGTGCGCTTGGCCCGGGTGAGGTCGGAGGAGATCAGCAGGTCGGGGCGCAGGCCGGAGAGCAGCCGGGCCGCCCGCTGGGCCTGGAGGACGCCCTGACCGGTCAGTTCGATGTCCGTGGTGCCCTGGAAGCGGGACTCCAGGTTCCACGAGGTCTGGCCGTGGCGCCAGAAGACGACGCGCGGCCCCCGCCCGTCCCGGCTCAGTGCAGGTCCTCGGGCTTGCCGAAGTCGTCGGCCGGGGCGACGACGTTGCCGGCCTCGTCGGTGTGGGCGTCGGGCCGGTTGCGCGTGGCCAGGGCGTCCTCGGGCAGCGGCAGCTCGGGGCAGTCCTTCCAGAGGCGGTCCAGCGAGTAGAAGGAGCGCTCCTCGGAGTGCTGGACGTGCACGACGATGTCCAGGTAGTCGAGCAGGATCCAGCGGCCGTCGCGCTCGCCCTCGCGGCGCACCGGCTTGATGTCCAGCTGCTCGCGCAGCTGGTCCTCGATCTCCTCGGCGATCGACCGGACCTGGCGGTCGTTGTTGGCGGAGGCGATCAGGAAGGCGTCGGTGATCGACAGCACCTCGCTGACGTCGAAGGCGATGATGTTGTGCGCGAGCTTGTCGGCCGCCGCCTGCGCGGCGACGGTGATGAGCTGCTGGCTGTGGTCGGTGACGGTCACGGTGTTCTTCCGGCTCGGCGGCTTGGGGGCGACCCCCGGCTCCTGGCCGGGGGTCGCCTTCCAGGATCTCACGCCGCCCGGGCGGCCCCGGAACGCTTTTCCGGGGCCGCCCGGGCCGGAGGCCGCAGCCTACTGGCTCTTCGGCGGCTGGTAGTCCTTGCCGAGCACGACCACCAGGTCCGCGTTCTGGGCGTCGCCGACCTTCTTCACCGCCGTGTCCGGCAGTCCGAGGCTGATCGCCAGCGACTTCGCCGCGGCCTGCCGGGCGTCGTCGGTGTAGCGGATCTCACTGGCGGCCTGCGCGGCGGTCTTGGAGCCGCCGGGCAGGAAGGTCAGGCCGGAGTTCACGATCTGGACCTGTGCGGCGGCCGCCGCCTGGTCGTTGCCGGTGGCGTCCTGGAGCGAGACCCGGGCGGGGGCGTCGGCGGAGGCCGCGGACTTCACGGTGCCGCCGAGCACGTCCTTGACCTGCTTGCCGGCGGTGGCGTCGTCCAGGCCGCCGTCCGGTTTGACGGTCAGCGCGGTGGTGCCGAGGTGGCCGTCCTTCGCCTGCTGGGCGAGCTGGGCGAGCACCCCGGCGAGGGCGTCCTCGGGCAGCGAGGGGTCGAGCACCGCGTTCATCCGGTGCACGTCGTCCTTGGCGTCCTTGAACTCGGTGGGCATGGCGCGCACCACCGCGTCCATCACCTGTCCGAACCGGGCCAGTTGGGCGTCCCGGTTCTCGCCGGACGCCTGGAGGGTGGCGTAGGCGACCGCGGCCTTCCCGTTCAGCAGGGTGTTCTTGCCGGCCGCGGACAGCAGCTTGCCGTCCGGCTTTCCGCCCTCGTGGGTCTCCGCGTTGGTGTCCACCCGGACGCCGCCGAGCTGGGAGACCAGCATCTCCAGGTAGGGGGTGTCCAGCCGCCAGGTGCCCGCGACCGGGGCGCCGAGCACGGTGGACAGGCCGTCGCGGGTCGCGGAGGCGCCGATGCTGTCCATGGCCTGGCCGACGGTGGTGACCGGCGGGTCGCCGGGGCCGGGCAGCCGCAGGGTGTCGGGCAGCAGGAGCACGGTGCCCTTCTTCCCGGTGGAGTCGTTGACCAGCAGCGCGCTGGAGACCTTGCCCTGGAGGTCGCGCAGGTGGACCACGTTGACCTGGCGCGGACCGGCCGCGTTCGCCGCGGTCTGCTTGTCGCCGGTGAACCAGAGGTAGCCGCCGGTGCCGGCCGCCGCGAGCGCCACCACCACGCCGAGGCCGATCAGCCGGTTGCGCAGCCGGCGGCGGCGCTCGGCGCGCACCTCGCTGCGGGACTCGGCGAACTTCAGCCAGTCGATGACGTCCTCGGACTCCTCCCCCTCCTCGTCGACGAAGGTGAACTCGTCCGTGGGGTAGCCGTCCTCGGCGGCCTTGCCTCCGGCCTTGCCGCCGGACTTCCCGGCCCGGGCCCCGCCGACCAGTTCGGACGGCGGCTCGGGCTTGGCGCCCGCCGCCTCGGCGGCGGGCCGGGGCACGCGCGGGCGCGGCGGCGCGGGGGCGACGGGCGCGGGCGCGACGACGGCCTCGGGCTCGACCGCCGCCTGTGCACCCGCCACAGGCGCGGCCGGGTAGGCCTGCTGCTGGTAGCCGCCCCCGGCCTCCGGCCCGGACGACCCCCATCCGCCGTACGCCGGGTCCTGGTAGCCGTAGCCCCCCTGCTGCTGGTACGCCTGCACGGGCTGCCCGTACTGGTCGTACTGCTGGTCGTACTGCTGCGGGGGCTGCTGGTGCGCCTGGTAGGGCTGCTGCTCCTGGTAGCCGCCGTACGGGTCCGCCGCGTACACCGGCTGCCCGTACTGGTCGTACTGCTGCTGGTCGTACTGCTGCTGCGGAGGTTGTTCAGGCTGCTGCTGGTAACCCTGGTACTGCTGGTACTGCCCGGTCGACCAGTCCTCCGGCTGCTGCTGGTGCCGCTGGCCTCCGCCGCTTCGCTCGGTCACGCCCGCTCCTGGTCAGGTCCGGTGCGGCGCGTAGAGCGCCCGCTTGTCGATGTAGCGGACCACGCCGTCCGGGACGAGGTACCAGACCGGTTCGCCCTTGGCGACCCGGTTGCGGCAGTCCGTGGAGGAGATGGCCAGCGCGGGGACCTCGACCAGGGAGACCCCGCCCACCGGGAGCCCGGCGTCCGACAGGGTGTGTCCCGGGCGGGTGCACCCGATGAAGTGCGCGAGCGAGAAGAGCTCGTCGGAGTCGCGCCAGGAGAGGATCTGGGCGAGCGCGTCGGCGCCGGTGATGAAGAAGAGGTCGGCGTCCGGGTGCTGGGAGCGCAGGTCGCGCAGGGTGTCGACGGTGTACGTCGGTCCCTCGCGGTCGATGTCGATCCGGCTGACCGAGAACTGCGGGTTCTCGGCGGTGGCGATGACCGTCATCAGGTAGCGGTCCTCGGCCGGGGTGACGTGGCGATCGCTCTTCTGCCACGGCTGCCCGGTCGGCACGAAGATCACCTCGTCCAGGTGGAACGCGCTCGCCACCTCGCTGGCGGCGACCAGGTGGCCGTGGTGGATCGGGTCGAAGGTGCCGCCCATCACCCCGAGGCGCTTCTTCACCGGTTCCGGTCCGCCGGGATTCCCGGCCTGCTCTCCCATGCCGCCACACCTTACGCGACGCCCGTTACGGTGCGGGAACGCCCGGGTGGGGGTTGTCCGAAGACGCGTGAGGGAGCGGCCGGCCGGTACGCCGGACGCTCCCCGAGCGGCCCCGGGAGGCGGCTCAGCGGTCCCGGTTGAAGCGGGTGGTCACGAAGAGCAGGAGCGCCAGGATGAACAGTGCGGCGCCACCCGTCAGGTACGGGTTCAGGCTCTCGTGATTGCCCCCCTCGCTCTCGGCGAGCAGGTTCAGGACGGGGAGTGCGGCGGCAGTGTTCATGGTCGGCGGGACCTTCTCGGCTCGGGTGAACGGACCAGGGGTTCTTCCGGGCCGGTGAAGGCCCACCTGTCATCGTACGGGGGCTTACCCGGCAACCGCTCGGCGGCCCACCGCCGCTGACCGGGCGTGAGCCTGAACCGGGGCGGCGGTGCTCAGTTGCCGCGGAAGGCCCGCGCCATGATCCAGACCAGCAGGCCGACGCCGACGAACGACGCCACCACGATGATCCGCAAGAACAGGCCCGGGCCGGCCTCGTTGGAGATGGGCGCGGCCAGGCTGACAAGCGCGTCGGTGGACATCTGCGGGGCTCCTCGAACTGCTCGGTACCGGGGCCGGGTCCGGTCTCGGTTCTCCAGGGCATTCAGGGTAGACCGGCCTCACACCGGCGGCGCCCACCGGCCCCTGCGGCGTGGCCCGGCCCGCGCGTACGCTGGCCGCGGGGACGAGTACGCAACCGCGGACGTTGCAAGGACAGTCGTTGCAGGCGTAGACCAGCGGGGGCCGGCCGCCGGGCCGGGGCCGCCGTCGACCAGGAGGTACTCAGACCATGACCGACCCGACCGCGAAGACCCCGAGCCGGCGCCGCCAGCGCTTCCCCGACATCTCCACCCGCGCCTGGGAGCACCCCGCGGACCGTTCCGCCCTGGTCGCCCTGCGCAAGCTCACCGGCTTCGACGACGTCCTGAGGAAGCTCGCCGGGCTGGTGTCCGAGCGCTCGATCCGGCTGATGTTCCTGGCCACCGCCGTGAAGACCTCCGAGCGCCAGTTCCCCGAGCTGTACGACATGGTGCGCGACGCCGCCTACGTGCTCGACCTGGAGCAGGTCCCGGACCTGTACGTCACCCAGGACCCGACGGTCAACGCGTACTGCATCGGCATCGACACCCCGATCATCGTGATCACCAGCGGCCTGATCGAGCTGCTCGACGAGGAGGAGCTGCGCTCGGTCATCGGCCACGAGGTCGGCCACGCGATGTCCGGCCACGCGGTCTACCGGACGATGCTGATGATCCTCACCAACATCGCCACCCGGGTCGCCTGGGTGCCGCTCGGCAACCTGGCGATCATGGCGATCGTCACCGCGCTCAAGGAGTGGTTCCGCAAGGCGGAGCTGTCCAGCGACCGGGCCGGCCTGCTCGCCGGGCAGGACGTCCAGGCGTCCATGCGCGCCCTGATGAAACTGGCCGGCGGGCACAACCTGGCCGAACTGAACGTCGACGCCTTCCTGGAGCAGGCCGAGGAGTACGACAAGGCCGGCGACCTGCGCGACGGCGTGCTCAAGCTGCTCCAACTGCTGCCGCAGAGCCACCCGTTCGCGGTGGTACGGGTCGCCCAGCTGAAGAAGTGGGCGGAGAGCGACGAGTACCGCTCGATCCTGGCCGGCGCCTACCCGCGTCGCACGGACGACCCGGACACCTCGGTCGGCGAGCAGTGGAAGGCCGCCGCCGACCACTACACGACCTCGGTGAAGGAGAGCAAGGACCCGCTGATGGGCCTGATCCGCGACGTGGCCGGCGGCGCCGCGACCGTCGGCGGCAAGCTCCGCGACACCTTCGCCGACACGTTCACCGGCGGCTCCCGCGGCGGCTCCGCCACCCGCGAGGACGGCCGCACCGACCGGGGCGAGCGCACCGACGGCTGACCCGCCGCACCCGCGCCGACGGCCGGTGCGCCCCGCCCGGGGTCACCGGCCGTCGGCCTGCCGGGGCCTACCCCGGCTGCCAGTGGTACACCGCCACCCCGGCCCCGTCCGCCACCCGCCGGTACCCGCCGCCGTCGACCAGGCCGGCCAGGAACCGCCGCTGCTCCGCCACCGGCACCGGGAAGGCGTCCGGCTCCTCCAGCACCGCCACCCACTCCGCCACCGGCCGCCCCCAGCCGCCCGGCCCGCCCACCCCGCCCGGCGGCGTCAGGTACGGGAACAGCGACACCGTGCAGCGCCCGGTCAGCTGCGGCGCCAGGCGGTTGGCGGCGGCCACCCGGGCGCCGTCCGGGACGACCGCCAGCACCCGGCGCACCTGCGCCGCCCGCCCGTCGCCCCGCCGGGCCTCCCCCGACAGCACGCCCGCCACCGGGCCGGTCGCGGTCAGCGCCACCGTGACGGCGAGCATCCCCGCCGCCACCGGCAGCCCCCGGCCCAGCCGGCCCAGCCGGGGCAGCCGGGGCAACAGCAGGCCCACCCCGTGCAGCCCCGCCGTGCACAGCAGCGGCACCAGCACCGCGTCGTAGTGCTGCCCGGTGCGCCAGAACGCCGGATTGACCACCCAGAACCGGGCCGCCAGCAGCACGCCCGCCAGCAGCACCAGCGGCGAGCGCAGCGCCAGCAGCAGCGTCGGCGCCAGCAGCAGCAGGACGGTCAGCGCCTTGACCTCCGGGAACAGCAGCCGGACCACCGGGTTCCCGCCGTCGAACTCCCCCATGTGCGCGTACGTGTACTCGCCGCCCGGGTTCACCGCCGGGATCACCACCAGGGTGACCAGCAGCCCGGCCGCCACCGCCACCAGCACGGTGACCGCCCCCAGCCGGCGCCGCCCGCGCCACCACACGTAGCCGCCGACCGCCGCGACCAGCAGCGCCTGGTCCTCCTTGACCAGCAGCAGCGGCAGCGCCCACGCCACCGCCGGGCCGTACCGCTCCCGGGCCAGCGCCACCACCGCGGCCGCCGCGAGCGGCACCGCGAAGGCCACCTCGTGGAAGTCGAACGCCACCGCACTCTGCAACCCCGCCGACAGCCCGTACGCGACCCCGGTGACCGCCCCGCCCGCCGGCCCCAGCACCCGCACCGCGTACGCCGTCACCGGCACCGCGGACAGCGCCACCAGCACCGCCTGCGCCACCAGCAGCGTGCCGGGGCCCGGCCAGAGCCGGTAGAACGGCGCCAGCACCGCCAGCACCGGGCTGAAGTGGTCGCCCAGGAGGTTGAAGCCCGTACCCTTCAGCGCGACCACCGGTGCTTCGAGCCGGGAGTAGGCGCGCACCGCCTCCTCGAAGATGCCCAAGTCGAAACCCGAACTCTCCAACCGGGCGTGCCGGGTGAGCGAGACCGCCGCGTACAGCGGGGCGAACAGGGCGGCCACCGACCACGGCAGCACACGTCGGAAATCCATGGTCCGGACGCTAGGAATTCCGCACTGAAGGGAAACTGAGGAAAGCTGAGGAAAACTTCAGTTCGGATATCCCGGGCAAGCCGGTCATGGCCGTTGCGGGAAAACTGAATTCCACCAAGGATGGGCGTCATGCGGCTACTGATCGTCGAGGACGAGGAGCGGCTCGCGCAGTCCCTGAGACAGGGACTGGCGGCCGAGGGATACGCGGTCGACCTGGCGGCCGACGGCGTCCAGGGGCTCGAACTCGCCCTCGTCGAGCCATATTCGGTGATCGTGCTCGATCTGATGCTGCCCGGCCTCAACGGCTTCAAGGTCTGCCGCGAACTGCGCGGCGCCGGGAATTCCGTACCGATTCTGATGCTCACCGCGAAGAACGGCGAGTACGACGAGGCCGAGGCGCTGGACTGCGGCGCCGACGACTTCCTCAGCAAACCGTTCTCCTACGTCGTGCTCACCGCCCGGCTGCGCGCCCTGCTGCGCCGCGGCGCCGTCGCCCGCCCACCGGTGCTCGCGGTCGGCGCGCTGCGGATCGACCCGGCGGCCCGCCGCTGCACCGCCGCCGACCGACAGGTCCGGCTCACCACCAAGGAGTTCGCCGTGCTGGAGTGCCTGGCCCACCGACCCGGCGAGGTGATCCCCAAGGGCGGCATCCTGGACACCGTCTGGGACGCCGCCTTCCGGGGCGACGTGAACATCGTCGAGGTCTACATCGCCGCCCTGCGGCGGAAACTGGACGTGCCCGGCATCGGCTGCCGGATCGAGACGGTGCGCGGCGCCGGATACCGGCTGGTGCCCGATGCGCGCTGACCGCCTCCACCCGCTGCTGCGCCCCTGGCACCGCTCCTCGCTCCGCATCCGCGCCGCCCTCGGCGCGGCCCTCGCCTCGGTGCTGGCCTTCTCGGTGGCCAGCCTCTGGGTCGGCGGCGCGGTCCACGACCAGTGGACGGCCGTCACCGAGAAGCAGGCCGAGCGCAGCATCCAACTCGTCACCCACGACATACCCGGCGGTTCACAGACCTGGGTCGAATCCCTGCAGGAGTCCTTCGTCCTGGTCCTGGCGGACGGACGGCTGGCGTTCCCGGTCCGCCCCTGGGACGCCGGCCGCGTCTGGAACGACACCCGCACGAACGCCTCCTGGGTCCAGGCCAGCACCCTGCTGGAGGAGTACGCCGGTCTGCCGGTCGAACCCTTCGCCAAGATGCCGTCCTACCCCCAGAACGCCACACCGGGCCGCACCGACCGGATCCGGATCCACCTGCCCGTCCACACCCGGCTGTGGCACCCGCCGCGGAGCGGCCCCGACCTCACCGACCGGGACGTCACCCTGCTCAAGCGGATCACCGACCAGGCGTCCTCGGAGGCGCTGGAGAAGTACACCGGCATCGCGGGCCTGCCGGCCCAGCGCGTCACCGTCTACCTGCTGGTCAACCCCACCGCCGCCGACCAGGCCGAGGACCGGACCACCGGCATCCTGCTGCGCTACGTACTGCCCGCCGCGACCCTGTTCACCGCCCTGATCGCCTGGCTGGTCACCGGCCTGGCGCTGCGCCCGGTGGAGTCGATCCGCCGGGGCATGGCCCGGATCGGCGCCGGCGCCTTCCACGAGCGCGTCCCGGTGCCGCCCTCGCGGGACGCCATCGCGCGGCTGGCCGAGACCACCAACACCACGCTCGGCCGCCTGGAACACGCGATCGACGAGCAGCGCCGGCTGGTCTCGGACGCCTCGCACGAGCTGCGCAGCCCACTGGCCGCACTGCGCAACTCGCTGGAGGTGCCGCTGGCCCACCCGGCGGGCGTGGAGTGGCCGCAGGTGGTGCGCGACGCGCTCACCGACACCGAGCGGCTGCAACTGCTCACCGACGACCTGCTGCTGCTCGCCGCCGTCGAGGAGCCCACCGGGCCGCTCGGCGGCGAGCCGGTGGACCTCGCCGACCTGGTCGGCGAGCAGCTCGGCGAACGCACCCACCTGCCCTCCGGCGGGCCCGCCTTCCTGGCCGTCTCCCTGGAGCCCGCACCCGTCCCGGGCAGCGAACTGCGGCTGGGCCGGCTGGTGCGCAACCTGCTCGACAACGCCGCCCGGCACGCCCGCACCGCCGTCGCCGTCTCGGTGACCGTCGAGGACGGGCACGCCGTGCTGACCGTCACGGACGACGGCCCGGGCATCCCGCCGGAGGACCGGGAGCGGGTCTTCGACCGGTTCGTCCGGCTGGACGACGCCCGATCCCGCGACGCCGGCGGCGCCGGCCTGGGCCTCGCCCTGGTCCGCTCGATCGCCCGCGGCGTCCACGGCACCGCCGCCTTCACCGACCCGCCGTCGCCCGGCCCGGGCGCCCGCGCGGTGGTCCGCCTCCCGCTCGCCGCCGGCGCCCCGGACAGGACCTGACTAAGGCGCGAGCACCCCGCACACCTGCCAGGCCGGCTGCGCGTGGTTGCCCGGGTCGATCGGCGCCGGCGGCGGGACCCGGGTGCCCTGCGGGGTGGCCAGCACCGGCTGGAGGAAGCCGGCCATCGAGGTGGTGCAGGGCTCCGGCCCGGCCTGGACCACCGAGTCCACCAGCCGCAGCTGGGCCGAGGCCAGGTCGACCCGGTCGAACTGGAAGGTCAGCTGCCGCCGGACGGTCTCCAGGGTCACCGGCGCACCGGCCGCGGCTCCGGCCGGCTTCAGCGCGTAGACGAAGGTGTGGTCGGTGGTGATCTGCAGCGTGCCGCCGTCGGCCTCGTCGATCCGCATCGCGCCGGTCACCTTCACGGTGTCGGCGGCCAGCGCGACCTGCGCCGGGTCGAAGCGCACCAGCCAGCCGGTCAGCGCGTGGTGCCGGTCGTCGACCGGCTGGGTCACGCTGGTGTCGAACTGGGCCTGCTCCCCGGGGGTGACGAAGGCCCGCACGTCGGCGGTCGCGCCCTGGACGAGGGTGGCCGGGGCCAGCGAGGAGGCCACCAGGTAGCGCTGGACGGTGTCGAGCGCCTTGGTCACCTCGACCCGGCTGAAGTGCTCGGTGGCGGCCCCGGTCGGGGTGCCCAGTCCGATCGCCCCGTCGCTGTACCCGACCGGCAGCGCGGCGAACGGGTTGGCCGGGTCGGCGACCGGCCGGACCACCGAGGCCGGGGTCAACGCGACCAGGCTGACGGTCAGTTGGCTGCCCTCGGGCCGGGCCGAGATCCGGTTCGGCGAGCTGACCCCGAAGTACACCGCGGCCCCGAAGGCCAGCAGCACGAGCAGCAGCAGCGCGAGCGCCTGCCGCGGCACGCTGCCCAGCGGGCCGAACCGCACCCGCGGGCGGGTGGCCCGGCCGAAGGACCCGGCCAGCCGCTCCCGGGCGGACAGCTCCTGGATCCGGGCAGCCCGGACGAAGGATTCGTCGAAGACGACGGACCGGTACTCGTCCTCATTGCCGGAACCACCGTCGGGCGCACCCTCAGGAGGCTCTCGCGGGTCACCCATGACACCAGGGTAAGGCGCGCCGTCGCCCCTCCACGAGGGTGCGACCGCAGATTCCCGGGAACGCCCCGCAACCGCCCGCCCCGGCGCGCACCACCCCTGCGCCACGCCCTACGACGTCACCCCGCAGGTGCCGTGACCACGAGCGACGGCTCGGCGGGCGCGGGCCTCGGGTCGGTCCCGGGGCTGCTGCTGCCGGACTCCGGGCGCCGGGGCGCGCCGGAGGAGCCGCCCACGCCCTGGTAGATCGCCGCGACCGCGACGGCCACCAGGCTCACGCCCATGATCACGGCGAGCACCCAGGCCACCGGCCGGTGCCAACGCTGCTGGGCCACGTACCGCCCGCGCCCGCGCGCCGGGTCGTAGCCGCGTCGGCGGCGGCCCGGGCGGCCGGGCGCCCGGCCGGGGCCCGACCAGGGATCGGAGTACAGGTGGTCGTCGTCGAGTCCGCTCGGGTGCGGGCGCAGCTCCAGCGGCAGCCCGTCCCCGGCGGTGACGTCATAGCCCCAGACCGGGCCCGCGGTGTCCGGCTCGAACCGGGCCTCGGCGGCGGCGAGCTGCCGCTCCTTGGCCGTCGGCTCGTGCACGGCGGCGGACCGGACGAAGGCCTCATCGAAGACCACGGTGGCGAACTCGTCGTCCGCACCACCGTGGTCGGCGCCGTCGGGGTACGGCGAGCCCCCCACATCGTCAGCCACGGCTTCAGCGTATTACCGGGCGGCCGATTTGTCTGTGGCTCATCGCAGTTGGTCCGTCACACGTGTGACGCGGGCCGCCGCGGACCGCCCCGGGGCCCGGCCGGCCCGCCGCGCGGGCCGCGCTCAGCGCACGTCCGCGTCCCCGCCCACGGTCTGCGTCGCCTCGCCGCGCACGTGCCCGTCACCAGTGACGATGTACTTGGTGCTGGTCAGCTCGGGCAGGCCCATCGGGCCGCGGGCGTGCAGCTTCTGGGTGGAGATGCCGATCTCCGCGCCGAAGCCGAACTCGGCGCCGTCGGTGAAGCGGGTGGAGGCGTTGACGGCCACCGTGGTCGAGTCGACCAGCCGGGTGAAGCGCCGGGCGGCGGCCTGCGAGGTGGTGACGATCGCCTCGGTGTGGCCGGAGGACCAGCGGCGGATGTGCTCGACGGCGGCGTCCAGCGAGGGCACCACGGCCGCGGCCAGGTCGTAGGACAGGTACTCCGCGCCCCAGTCCTCGTCGGTGGCGGGCACCACGGTGGCGGCGCCGCCCTCGGCGGCCTTGAGCACCGCGTCGTCGCCGTGCACGGTCACCCCGGCCTCGGCGAGGGCGGCCAGCGCGAGCGGCAGGAAGGCGTCCGCGACGTCCTGGTGGACGAGCAGCGTCTCGGCCGCGTTGCAGACGCTGACCCGCTGCGCCTTGGAGTTCAGCAGGATGCCGACGGCCATCGCCAGGTCGGTCTGAGCGTCCACGTAGACGTGGCAGTTGCCGGTGCCGGTCTCGATCACGGGCACGGTCGAGCCCTCGACCACCGTGCGGATCAGCGAGGCCCCGCCGCGCGGGATCAGCACGTCGACCAGGCCGCGGGCCCGCATCAGCTCCTGGACGGAGTCCCGGCTCTCGCCCGGGACGAGCTGGACGGCGTCGGCGGGCAGCCCGGCCGCGGCGACCGCGTCCCGCAGGACGGCGACCAGCGCGGTGTTGGAGCGGTAGGCGGAGGCCGAGCCGCGCAGCAGCACGGCGTTGCCGGACTTGAGGCAGAGCGCGGCGGCGTCCACCGTGACGTTCGGCCGGGCCTCGTAGATGATGCCGACCACGCCGAGCGGCACCCGCACCTGGCGCACGTCCAGGCCGTTGGGCAGGGTGTAGCCGCGCAGCACCTCGCCGACCGGGTCGGGCAGGCCGACGACGTCGCGCACGTCGGAGGCGATCGCGGCGATCCGCTCGTGGTCGAGGCTCAGCCGGTCGATCACCGACTCGGCGGTGCCGGCCGCGCGGGCGCGGGCCACGTCCTCGGCGTTGGCGGCGGTGATCTCGGCGCTGCGGGCCACCAGGGCGTCCGCGATCGCCAGCAGCGCGGCGTCCTTCGCCCTGCGCGGCAGCGGGGCGAGCGCGGCGGCGGCCTCCCGGGCTCGGCGCGCTACGGCGAGGACGGGGCTGTCGGCGGTGGCGAGGTCGCTGCTCATGCGCCAAGGGTAGCGACTGCGCAGGGCCCGCCGAGCGGCCATTTCGCCCGGTGAGACGGCCTGGCGGGACGGTTCTCCCCTGTGGCTCACCCGTCTCCGGGCCTCATTCCGGGGACCGCGCCCGGGGGCGTCCCCCTCAGTACGGGTGCACCCCGCCCAGGTGCGGCGGCGGATCGCCGAAGCCCTCCGCCACCCGCTTGTGGTACGTCGCCCGGTCGACCACCTCCAGGCCGACGATCTCCCACGGCGGCAGGTTCGCGGTGACCTTGTGCTCGCCCCACAGCCGCAGCGCTATCGCCGCCGCGTCGTGCAGGTCCCGGGCCTGCTCCCAGTACCGGATCTCGGCGTGGTCGGCGGCGTAGCGGGCGGTGAGGAAGAACGAGTGGTCGTGCGCCAGCCGCTCCAGCGAGGCCCGCAGCGAGGACAGCGGGGTGACCTGCCCGGACACGCTCAGCACCACGTGCCAGAGCCGGGCCTGCTCGGGCACGGTGGGCGGCTCCCCCGGGTCCGCGTGCTGCGACCGCGGCCTGCGCATCCCGCCGGGCCCCTGCGGCGGCGGACCGGCCGGCTCGGCGGGTCCGTCCCCGCGTCCGCCGTCGATGCTGGTCAGCCGCCGGCCCGCCGTCCCTGCGGTCAGCGTTGCCTCGCTTCTGCGTTCCACCGGCGGCCTCCTGTTCGGCGATGTCGTGTCGTCCCCCGCACCGGACCCGCCGGCCCGCGGCCGACCGGTACGGCTGCACCGCTCCTCGCCCGCGGCCGGGCCACTCCCCGTGCGGAGCGGCCCGCCCACCGCGCTCTGCCGATCGGCCGGTACCGGCACACCGGCCGGTCAGCCGCGCAGAACGACCAGGTCGTCGCGGTGGACGACCTCACGCTCGTACGCGGCGCCGAACTCCTGGGCCAGGTCGCGGGTGGACCGGCCGAGCAGGCGGGGCAACTCCCTCGCATCAAAGTTGACCAGTCCGCGAGCCACGATGTGGCCGTTTTCGGCAAGAAGGTCCACCGGATCACCCGCCGTGAACTCCCCGTCCACCTTGGTGACCCCGGCGGGCAGCAGCGAGGCGCCGCCGGAGACGACGGCCGTGACGGCGCCCGCGTCGAGGTGCAGGGCGCCGCGCGGGCTGCTCGCGTGGGCCAGCCAGAGCATCCGGTCGGAGGTGCGGCTGCCGGTGCGCAGGAACAGGGTGCCGGTGCGCCGTCCGGCCAGCGCGTCGGCGGCCTGGCTGGCGGCGGTGAGCACCACCGGGATGCCCGCGCCGGTGGCGATCCGGGCCGCCTCGACCTTGGTGACCATGCCGCCGGTGCCGACGCCGGCCTTGCCCGCGCTGCCGATCTCGACGCCGTCGAGGTCGTGCGGGCCGCTCACCTGGTCGATCCGGCTGGTGCCGGGCCGGGCCGGGTCGCCGTCGTAGAGGCCGTCCACGTCGGAGAGCAGCACGAGCAGGTCGGCCCGGACCAGGTGGGCGACCAGCGCGGCCAACCGGTCGTTGTCCCCGAACTTGATTTCGGCGGTGGCGACGGTGTCGTTCTCGTTGACGATCGGCATCGCGCCCATCGCCAGCAGCTGGTCGAGGGTGCGGTAGGCGTTGCGGTAGTGGGCGCGCCGGCTGGCGTCCTCGGCGGTGAGCAGCACCTGGCCGACCCGGATGCCGTACCGGGCGAAGGAGGCGGTGTAGCGGGCGACCAGCAGGCCCTGGCCGACGCTGGCGGCGGCCTGCTGACGGGCCAGGTCCTTGGGCCGCTTGTCCAGGCCGAGCGGGGCCAGGCCGGCGGCGATGGCGCCGGAGGAGACGAGGACGACCTCGGGTGCGTCCGGGCGGCTGCGCACCTTGGCGAGCGCGTCGACCAGGGCGTCGACCCGGTCGGCGTCCAGGCCGCCGGCCGCCGTGGTGAGGGAGGAGGAGCCGACCTTGACGACGATCCGCCGGGCGGTCAGCACCTCCTCGCGCAGTGAGTCCTCGCTCATCTCGCTGTACGCCCTTCCGGTGTGGTGCGGGTGCGGCGGGCCGGGCCCGGCCGTCACCCCCGAAATCTACGCGATCCGCGCAGGTCGCCCGCAGGGTGTTTCACCGTCCGGACCCGCCCCGGCCACGGCGCCGCCACGGCCGGATCGCCGGTCCGGACGGCCGGCGGGCCGGGGCCGGTACGGTCCCTGACCGTGGGCCCGACGAAAGTGACGTCCCGTCGGTTCCGAACGGGGGCCGGACACGCGAACGGCCCCCACCGCCCCGGAGGGTGGTGGGGGCCGTTCGCCCAGGCCGGCTCGGGACGCGTCCCGCCGGCCGGGTCACTCCTCGTCGTCGCCCTCGTCGATGGCGGCCGGGCGGGTGCTGGAGAGCGCCTCGAAGGCGAGGAACTCGGCCTCGGCCGCGTCCCGGCCCTTCTGCTTCTCGCGGCGGCGGTCGACCGCCGGGCGCGGGCTCTCCAGGCGGTGGTCCTCACCGCGGCGGCCGAGCATCTCGGCGCCGGCGGCCATGGTCGGCTCCCAGTCGAAGACGACGGCGTTCTCGTCCGGGCCGATGATGACGGTGTCGCCCTCGTGCGCCCCGACCTTCCACAGCTTGTCCTCGACGCCGAGGCGGGCCAGCCGGTCGGCGAGGTAGCCGACGGCCTCGTCGTTGGAGAAGTCGGTCTGGCGGACCCAGCGCTCCGGCTTGGTGCCGCGGATGCGGTAGGCGCCGTCCTCCTCGGTGATGGTGAAGCCCTCGTCGTCAACGGCCTTGGGCCGCAGCACGATCCGGGTCGACTCCTCGACCGGCTTGGCGGCGCGCGCCTCGGCGACGATCTGCGCCAGCGCGAAGTTCAGCTCGCGAAGGCCCTTGCGGGAGGCGGCGGAGACCTCGAACACCCGGTAGCCGCGCTCCTCCAGGGACTCCCGGGTGAGGTCGGCGATGTCCTGGCCGTCCGGCACGTCCACCTTGTTGAGCGCGACCAGGCGCGGGCGCTCCTCCAGACCACCGTACTCGGCCAGCTCGGCCTCGATGGTCTCCAGGTCGGTCAGCGGGTCGCGGCCGGGCTCCAGGGTGGCGCAGTCCAGCACGTGCACCAGCACCGAGCAGCGCTCGACGTGCCGCAGGAACTCCAGGCCCAGGCCGCGGCCCTGGCTGGCGCCGGGGATCAGGCCGGGCACGTCGGCGATGGTGTAGACGGTGTCGCCGGCGGTGACCACGCCGAGGTTGGGGATCAGGGTGGTGAACGGGTAGTCCGCGATCTTCGGCTTGGCCGCCGAGAGCACCGAGATCAGCGAGGACTTGCCGGCGCTCGGGTAGCCGACCAGGGCCACGTCGGCGACGGACTTGAGCTCCATCACGATGTCGCGGGCCTCGCCGGGCTCGCCGAGCAGCGCGAAGCCGGGCGCCTTGCGGCGGGCCGAGGACAGCGCGGCGTTGCCGAGGCCGCCACGGCCGCCCTGGGCGGCGACGAAGCTGGTGCCGTGCCCGACCAGGTCGGCCAGCACCTCGCCGTTGCGGTCCAGCACCACGGTGCCGTCCGGCACCAGCAGGACGAGGTCGCCGCCGTCCGCGCCGGTGCGGTGGCCGCCCGCGCCGGGCTTGCCGTTGGTGGCCTTGCGCTTGGGCGAGTGGTGGTACTCCAGCAGGGTGGTGATCTGCGCGTCGACGGTGAGGATGACGCTGCCGCCCTCGCCGCCGTTGCCGCCGTCGGGGCCGCCGAGCGGCTTGAACTTCTCCCGGTGCACGGAGGCGCAGCCGTGGCCCCCGTTACCCGCGGCGACGTGAAGTTCGACGCGGTCCACGAAGGTGGTCATGGTGTGCCTCCAGTGTGCGAAAGTCTGCTGCTACCTGCGTAAAGCATGAAGGGTGGACCGGAACATTCCGGCCCACCCTTCACTGTGAGTCTGGTGTGACTCAGGCCTCGGAGGCCACGATGTTGACGACCTTGCGGCCGCGGCGGGTGCCGAACTGCACGGCACCCGCGGTCAGCGCGAACAGGGTGTCGTCGCCACCGCGACCGACGCCCGCACCCGGGTGGAAGTGGGTGCCGCGCTGGCGCACGAGGATCTCGCCGGCGGAGACGACCTGGCCGCCGAAGCGCTTCACGCCGAGGCGCTGGGCGTTCGAGTCACGGCCGTTGCGGGTAGAGCTTGCGCCCTTCTTGTGTGCCATATCTCGCTATCCCCTTACTTGCTGACCGAGTCGATGCTGGTGATGCGCACCGCGGTGTGCTTCTGACGGTGACCCTGGCGACGGCGGTAGCCGGTCTTGTTCTTGTAGCGCAGGATGACGATCTTGTCGCCCTTGGTCTGGTCGACGACCTCGGCGTGGGCCTTCACACCGGCCAGGACCCACGGGTCGGACGTGACGGCTTCGCCGTCGACGATCAGGATGGTCGAGAGCTCGACCGAGTCACCCGGCTTGGCCTCGATACGGTCGATCTCCAGCACGTCGCCGACGGCGACCTTGTGCTGGCGGCCGCCTGCGCGAACGATCGCGTACATGCGGTACCTGCTTTCCTTACTCGGTCGGAACTCCCGACGCCAGCCACCTGGGTACGGACACAGGGGCCTCTCCCCGCCCGCTGCCGCGCGAACGCGGCGCTTCGGGAAGGTGATGTGCTCGGGAGCGTGTGGCGTAGACACGCCGAGGGTCAAGAATACGGACCGGCCGCCCGGGGGGCAAACCGGCCCGTACGGCCCGGGGCGGGAAGGGTCCCGCCCCGGGCGCGTGGGCACTACTCGGCCGCCGTATCACCTTCGGCGGCCGCCGCCTTCTTGGCCGCCGCGCTCGTCCGCTTGGTCGCGGTCTTGCGGGCGGTGGTCTTCTTGGCCGCCGTGGTCGTCTTCTTGGCGGCGGTCTTCTTCGCGGCGGTCTTGCGGGCGGCCCGCTTCTTGGGCGCCGGGGCCTCCTCCGCGGGCGGCTCCTCGGCCTCGGCCTCGGTGGCCGGGGCCTCCGCCGCCGGAGCCTCGACGACGGCCTCCGCGGTCTCGACGGCCTGGGCCTCCTCCGCGGGAGCCTCGACGACGGCCTCCACGGCCTCGACGGCCTCGGGCGTCACCACGGCCGGGGCGGCCGGGTTGGCGGCCTCCAGGGCCGCCTCCAGCGCCGCGTCGGCCCGCGCCTGGAGCACCACGATCTCGGCCTCGCCCGGCGCCCCGGCCGGAGCCGTCGCCTTGCGGACCGCGCGGCGGCGGGTGCGGCCGGCCGGAGCCGCCGGGGCGGCGGGGATCTCGACCAGGTCCGGCTGGGCGGCCGGGGCCTCCTCGACGGCCTCCGCCTCGACGCCCGGGACCTCCAGGGCCAGCTGGCCCTCGATCTCCTCGCGCACCGGCTCGCCCTCGACGACCACCTCGGCCACCGCGGCCTCGACGGCCTGCGGCTCCTCGACGGCCGCCCCGCCCTTGCCCCGGCGACGGCGCTTGCTGCTGCCCGCGGCCGCCTCGGCCGACACGGCCGGGGTGTGGACGTGGGCGCTCGGCTGCTCCATGTGAACGATCACGCCGCGGCCGTTGCAGTGCACGCACGGCTCGGAGAAGGACTCCAACAGGCCCTGGCCGACCCGCTTGCGGGTCATCTGGACCAGGCCCAGCGAGGTGACCTCGGCCACCTGGTGCTTGGTCCGGTCCCGGCCCAGGCACTCCAGCAGTCGGCGCAGCACCAGGTCCCGGTTGGACTCCAGCACCATGTCGATGAAGTCGATCACGATGATGCCGCCGAGGTCGCGCAGCCGCAGCTGGCGCACGATCTCCTCGGCCGCCTCGATGTTGTTGCGGGTGACCGTCTCCTCCAGGTTGCCGCCCTGACCGACGAACTTCCCGGTGTTGACGTCGATGACGACCATCGCCTCGGTGCGGTCGATCACCAGCGAACCGCCGCTGGGCAGCCAGACCTTGCGGTCCAGCGCCTTCATCAGCTGCTCGTCGATCCGGTAGGTGGCGAACACGTCCACCTCGGAGGTCCACCGCTGGAGCCGCTCGGCGAGGTCCGGGGCCACGTTGGAGACGTAGTCGTGGATGGTGCTCCACGCCTCGTCGCCGGAGACGATGACCTTGGTGAAGTCCTCGTTGAAGATGTCGCGGACGACCCGGACGGTCATGTCCGGCTCGCCGTACAGCAGCGCGGGGGCGTTGCCGGTCGCGGCCTTCTTCTGGATGTCCTCCCACTGCTGCTGCAGCCGCTGGACGTCGCGGGTCAGCTCGTCCTCGGAGGCGCCCTCGGCGGCGGTGCGCACGATGACGCCCGCGTCGTCCGGGACGATCTTCTTGAGGATCTGCTTCAGCCGGGCGCGCTCGTTCTCGGGGAGCTTGCGCGAGATGCCGGTCATCGAGCCCTCGGGCACGTAGACCAGGTAACGGCCGGGCAGCGAGATCTGGCTGGTCAGGCGGGCGCCCTTGTGGCCGATCGGGTCCTTGGAGACCTGCACCAGCACGGACTGGCCGGACTTCAGCACCGACTCGATCCGGCGCGGGCCACCGTGGCCCAGCGCACCGAAGTTGACCTCGCCGGCGTACAGCACGGCGTTGCGGCCCTTGCCGATGTCGACGAAGGCGGCCTCCATCGACGGCAGCACGTTCTGGACCTTGCCCAGGTAGACGTTGCCGACGTACGAGGTGGCCTGCTCCTTGTTGACGTAGTGCTCGACCAGCACGCCGTCCTCGAGGACGCCGATCTGGGTCCGCTGGCCGTTCTGGCGCACCACCATGACGCGCTCGACCGACTCGCGGCGGGCCAGGAACTCGGCCTCGGTGATGATCGGCACCCGGCGGCGGCCCAGCTCGCGGCCCTCGCGGCGGCGCTGCTTCTTCGCCTCCAGACGGGTCGAGCCCTTGATGGACTGCACCTCGTCCGGGTCGAAGGACGGCTCGGTGGAACGGCGGCGCGGCTCGCGCACCTTCACCACCGTGCGGACCCCGTCCTCGGTGGTCTCGGCGGTCTCGACGGCACCGGCCTCACCGCTGCGGCGGCGACGACGGCGGCGACGGCGGGACGAGGACAGGCCGGCGGCCAGGTCGTCGTCGTCCTCGACGTCCTCCTCGACGTCCGCGGTCGGCTCCTCGACGACGGACTGCCCGGTCTCGACGGCCTCGGCCTCGAACTCCTCGGCCTCGCCACGGCGACGACGGCGGCCGCCCCGACGGCGACGGCGCGACGGACGGTCGTCCTCCCACTCGCCCTCGGTCTCCGGACCGGCGACGGGGGCCTCGACGACGGGCGCCTCGACCGGCACCTCGACGACCCGCTCGACCGGCTTCGCCTTCTCGGCGGCCTTCGCCCGCTCGATGACCTTGGCCTTCTCAGCCTTCTCGGCCTTCTCGGCGGCCTTCCTCTCGGCGGCCTTCGAACGGCTCGGCGGCTGCACCCGCACCGAAGTGCGCACCCGGCGGCGGCGGCCGACGCCGCTGTACTCGAACTCGTCCTCCTCGCGCTGCGCGGCGACCGGAGCCTCCACCGGCGCCGGAGCGGCGGCGGGCTGCTGCGGCGCCTGCGGCTGCGCGGCGGGGGCCGGGCCGGCGGCGGGCTCCTGGAACACCGGAGCCTGGAAGATCGCGGTGGACGGGCGGACCGCACGGCGGCGCACCCGGTGGGTCGGCTCGGCGGCCGGCGCGGGCTGGACGGCCACGGGCTCCTCGACCGGCTCCTCCTCGACAGGCTCCTCCGCGACGGCGGGCTCCTCGACGGAGGGCTCGACGACCTGCGCGGCCTCGACCACGCGGCGGCGACGGGCCCGGCGGGCCGGAGCGGCGGGGGCCTCCTCGGCAGCCTCCTCGGCGGCGGGGGCCTCGGCCACCGGGGCGGCGGCAGCGGGCTCCTCGGCCGGGGTCTCGGCGGCGGCCGGCGCCCCGGCGGGCGCCTCGGCGCGCTTGCGGGTGCGGCGGGCCCGGACCGGCTTCTCGGCCACCGGCTCGGCGGCCGGCTCAGCGGCGTTCTCGACCGGCTTCGCGGTCGCCTTCGCGCTCGCCTTCGCGGTCGTCTTCTCGGCGGCGGCCGGCTCGGTGGCCACGACCGGGGTCGTCTCCGGCGTCCCGGCCGGAGCCTCGGCGCGCTTGCGGGTCCGGCGGGCCCGGACCGGCTTCTCGGCCACCGGCTCGGCGGCCGGTGCGGCCTGCGCCTCGGCGACGGGCGCCTCGGCCGGAATGACCGTCTCGGCCGTCTCGGCGGCCGCACCCTGCGGGGTGCCCGCCGGGCGGGACACCGCACGGCGACGGCGGCGCGGCGGCGCCGCGGAGGTGCCCTCGCCGCCGGTCGCGGCGGTCTCGTTCTGTTCCGTCGCCGCGTTCTGCTGCGGATCGGTGTTATCGAGCATGCGGGTGGATCTCCCGTCAGGCCCCCGGGCTCCACATCCGGGCACGGCACGGCACCCGTGGCCGGCCGGCATCGTGACGATGCTCGGGCCGGACCCTTTCACGGTGCCGCCGCGCGGACGCGAGGCCGCACAGGGGCTCGTAGTCTCGCTCGGCGCCCCGCCGCTCGGCGGGGTGTCGAAAGTCTTCTGGTCTGACCAGTCTTCTGTGGTTTTCCCAAGCTGCGCCGTTCCCCAACCCCGGGTGGCTCCCGGACGGGGTTCCCGGGCCCACCGACCTTCCTGGTCGGCGGGCCTCAGGTGGCCGGCCTGTGCTGCGACGACGCTCGCTCCCCTGGGGAGCCGCGGGAACCTGGAGGACCGTCGGGCCCAGTGAGGCACTGGGCCCGGCCTCCGCCCGTCAGGCGGACGCGGCCCCGCGAACCCCGGCGGCTGTCAGCCGGCCGGAGCCGCGGCGCGGTCGAGCGCCAGCGGGTCGGTCACCGTGCCGGACTCCTCGTCGAGCGGCCCCTGCGCCAGCCTGGTCACCTCTGCGGGGACCGGCGGCGCCAGGTCGGCCGTCACACGGAGACCGGACAATACGTCGTCGGGTCGTACGGCGGGTGTGGCGTGTCGTACTACCAGGCGCAGTATCGCACAGGCACGGCCGGTCCGAACATTGCGGTCCGCTTCGGCCGCCGTGTCCGCACCGTCGACGACCTGCGGCGCGGCGATCTCGAGCACCGCCACCGGACCGCGCGCGTCGAAGACCCGCACGCCGTTCTTGGTCACGCGTTCGACCTCGACCCGCTCCGCGGCGAGGAACACCGCGACCGCGCGGGCAGCCTCCTGCGGCTCGACGCCGTCCAGCCGGAGCAGCCACTCGGAGGCCTCCAGGCGCTCCACGAAGTTCGGCGTCCGGACCTCGACCGCGTCGATCACGTCCAGTCCGGTCGGCAGCGACTCGTCCAGTTGTGCCCGCAGTTCCTCCGGGTCACGGAGGGCGGCCAGGCCGATCTCCAGGTACTCCGCCTCGCTCGCCACCCCGGTCGGGGCCGCGTTGGCGTAGGACACCTTCGGGTGCGGGGTGAAGCCGGCCGAATAGGCCATCGGCACGGCGGACCGGCGCAGGGCGCGCTCGAAAGCACGCTGGAAGTCGCGGTGGCTGGTGAAGCGGAGCCGGCCGCGCTTGGTGTAGCGGAGACGGATCCGCTGCACCGTCGGCGCGGGCGGAGGACCGTCGGGCGTACGGCGTGCCAGGGTCGCTCAGTCCTTAGTCAGTTGTCCCCGTCCGGCGCGACGGCTGCCGCCGCTGTCCGGACTCTGTCACCTCAAAGGGTACGCGCCCCGCCACCCCCCTCGTCCCGCCCCTGGTCAGCCGCACCCCGACGCCCCCGGCCGGGACGCTCCGACCGAGGGGGCGGCGCCCGCAACCCCCCGGCCACCCACGGCGAGCACGTCCCCGCAGGTGGCGGGCCGTTCTGAGGCCCTCGTCCGGCGGCGGGAAAATTCCCGGAACATCCCTGATGCCGTTCCTCCGTGTTGGGACGCCCGCCCGCTAGGCAGGATTCGAGCCGTCCGAGTGCGACTCACCCGGACCCACCGACCGCACACCGGGGGTGTGCGGCATGAGGAAGGGAACCTCCATGCGCAAGATCCTCGCCGGCCTCGCAGTGACCGGCCTCCTGTTCGCGGGCGGCGTCGCCACGGCGGGCAGCGCGTCCGCGGCGCAGGCCGGCAGCTACTGCGGGACCACCTACACGACCTGGGAGCCGCTGCTGCGCGGCGGCGAGCACAACGACGCCGTCAAGGCCCTGCAGTGCGAGCTCAACTCCTCCCTGAACACCACCCCCCTGAACGTCGACGGCGCGTTCGGACAGGACACCCTGAGCAGGGTGCTGCGGTTCCAGGCCTGTACCGGCCTCTCCCAGGACGGTCAGGTCGGCGCGCAGACCTGGGCCAAGCTGGACTCCATCAGCACCTCGACCAACTGGGCCTGCTGATCCCGCATCCGGGCCCCGCCCGACGACCGGAGGACGCGGCGGCGATACCCGCCGGCCGGCGCCTCACGCACCGGCCGTCGTCCGCTCGGCGAACGCATGGAGCCCTCCCCGATTCCCGGGGAGGGCTCCATCCGTCACGTCGAGCACGTCACGCGGCCCGGACCCACCCGATCCGCGCCACCCGCGCCATCAACTAGCCCTGCGGGTCAGCCCCGTTGACCACGGCCAGCGGCAGCAGCTTCTTCCCGGTGGGACCGATCTGGATCTTGAGGTCCATCTGCGGGCACACGCCGCAATCGAAGCACGGGGTCCAACGGCAGTCGTCGACCTCGACCTCCTCCAGGGCGTCCTGCCAGTCCTCCCAGAGCCAGTCCTTGTCGAGGCCGCTGTCCAGGTGGTCCCAGGGCAGCACCTCCTCGTAGGTGCGCTCGCGGGTGGTGTACCAGTCGACGTCGACGCCGGTGCCGGCCAGGCCCTTCTCGGCGGAGGCCATCCAGCGGTCGTAGGAGAAGTGCTCGCGCCAGCCGTCGAAGCGGCCGCCGTCCTCGTAGACGGCGCGGATGACGGCGCCGATGCGGCGGTCGCCGCGGGACAGCAGGCCCTCGACGATGCCGGGCTTGCCGTCGTGGTAGCGGTAGCCGATGTTCTTGCCGTACTTGCGGTCGCCGCGGATCGAGTCGCGCAGCTTGGCCAGCCGGGCATCGGTGGCCTCGGCGGACAGCTGCGGGGCCCACTGGAACGGGGTGTGCGGCTTGGGCACGAACCCGCCGATGGAGACGGTGCAGCGGATGTCGTTCTGGCCGGTGACCTCGCGGCCCTTCTGGATGACGTTCTTCGCCATCGCGCCGATCTGGAGCACGTCCTCGTCGGTCTCGGTGGGCAGGCCGCACATGAAGTACAGCTTCACCTGGCGCCAGCCGTTGCCGTAGGCGGTGGCGACGGTGCGGATCAGGTCCTCCTCCGACACCATCTTGTTGATCACCTTGCGCATGCGCTCGCTGCCGCCCTCGGGGGCGAAGGTGAGGCCCGAGCGGCGGCCGTTGCGGGACAGCTCGTTGGCGAGGTCGATGTTGAAGGCGTCGACGCGGGTGGACGGCAGCGACAGGCCGATCTTGTCGTCGCTGTAGCGGTCGGCCAGGCCCTTGGCGATGTCCCCGATCTCGGTGTGGTCGGCGCTGGACAGCGACAGCAGGCCCACTTCCTCGAAACCGGTCGCCTTCAGCCCGCGCTCCACCATCTCGCCGATGCCGGTGATGCTTCGCTCCCGCACGGGGCGCGTGATCATGCCGGCCTGGCAGAAGCGGCAGCCGCGGGTGCAGCCGCGGAAGATCTCCACGGACATCCGCTCGTGCACGGTCTCCGCGAGCGGGACGAGCGGCTGCTTCGGGTAGGGCCACTCGTCGAGGTCCATCACGGTGTGCTTGGACACCCGCCACGGCACGCCCGGGGCGTTCGGCACGACGCGCCCGATCCGGCCGTCGGCCAGGTACTCCACGTCGTAGAACTTCGGCACGTACACCCCGCCGGTACGGGCGAGGCGCAGCAGCAGCTCGTCGCGTCCGCCCGGGCGGCCCTCGGCCTTCCAGCCGCGGACGAGCTCGGTGATGTCGAGCACGGCCTGCTCGCCGTCGCCGACCACCGCGCAGTCGATGAAGTCCGCGATCGGCTCGGGGTTGAACGCGGCGTGGCCGCCGGCCAGGACGATCGGGTCCTCGTCGGTGCGGTCCTTGGCCTCCAGCGGGATGCCGGCCAGGTCGAGCGCGGTCAGCATGTTGGTGTAGCCGAGCTCGGTGGAGAACGACAGGCCGAACACGTCGAAGGCCTTCACCGGGCGGTGCGCGTCCACGGTGAACTGCGGGACGTCGTGCTCGCGCATCAGCGCTTCGAGGTCCGGCCAGACGCTGTAGGTGCGCTCGGCGAGCACGCCCTCGCGCTCGTTGAGCACCTCGTAGAGGATCATGACGCCCTGGTTGGGCAGGCCGACCTCGTAGGCGTCGGGGTACATCAGCGCCCAGCGGACGTCGCAGGCGTCCCAGTCCTTGACGGTCGAGTTGAGCTCGCCGCCGACGTACTGGATCGGCTTCTGGACGTGCGGGAGGAGGGCCTCCAGGCGTGGGAAGACCGATTCGACAGTCATGTACTAGGAACCCTTACGACGTGATTCGGTGCCGCGCGCATCGGCAGGCGACGGCGGGGAGGGGTGACCCTCAAGGGTAGCCCAATCCGGGGAAAGGCCCGCTGGCTCACCCCCGGGCTCACCGACGCCCGGCCCGGGCACCCGCCCGCGCTCCGGCGCGGCCGCCCCTCCCCGGCCCGCCCCGGCACACGCAGTGCGCGCCCGCCGCCCGGCGCCGTCCGCCGTTGACATGCCCGGACCACCCATGCGGTACTGACAGGGCCCCGCCAGAGACCTCTGCACCCCTTCCGGACAAGGGAGTTGGGCCGTACGCTCAACCCTCGCCGACTCCCCCGGCGACCCGTCCCCGGCGCGCAGGGCCCCGCCCCCCCCCGGCCCCGCAGGTCGCGTCCGTCGGCGCCCCCGCGCGCCCCGGCGCCCCCGCGCGCCCCGGCGGCCCGACAAGCCAGGCGGCCGCGCGGCCACGCGGCCACGCGGCCACGCCCTAGGAGAGCCATGACCGACACCGACCGGCGGGTCCGCCCGCCCCGGCCCCTCGGCAGCCGGGCCGCCCGCTACCCCGCGCCGGCCCAGGCCGAGGCCGCGGCCCGGCGGCTCGCGCTGCGCCACCCGGAGCGGTGCCGGCTGCGCGAGGTGGGCCGCTCGCGGGCCGGGCGCCCGCTGCTGCTGCTGTCCGTCGACCGGGGCCCGCGCGCGGTGCTGGTCGTCGGCGGCCCGCACCCCAACGAGCCGATCGGCACGGCCGGCGCCCTGCGGCTGGCCGAGGTGCTGCTGGCGCGCCCCACCCGGCCCGGCCTGTCCTGGCACCTGCTGCTCTGCCTGGACCCGGACGGCGCCGCGCTCAACGCGGGCTGGCTGGACGGGCCGCTCACCGTGCGCCGGCACTACGAGCACTTCTTCCGCCCCTCGTTCGAGGAGCAGCCCGAACTGCTGCCGGCCGCCGACGCGGGCCGGCCCCCGATGCCGGAGAGCCTGGCGCTGACCGGCCTGATCGACGAGCTGCGCCCGTTCCTGCAGTGCTCGATGCACGGGGTGGACTTCGGCGGCGCCTTCATCCAGCTGACCGCTCCGGTGCCCGGGCTGCCCGAGCTCTTCGCCGCCTCGGTGCGCCGGGCCGGCATCCCGCTGGACGTCGACCCCTTCGACGCGGTCGGCTGGGCCAGCCCCTTCCCCGGCACCTATCTGATGCCCTCGGCGGACGGCGCGGGCCGGTCACGGGCGCTGCCGGACGAGCCGGAGCTGTCCACCTGGTCGTACGCCGGCCGTCACGGCGGGGTGACGGCCGTGCTGGAGGTGCCGATGTGGGCCGTGGACGCGGTCGGCGACGGCCGTCCGCACCCGGCGGCGGACCGGGCGGTCGGCGCCGCGGCCCGGACGCTGCGCGAGCGCGCCGAGGAGCTCTCCGGGCTGCTGGCCCACGTGCCCGCGCACACCCGGGCGGCGCACGGCGCGCTGGTGCGCGCGGCCGGGTTCACCCTGGAGTTCTGCCCGTCGGTGGCGGAGGAGTGGCTGGCCCGCTGGTGCGCCGAGCCGCTCACGGTGTCCCGGGTGACCACCGCCGAGATCGTCGCGGCCCGGATCCCGCTGCGGGTGGCGTCGACGGTGCTGCGGCTGCTGGCGGACACCGGCGGTCCGACCGTGGAGGCGGCCCGGGGCCGGGCCCGCGACATCGTCACCGAGGGCCTGGGCCTGCTTCACCACCGCTTCGGCGCCCGCTGGGTGCCGGTCCAGGAGCAGCTGGCCCACCAGGTCCGCGCGGCACTCACCGCCGCCGACCGCCTGCTCTGACCCGGGCCGAGGTCCGCCACAACCGGGCAGCAACTACCCACCCAAAGAGCCCAGTTGGAAACCACCGAGGGCCGACCCGAGAGATTCCCGGGCCGACCCTCGACGGACGGACGGACGCGCAGACGGACGCGCGGACGGACAGTCGGCTCAGGCCGCTATCGGCCGCTGGCTGCGGACCGCCTGGAGCAGCCCGATCGCGATCCAGACCGCGAACATCGACGACCCCCCGTAGGAGACGAACGGCAGCGGGATGCCCGCCACCGGCATGATGCCCAGGCACATCCCGATGTTCTCGAAGGCCTGGAAGGAGAACCAGGCGATGATCCCCGCGGCCACGATCGTCCCGTACAGGTCGGTCGCCTGCCGGGCGATCCGGCAGGCCCGCCACAGCACTACGCCGACCAGCAGGATGATCGCCAGCGCCCCGACGAAGCCCAGCTCCTCACCGGCCACCGTGAACACGAAGTCGGTCTGCTGCTCCGGCACGAACTGCCCGGTGGTCTGCGTCCCGTGGAACAGCCCCTTGCCGGTCAGCCCGCCCGAGCCGATCGCGATCCGGGCCTGCGCGGTGTTGTAGCCGACGCCGGAGGGGTCCAGCTGCGGGTTCGCGAAGGCCGCGAAGCGGTCGATCTGGTACTTGCTCAGCACCCCGAGCTTCCAGATCGCCACGCACCCGCCGGTGCCCGCCACCAGCAGCCCGAGCACCCAGCGGTTGGCCGCCCCCGAGCCGAGCAGGATGCCCAGCACGATCGCGGCCATCACCATCACCGAGCCGGCGTCCGGCATCAGCAGCACGACGCACATCGGCAGGAAGGCCCAGACCAGGCCGCGGAACACCGCCCGGTGCGAGGGGTACTCCCGCTCCCCCGCGTCCACCTGGTCGGACAGCACGACCGCCATCGCCAGCACGATCGCCAGCTTCGCGAACTCGGCGGGCTGGATGGAGAAGCCGCCGCCCAGCTGGATCCAGGAGTGCGCGCCGTTGATGGTCGAGCCCAGCGGGCTGAGCGTGGCGAGCAGCATCAGGATCACGCCGATGTACAGGAACGGCACGAGGGTGCGGAAGCGTCGGCTCCCTATCCCTATCACCACCGAGCACAGCACCAGCCCGACGACCAGGTTGGTCAGGTGCCGGTACAGGAAGTACTGCGGGTCGCCGTGGGTGAGCGAGTCCCGGCCGCGGGTGGCCGACCAGACCAGCAGGGAGCTGCCGAGCGACAGGGCCAGCGCGGCGAGCAGCAGTATCCAGTCCAGCCGCCACAGCGGCGAGTCCTTGGCCAGGGCCTTGGAGACCCCGCTGCGCTGCGGGCTCAGCCGCAGCTGCCGGTAGGAGCCGTAGGAGGTCATGCCCGCCCCCTTCCCGGGCCGCGGTTCGGTTCGAGTGCGGCCTCGGCCGCGGTGCCCGGGGCGGGCAGGTCGTTCGGCTGCGCCGGGTCCAGGAAGGCCGAGGCCGGGGCGGGCTCGCCCGGCACCTGTTCCAGGAAGGCCGGCGCCGGTCCGGGCACACCCTGCGCCTGGTCCGGCGACGCCAGGAGGCCTGGGCCCGCGACGGCCTGCGCCGGGTCGACGGTGTTGCCGGTGTTGCCGGTGTTGGCGGTGTTGCCGGTGTAGGCCGCCGGCTTGACGATCGCGGTGCCGTCCGGGTTGAACTTCGGCAGTTCGGCCTGCGGCGCGGGCAGCAGCGCCTTGCCGTTGTCGATGTTGCCCTTGTCGTCGACGCCGTACAGCGCCTGGTAGATCCGGCGGACGGCGTCGCCGGAGCCGCCGGAGCCGGTGCCGCCCTGGCTTATCGTCATGACGACCGCGTAGTCCTTGCTGTACGTGGTCAGCCAGGAGGTGGTCTGCTTGCCCTCGACCTCGGCGGTGCCGGTCTTGGCGTGCAGCTCGATCTTGTTCTGCGGCCAGCCGGCGCCGGAGAACTTCCAGGCGGCGGTACCGCCGGTGATGACGCCCGCGGTGGCCTGGTCGATGTAGCTCAGCAGCTTCTGCGAGCCGGGGAACTTGCCGTCCTCGTGCGGGGCGATCTCGCGGACGAGGTCCCCGCTCGGGCTTATCACCGCCTTGGCGACGGTCGGCCGGTAGAAGGTGCCGCCGTTGGCCAGCGCCGAGTAGATCCGGGCCATCTGGACCGGGGTGACGAGCGTGTCGCCCTGGCCGATCGCGAAGTTGACGGCGTCACCGGCGCGCATCTGGTAGCCGTCGACGCAGTTCTCCTTGGCGATCTGGTCGGAGAAGCTGGTGCCGCCCTTCTGCGCCTGCGCGCACCAGGCGTCCTTGTTGTTGTCGTAGAAGGACTGCTTCCACTGCCGGTCCGGCACCCGGCCGGTGACCTCGCTGGGCAGGTCGATGCCGGTCTTGGCGCCGAGGCCGAACTGGTGGGCGGTCTTGAAGAACCAGTCGCCCGGCTCCTTCTTCGGCTTGATGCCGCCGTCCTTCATCCACTGGTCGTACGCCAGGCCGTAGAAGACGGTGTCGCAGGAGACCTCCAGCGCCTTCTCCAGGGAGATGGAGCCGAAGTTCTCGCTCTCGAAGTTCTTGAACTCGCGGCCGCCGATGGTCATGCTCTTCGGGCACGCGTACGTCCCGTCCAGCGAGTAGCCGGCCTCCACGGCGGCGGTGGTGGAGACGACCTTGAAGGTCGAGCCGGGGGCGGACTGACCCTGTATGGCCCGGTTCAGCAGCGGGAAGTTGGAGTCCTTGCTGGTCAGCGACTGGTAGTCCTTGCCGGTGATGCCGCCCACCCAGAGGTTGGGGTCGTAGGTCGGCGCGCTGGCCATCGCGACGATCCGACCGGTGTGGACGTCCATCACCACGGCGGCGCCGGAGTCGGCCTCGTAGTTGCGGTTGGTGACCTTGTCGAAGGTCTTCCGGGCGTCGGCCATGGCCTGCGCCAGGTTGTCCTCGACCACCTTCTGCACCCGGGCGTCGATGCTGGTGACCAGGTTGTTGCCGGTCTGCGGGGCGGCGGTGCCGGCGGTGCCGATCACCCGGCCGAGGTTGTCCACCTCCAGCTGGGTGATGCCGGCGGTGCCGCGCAGGTCGCGGTCGTACACCGACTCCAGGCCGGCCCGGCCGATCTGGTCGGCCGGCAGGTAGCGGTCCAGGCCGGACTTGGAGGCGGTCTTGCTGACCTCCTCGTCGGTGACCGGCGAGAGGTAGCCGAGCACCTGGGCCATGTTGGCGCCCTCGGCGCCGGTGTAGCGGCGCACGGCGGTGGGCTGCGCGGTGACCCCGGGGAAGTCCTCGCGGCGTTCCATTATCTGCATCGCCTGCTGGGTGGTCGCCTCCTTGGTGACCGGGATCGGCTGGTAGGGCGAGCCGTTCCAGCAGGGCTGCGGGGTCTTGGCGTCGCAGAGCCGGGTCTTCTCCTGCACGTCCTTGGCGGGCATCCCCAGCACCTCGGCCAGCCGGCCGAGCACCGCCTTGCCGCCGTCCTTCTGCTGCAACAGCGAGGTGCGGCTGACCGAGACCACCAGCCGGGCCTCGTTGCCGGCCAGGATCCGCCCGGAGGCGTCCAGGATCTCGCCGCGGACGGCCGGTTCGACCACCTCACGGATGTGGTTGCCGGTCGCCTTGGCGGTGTAGACGCTGGCGTTGCGGATCTGCAGGTACCACAGCCGCCCGCCGAGAGTGGCGAGCAGCGACAGGACCAGGATCTGCAGCACCACCAGACGGATCGTCACCCGCCGGGTACGGCCGGTCTCGGGGATGTTGCTCACGTCTCGTGCGCTCCAGGATGCGGGAAGTCGGGAGGTCGGGGGCCGGGCCGGTTACGGGCGCCGGGCGAAGCCGGGCATGCGCCGCTTCTTGTAGGACGGGCCGGCCGAGGCCTCGCGCGTGGTGCGGTAGCGGGCCAGCGTGCCCAGACCGGAGCCGCCCTCGTCGTCATCGGTGGCCGCGGTCACCGGGTCGCGCCCGAAGCGGCGGCCGACCAGCATCACCAGCGGCACCACGAACGGCGCCAGCAGCACGTCGTACAGCAGGGCGCTGACCACCAGGCCGCCGAGGCCGACGTGCCGGGCCGCGGTGTCGCCGACCAGGGCGCCGACCATCGCGTACAGCAGGGTGGAGGCGACCGCCGCGGCGGCCACCACCATCAGCGCGCTGGACACCGACCGCTGGCGGCCGTGGTCCGGGCGCAGCAGCCCGGCGGCGTAGCCCATCAGGCAGAGCACCAGCGCGTAGCGGCCGATCGCGTGGTCGGAGGGCGGCGCGAGGTCGGCGAGCAGGCCGGCCGAGAAGCCGACCACGCAGCCGCCGGACGGCCCGTAGACCAGGGCCAGGCCGACCACGACGAGCAGCAGTATGTCCGGGGTGGCCCCCGGGAGCTGGAGCCGGCCGAAGACGCTGACCTGGAGGATCAAGCCGAGCAGGATCAGGCCGGCGGAGACGGGGATGCGGGCGAGGCGCATGGCTCAGTTCCCCCCAGTGGGCTTGGCGGGCGGGGCGGCGGGCGCGGCCGGGGCGGCCTGTCCCTGGGCGGGGGCCGGCGGCAGGACGGCGTCGCGCGGGTCGGCGCGCGGCGGCACGACCACCACGCCGACCAGGTCCAGCCGGGTGAACTGGACGAAGGGCTCGACCAGGATGGTCTTGGTCAGCTGGCCCGGGGTGGCCTCGACCTCGACGACCTTGCCGACCGGCACGCCGGGCACGAACGGGCGGCCGCTCTGCGAGCCGAAGGTGACCAGCCGGTCGCCGGCCTTGACCTGGGCCTTGCCGTTGAGCAGCGAGACCTTCATCGGGCTGGTGCCGCCGCCGGAGGCGAAGCCGATCTCGCCGCTGGCCTCCAGCCGGGTGCCGGCCGAGAAGCCGGGGTCGGAGGCGAGCAGCACGGTGGCGGTGGTCGGGGCGACGGTGGTGATCCGGCCGACCAGGCCCTGACCGTTGATCACCGTCATGTCGCGGGTGAGGCCGTCGTCGCTGCCGGCGTCGATGGTGATGGTCCAGGAGAAGCCCTGGGCCGGGCCGATCGCGATGACCTGGGCGGCCTTGACGGTGTAGCCGCCGGCGCCGGCGGTGCGCAGCAGGTCGTCGAGCTGCTTGGTGCGCCCGGTGGCCATGTCGGAGGAGGCGAGCTTCTGCCGCAGTTCGGTGTTCTCGCGGGCGAGCTGGTCGGTGCGGCCGTTGTTGGACGCGGCGTCGCGGAAGGCCCGGACGGTGTCGGCGACCGGGTCGACGACGGTGGCGGCGCCGCGCTCGACCGGACCGAGGACGCTGGCGGCGGCGTGTCGGGCACCGCCGAGGGGGGAGCTCTCACCGCCCTTGATGTCCACGGTGACGAGTGCGAAGGCGACGGCCACCAGCAGGATGAGCAGCAGCCGGCTCTCTCGTGTGTCCCTCACGGTGCTGGTACTGCCCCTTCGTACCTGGTCGGCCGCCCGGGCTGTGGGGCCCGGGCGGCAGCCCGTTCAGTTGAGTGTCGGATGTCTCGGTGGTGCTAACGGCGCGGGGAGGCGTCCAGTACCTGCTGGAGCGCCTCGAACTCCTCGACGCACTTGCCGGAGCCGAGCGCGACCGAGTCGAGCGGGTTCTCGGCGATGTGGATCGGCATGCCGGTCTCGCGGCGCAGCCGCTCGTCGAGGCCGCGCAGCAGGGCGCCGCCGCCGGTGAGCACGATGCCGCGGTCCATCACGTCGCCGGCCAGCTCGGGCGGGCACTGGTCGAGGGTGGTCTTCACGGCGTCGATGATCGAGTTGACCGGCTCGTCGATGGCCTCGCGGACCTCGGCGGCGGAGATGACCACGGTCTTGGGCAGGCCGCTGACCAGGTCGCGGCCGCGGATCTCGGCGTGCTCGTCCTTCTCGCCCTCCAGGCCGAAGGCGCTGCCGATGCTCATCTTGATCTGCTCGGCGCTGCGCTCGCCGAGGAGCAGCGAGTACTCCTTCTTGATGTGCTGGACGATCGCGTTGTCCAGCTCGTCGCCGGCGACCCGGATGGACTGGGCGGTGACGATGCCGCCGAGGGAGATGACCGCGACCTCGGTGGTGCCGCCGCCGATGTCGACGACCATGTTGCCGGTGGCCTCGTGGACGGGCAGCCCGGCGCCGATGGCGGCGGCCATCGGCTCCTCGATGATGTGCACCTGGCGGGCGCCGGCCTGCGAGGAGGCCTCGATCACGGCGCGGCGCTCGACCCCGGTGATGCCGGAGGGCACGCAGACCACGACCCGGGGACGGGCGAGGTAGCGGCGGCGGTGGATCTTGAGGATGAAGTAGCGAAGCATCCGCTCGGTGATCTCGAAGTCGGCGATCACGCCGTCCTTGAGCGGGCGGATGGCGACGATGTTGCCCGGCGTCCGGCCGATCATCTTCTTCGCCTCGGCACCGACCGCCAGGATGCCGCCGGTGTTGGTGTTCACCGCGACGACGGACGGCTCGTTGAGGACGATCCCCTTGCCCCTGACGTACACCAGCGTGTTGGCAGTTCCAAGGTCGATCGCCAAGTCGCGGCCGATGAACGACAGGTTGCTCGCCATGGGGTGTGGTTGCCTTCCCGGGCTCGGAGTTCATGGGGGTGGGACGAGAGCGCGCCCACGCTCGGGCGGAGCCAGCTGAGCTGCCTTACCGGGCCCTTGAGTCGCGTCCATCGTAGTCACGCGGCGCGGTACGGACGTCGATGCGGGGCATACCGTCCATTGTCCGGAGCGTGTTCGCTTCTCCGGGCATTGGGACGCCGTGTCGGCGCCACTGGTTGCTTATTTCACGATAAAAGTGCCCCGGCCGGGCCAATGGTCCCGACCGGGGCAGTGCCAAGGTCCCTCGGGCGTGTCGCCCGGCTGGACTCAGGCGTGCGCCGGGAAGAAGATCTTGATCTCGCGCTCGGCCGACTCCGGGGAGTCCGAGGCGTGGATCAGGTTCTCGCGGGTGATCGTCGCGTAGTCGCCGCGGATGGTGCCGGCCCCGGCCTCCAGCGGGTTGGTCGCACCGGCCAGCATCCGGATGCCGCGGACGACCTCCTCGCCCTCGACGATCAGCGCGATCGACGGGCCGGAGGTCATGAACTCCAGCAGCGGCTCGTAGAACGGGCGGCCGACGTGCTCCGCGTAGTGCTGCTCCAGCGTCGCCCGGTCGAAGGTGCGCAGCTCGACGGCGGTGAGCCGCCAGCCGGCCTTGCGCTCGATGCGGCTGATGATCTCGCCGGCCAGGCCACGCTGGACGGCGTCGGGCTTGAGCAGGACGAGAGTGCGCTGGGACACGGTGCGTCTCCTGGGGATTCGGTACGGCAAGGCAGTCGGGCCGACGGGCGGGAGCCGACACGGCAGAGATTACCTTGCGTGTGCGGCGTGTCGGCCCGCCGGGCCGGGCCCTAGACCGGTACGGCGGCCGCCTCGGCGGCGGCCCGGGCGGCCTTGAACTCGTCCACCTTGCGGCCGTAGTGCACCGAGCACCACCACAGGCCGGCGAAGACCACACCGAGGCCGAACATGGTCGGCAGGATGAAGCCGCTGGCGATCAGTCCGATCTGCAGCGCCCAGCCGACGGCCACCGCACCAGGGCGGTTGATCATGCCGCAGAGCGCGATGCAGAGCGCCATGACGATCCCGGTGACGATCCAGATCGTGGCCGTGGAGACGCTGGACAGCTGCATCGCGACCAGCGCGGCGAACATGGCCAGGAGCGCCTCGCCGATCAGGGTCGAGGAGCAGAGGGTCCTCATGTCACTTCCTCCCGAGCAGCAGGCGGGCCTCGCCCACCGTGATGACCGAACCGGTGACCAGCACCCCGGCGCCGCCGAGGTCGCCCTCCTCCTCGGCGAGGGTGACGGCGGCCGCGATGGCGTCGTCGAGCCGGGGCTCGACCTGGACGCGGTCCTCGCCGAAGATGTCGACGGCCAGCGCCGCCAACTCGTCGACGTCCATCGCGCGGTGGGTGGAGTTCTGGGTGATGACGACCTCGGCGAGGATCGGCTCGAAGGCCTCCAGCACGCCGGCCACGTCCTTGTCCCCGGAGGTGCCGATCACGCCGACGAGCCGGGTGAAGCCGAAGGACTCGCCCAGGGCGGCGACGGTGGCGCGGGCGCCGTGCGGGTTGTGCGCGGCGTCCAGGACGATCGTGGGGCTGCGGCGGACGACCTCCAGGCGGCCGGGCGAGGAGACGCCGGAGAAGGCCTGGCGGACCTTGTCCACGTCGAGCTGCCCGCCTCGGGCGCCGCCGACGCCGAAGAAGGCCTCGACCGCGGCCAGCGCCAGCACCGCGTTGTGCGCCTGGTGCTCGCCGTGCAGCGGGATGAAGACGTCCTCGTACTCCTCGCCGCCGAGCCCGCGCAGCGTCACCAGCTGGCCGCCGACGCCGAGCTCACGGCGGATCACACCGAACTCCATGCCCTCGCGGGCCACCGTGGCGTCGACCTCGACGGCGCGACGCAGGATGTTCTGGGCGGCGTCCAGCTGCTGCTGGGCGACGACGGCGACGGCTCCGGACTTGACGATCCCGGACTTCTCGACCGCGATCTCGCCGGTGGTCTCGCCGAGCTTGTCGGTGTGGTCCAGCCCGATCGGGGTGATCACGGCGACGGCGGCGTCGATGACGTTGGTGGCGTCCCAGGAACCGCCCATGCCGACCTCGACCACGGCGACGTCCACCGGGGCGTCGGCGAAGGCGGCGTAGGCCATGCCGGTCAGCACCTCGAAGAAGGACATCGGCACCGGCTGCGCCGCGTCGACCATCTGCACGTACGGCTCGACGTCGCGGTAGACCTCGACGAAGCGCTCGGGGGTGATCGGGGCGCCGTCCAGGGTGATCCGCTCGGTGACGCTCTCCACGTGCGGGCTGGTGTAGCGGCCCGTGCGCAGTTCGAAGGTGTTGAGCAGCTGCTCGATCATCCGGGCGGTGGAGGTCTTGCCGTTGGTCCCGGTGATGTGGATGGAGGGGAAGGACCGCTGGGGCTGGCCCAGGATGTCCATCAGCGCCTCGATCCGGTCGAGCGAGGGCTCCAGCTTGTTCTCCGGCCAGCGCTTGGAGAGCTCCACCTCGACATCGCGCAGGGTGTCGTCGGTGTCGCCGTCGGCGGGACGGAGGGTGTACGGGTTCGGGTCGGCCTTGTCACTCACGACCACAGTCTACGGAGGGTTGGCGGGCCGTCCTCACGGGGTGAGAACGACCACTTTGGTCGGGGTTTCCAATTTGCCCCCTTTACTATCTCTTTGGCGAGTTTGAACCGCAATGAAGCATCGATTCGCACCCCCTGGAGCCGCACCGCCTTTGATCATGAGGAGTACCACGCCATGCCCGACGCCCTGCACGACTGGATCGTGCTCCGCCAGGACGCCGTCGTCTGGTTCGCCGGACTGGTCTCACTGGCGCTCGTCGGCTACATGGCCTTCGTCTTCGGACGCTTCCTCCTGTACTGGGCCGGCTCCCGGCACGCCTTCCGGCACAACCGGCCCGCCGAGCCCGGCGACCCGGCCGCCTTCCAGTGGCACCTGGTGATCCCCTGCCGCGACGAGGAGGCCGTGGTCACCCAGACCCTGGCCGGCCTACGCGAGAACGCACCCGAGGCCCACCTGTGGGTGATCGACGACGACAGCGAGGACGCCACCCGCGACCTCGTCCTCGCCGCCGCGGCCCACGACGACCGCGTCCACCTCGTCCAGCGCCGCCGCCCGCACGCCCGGATCGGCAAGGGCGCCGCCCTCAACGCCGCCTACCGCGAGATCACCGCCTGGCTGCCCGGGGGCACCGACCGCTCCCGCGTGGTGATCGGCGTCGTCGACGCCGACGGACGGCTCGACCCCGGCACCCTCCCCCAGGTCTGCAACGACAAGGCACTCGGCCGCCCCGACACCGGCGCCGTCCAGATCGGCGTGCGGATGCGCAACGCCGACGACGAACTCCCGCTGCCCGGCCGAGGCCGCGCCGCCAACGCGTTCGCCCGCGCCCTGGTCCGGATGCAGGACGTCGAGTTCCAGGCCAACAACGCCGGCATGCAGCTGCTGCGCCGCCGCACCGGCAGCGTCGGCCTCGGCGGGAACGGCCAGTTCGTCCGCCTCACCGCCCTCGACTCGCTCACCGCCGAGGAGGGCCGGGCCGGCCGCCCCTGGCCCGAGCGCGCCCTGCTGGAGGACTACGAGTCCGGCCTCGACCTGCGCCTGGCCGGCTGGCGCCTCACCCACGTCACCGAGACCCAGGTCTCCCAGGAGGGCCTGATCTCGCTGCGCCGCTTCCTCACCCAGCGCACCCGCTGGGCCCAGGGCAACATGCAGTGCCTGCGCTACACCGGCCGGGTGCTGCGCTCCCCCTTCTACACCTGGTCCGGCAAGGCCGAGGTGCTGTACACCTTCCTCCAGCCCGTCGTCTGCGTCCTGCTGGTCCTGCTGTTCCCGCTCTCGCTCGGGATCACCGCGGCCGGGCTGGTGCTCTTCCCCGCCGAAACCGCCGACTTCCACGTCAGGTTCGGCCCGTGGATGCTGCTCGCCTTCGCGGTCGCCACCCTGCCGATGATGCTCTGGGGCTTCGCCTACCGCCGGCTCGTCCACCCCAACCGCGGCCGGCTCACCGGGCTGCTCTGGGGCGTCCTGATCTGGCTCTACGCCTACCACCTCTTCGTGGTCGCCACCCGGGCCGCCGCCCGGATGCTGCTCGGCCGCAACGGCTGGGCCAAGACCCGGCGCAACGCCGAGAAGGTCGCCCTCGGCGCCCCCACCGCCCTCGAGTCCTGAGCCTCGGTCCTGAGCCCCGCGCCTGAGCCCCGCGCCCGAGCCCCGCGCCCGAGCCCTGAGCAGCCCCACCCCCTCGGAGCCTCCCCATGAGCATGTGCCTTCCCCCCGCCAGCGTCGCCGTCGTCCTCGGCACCCGCCCCGAACTGGTCAAGCTCGCCCCGCTGATCCACGAACTCGGCGACGCCACCCGCCTGGTGCACACCGGCCAGCACTGGGACGAGGCGATGTCCGGCCGCTTCCTGCGCGACCTCGACCTGCCCCGCCCCGAACTGCTCACCGGCGTCGGCGGGCGCCCCCGGGCCGGCCAGATCGCCCAGTCCCTCGGCCAGCTGGACGCCGCCTTCGCCGAGGACCGCCCCGCCGCCGTGGTCGTCCAGGGCGACACCAACGCCACCCTCGCCGGGGCGCTGGCCGCCAACGCCCGGGAGATCCCGCTGGTGCACGTCGAGGCCGGGCTGCGCAGCTTCGACCGGGCGATGCCCGAGGAGCACAACCGGGTGATGGTCGACCACGTCTCCGACCTGCTCTGCGCCGCCACCGGGGACAACGTCGCCAACCTGCGCGCCGAGGCCCTCGCCGAGGAGCGGATCGCGCTCACCGGCAACACCGTCGTCGAGGTGGTCCGCCGCCAGCTGCCGGCCGCGGCCGACCGCGCCGCGCTGCTCGCCGCGCACGGGCTGCGCCCGGACGGCTACGTGCTGGCCACCGTGCACCGCCCGGAGAACACCGACACCGCCGAGGCACTGGGCGCCGTGCTGGCCGAACTGGACCGGATCGCCCGGGCGGGCACCCCGGTGCTGTTCCCGATGCATCCGCGTACCCGGGCCGCCGTCGAGCGCTTCGCGCTGGACGCCCTGCTGGAGCACCTGGCCGTCACCGGGCCGGTCGGGTACGCCGACTTCCTGGGCCTGGCGAGCCACGCCGCGCTACTGGTCTCCGACTCCGGCGGCGTGCAGGAGGAGTGCACCGTGCTCGGCCGCCCGCTGCTGGTGGTGCGCCGCTCCACCGAGCGTCCGGAGGCGGTGGCGGCGGGCTTCGCCGCGCTGGTGGGCCCCGACGAGGACCTGGGCGCGCTGGCCCGGACCTGGCTGGCCGACACCCCCGAGCGGCTCGCCCGGCTCGCGGCCACCCCGAGCCCGTACGGCGACGGCCTGGCCTCGGCGCGGATCGCCGCGCTCACCGCCGCGGTCGCCGAGCCGGCCGAGCCCGGAGCAGCCGACTCCAGGGCACGGCCGTCGGCCGCCTAGCGCCCTCTTGACAGCCGGATTGGTCTACTCCACCTTGTGAGTCAAGTCTCCTCCCCCGACAGGGACTTGAGTTGTCGGTAGCTCCCGCACGCGCACCATCGACACCCCGGACGGCGCTCCACCCCCACCACCCAGGCGCGCCGCCGGGCCTCCCCCACAGGAGATGGAGTCATGCCACCTGCCCGACACCGGCGCCCACGCGCCGCCCACACCCTGCTCGCCGGGGCCTGCGCCATCGCCCTCGGCCTGAGCGGGCTCGCCCTCGCCACCGGCACCGGCGCCCAGGCCGCCGACCCCGACCTGATCACCAACGGCGGCTTCGAGACCGGCACCCTGTCCGGCTGGTCCTGCGGCAACGGCGCCGTCCAGAGCGCGACCGTGCACTCCGGCCGCTACGCCCTGCAGTCCACCCCGGGCTCGGGCGACACCGGCGAGTGCACCCAGACCGTCGCCGTGCAGCCCTCCTCGACGTACACGCTGAGCTCCTGGGTCCAGGGCTCGTACGTCTACCTGGGCGCCCGCGGCACCGGCGGCACCGACCCCGGCACCTGGACGAACTCCACCGGCTGGGCCCAGCTGAGCACCGGCTTCACCACCGGCCCGGGCACCACCAGCGTCACCGTCTACCTGCACGGCTGGTACGGGCAGCCCGCCTTCCTCGCCGACGACGTCTCGCTGATCGGCCCGGGCGGACCGCAGCCCTCCCAGAGCCCGACCGCCACCACGTCCCCGAGCCCCACCGGCACCGGCAGCCCCTCCCCCACGGACACCGGCACCGCAAGCCCGACCGCCACCTCGACCGGCAAGCCTCCCGGCCTGCCCAAGCACATCCTGACCGGCTACTGGCAGAACTTCGACAACGGCGCCACCGTCCAGCGGATCAGCGACGTCCCGGCCGCCTACGACATCATCGCGGTCTCCTTCGCCGACGCCACCACCACACCGGGCGGGCTGGGCTTCACCCTGGACCCCGCCCTCTCCTCCCGCCTCGGCGGCTACACCGACGCCCAGTTCAAGGCCGACATCGCGGCCAAGCGGGCGGCCGGCAAGAAGGTGGTGCTCTCGGTCGGCGGGCAGAACGGCACGGTGTCGGTGAGCGACCCGACCTCGGCGGCCAACTTCGCGAGCACCGCGTGGGCGCTGATGCAGGGCTACGGCTTCGACGGGGTCGACATCGACCTGGAGAACGGCGTCAACGCCGCCTACCTGGGCCAGGCGCTGCACTCGCTGGCGGCGAAGAGCGGCAGCGGGTTCGTCCTCACCATGGCGCCGCAGACCATCGACATGCAGTCGACCGGCATGGAGTACTTCAAGCTGGCGCTGAACGTGAAGGACATCCTCACCATCGTCAACATGCAGTACTACAACTCCGGTGCGATGAACGGCTGCGACGGCAACGTCTACTCGCAGGGCACCGAGGACTTCCTCACCGGGCTGGCCTGCATCCAGCTCAAGGGCGGGCTGCGGCCCGACCAGGTGGGGCTCGGCGTGCCGGCCTCCACCAGCGCGGCGGGCGGCGGGTACGTCAGCCCGAGCGTGGTCGACAACGCGCTGGACTGCCTGGCCGCCGGCACCAACTGCGGCAGCTACAAGCCCGACACCACCTGGCCGGGCATCGGCGGGGCGATGACCTGGTCGACCAACTGGGACGCCAAGGCGGGCAACCCGGTCGCGGGCACCATCGGCGCGCACCTGCACGCCATGCCGTGACGCCCCCTGCCCGGACCGGGGTTCAGACCCCGGCCCGGGCCTCCGGGACGTGTGCCGCGGGCCCGCCGTGCCGGCGGCGCAACTCGGCCGTGATCTCGGCCAGTTCGCCCTCGGGCAGCAGCGGCAGCATCATCGCGACGCCCTGGAGCAGACCGCCGAGCAGGAAGGTGGTGTCGGCGGTCGAGGCGACCAGGCCGCGCACCTCGGCCACCTCACCGGCGGCCACCGCCTCGATCAGCCGGGCGGCGTCCGCGCTCTCCTCGTCCACCGCGACCGCGCCGTTGTCGGCCGGGGCGCGCCGGGCCATCGCCCGCAGTACCCGGTCGCCGACCTCGGGCGCGTACGCCTTGCGGACGGCCTCGGCGGCGATCCAGGCGAGCAGGGTGGTCACCTCGCGCTCGGCGCGCTCGGCGAGGAGCAGGTCCAGCTCGTGGTCGAAGGCGAGCTGGTTGCCGTGGCGGAACGCCAGCAGCAGGGTCGCCGCCCTGGCCTTGGCCTCCTCCACCGCCTCGGCAGGAAGTTCTTCGGCCAATTCCTCGGTCACCACCACGCCATGCCCTCCCGTCCGTCGGCTCAGCAGGAACGCTCAGCAGAAACACCCGTCAGAAACTCCGTGCACACCGTACACATCCGACCTGCAAACTTCCGCGAACCCGCGCGGGCAAGACCGGAATGAATTCGGAAGGAATAGGACCTCACCCGGTCCAGGATGAATATTCGCCGGAAGGGAGCAATGTTGCTGGGCTATTAGGCGTAGCAAAAAGAACACCGCCGCCGTGCCCGGCCGAGCCGCCCGGAAACGCCGGAGGGGCCGCACCCCGCGCGTCGCGGAGTGCGGCCCCTCACGGACCGGTACGGGCTCAGCCCTGCGGCAGCGCCGCGAGCTGGGCGGTGATCCGGGCGATGTCGGCCTCGGCGGCCTCCTGACGGCCCCGGATCTTGGCGACCACCTCGTCCGGCGCCTTCGCGAGGAACGCCTCGTTGCCGAGCTTGGCCGTGGTCTGCGCCTTCTCCTTCTCGGCGGCCGCGAGGTCCTTGGCGAGGCGCTTGCGCTCCGCCGCGACGTCGATGGTGCCGGAGAGGTCGAGCGCGACGGTGGCGCCGGCGACCGGGAGCGAGGCGGTGGCCGCGAAGCCCTCCTCGGGGACGGTCAGCCGCAGCAGCGAGCGGATCGCGTCCTCGTGGACGGCCAGCACGGTGCCGTCCAGCTCCAGCTTCGCCGGGACGCGCTGGCCCGGCTTGAGGCCCTGGTCCGAGCGGAACCGGCGGACCTCGGTGACCACCTGCTGCAGCGTGGCGATCTCGGCCTCGGCCTCGGCATCGCGGTAACCGCTGTCCGTCGGCCAGTCGGCGATGACCAGCGACTCGGCGCCGGTGAGCGTGGTCCACAGGGTGTCGGTGACGAAGGGCACGATCGGGTGCAGCAGCCGCAGCGTGACGTCCAGGACCTCGCCGAGCACCCGGCGCGCGGCGTCGGCCTGCGGGCCGCCCTTGGCCAGGGTGGTCTTGGACAGCTCGACGTACCAGTCGAAGACCTCGTCCCAGGCGAAGTGGTACAGCGCCTCGGACAGCTTGGAGAACTGGTAGTCCTCGTACAGCGCGTCCACCTCGGCGACGGTGCTGTTCAGGCGCGACAGGATCCAGCGGTCGGTCGCGGTCAGTTCCTCCGGCGCGGGCAGCGGGCCCTCGACGGTGGCGCCGTTCATCAGCGCGAAGCGGGTGGCGTTCCAGATCTTGTTGGCGAAGTTGCGGGCCGCCTGGACCCAGTCCTCGCCGATCGGCACGTCGACGCCCGGGTTGGCACCGCGCGCCAGCGTGAAGCGCAGCGCGTCCGAACCGTACTTGTCCATCCAGTCCAGCGGGTTGACCACGTTGCCGAAGGACTTCGACATCTTCTTGCCGTTCTGGTCACGGACCATGCCGTGCAGCGCGATGGTGTGGAACGGCGGGGTGCCGTCCATCGCGTAGAGGCCGAACATCATCATCCGGGCGACCCAGAAGAACAGGATGTCGTAGCCGGTGACCAGGACGGAGTTCGGGTAGAACTTCGCCAGGCTCTCGGTCTGCTCCGGCCAGCCGAGCGTGGAGAACGGCCACAGTCCGGAGGAGAACCAGGTGTCCAGGACGTCGTTGTCCTGGTGCCAGCCCTCGCCGGTGGGCGGCTGCTCGTCCGGGCCGACGCAGACGACCTCGCCGTTCGGGCCGTACCAGACCGGGATGCGGTGGCCCCACCACAGCTGGCGCGAGATGCACCAGTCGTGCAGGTTGTCGACCCAGTCGAAGTAACGCTTCTCCATCTCCTGCGGGTGGATCTTGACCTTGCCGTCGCGGACCGCGTCGCCGGCGGCCTTCGCGAGCGGGCCGACCTTGACCCACCACTGCATGGACAGCCGCGGCTCGATGGTGGTCTTGCAGCGCGAGCAGTGGCCGACCGAGTGGACGTACGGGCGCTTCTCGGCGGCGATCCGGCCGTCGGCGCGCAGCGCGGCGACGATCGCCGAGCGGGCCTCCAGCCGGTCCAGGCCGAGGAACGGGCCGTGCACGGTGATGACCGCGTGCTCGTCCATGACGGCGACCGAGGGCAGGCCGTGCCGCTGGCCGATCTCGAAGTCGTTCGGGTCGTGCGCGGGCGTCACCTTGACGGCGCCGGTGCCGAACTCCGGGTCGACGTGGGCGTCGGCGACCACGGGGATCCGACGGCCGGTCAACGGCAGCTCGATCTCGGTGCCGACCAGGTGGCGGTAGCGCTCGTCGTCCGGGTGGACGGCGACCGCGGTATCGCCCAGCATCGTCTCGGCGCGGGTGGTGGCGACGACGATCGAGGCGTCGCCCTCGCCGTAGCGGATCGAGACCAGCTCGCCGTCGTCGTCCTGGTACTCCACCTCGATGTCCGAGATGGCGGTCAGGCAGCGCGGGCACCAGTTGATGATGCGCTCGGCCCGGTAGATCAGCTCGTCGTCGAAGAGCTTCTTGAAGATGGTCTGGACGGCCTGGGACAGGCCCTCGTCCATGGTGAATCGCTCGCGGGACCAGTCCACACCGTCGCCCAGGCGGCGCATCTGGCCGGAGATCTGGCCGCCGGACTCCGCCTTCCACTTCCAGACGCGCTCGACGAAGGCCTCCCGGCCCAGGTCGTGGCGGGACTTGCTCTCCTTGGCGAGCTCGCGCTCGACCACGTTCTGGGTGGCGATGCCGGCGTGGTCCATTCCGGGCTGCCACAGCGCCTCGTAGCCCTGCATCCGCTTGCGGCGGACCAGCGCGTCGATCAGCGTGTGCTCGAAGGCGTGGCCCAGGTGCAGGCTGCCGGTCACGTTCGGCGGGGGGATGACGATGGTGAACGGGGGCTTGTCGCTCTTGGCGTCCGCGGTGAAGTAGCCACGCTCTACCCAGCGCTCGTACAGCTCGCCCTCTACGTCCGCGGGGGTGTAGGTCGTCGGGAGAGTTGCTGCTTCGTCCCCGGCAAAGGTGCTCACGGGGTGCTGGTTCGTCGTGTCGGTCACGACGCACAGTTTACGTAACCGCGGGCACGTGTTACGAACCGCTTTCGCCGCGCGGACGCGACCCGCCCGATCGGCTCGGTGGCGGACACCGTACGGTACCGTTCCCGGGCACTCGTCCGGTGTCCGCACGGACCCCGGGACGACACGACGACAGGCCGCGGGTGCGGCGGGGGAGCACGGACGCAGATGTACGGCCAGGGCCAGCAGTATCCGCAGGGACAACCGCAGGGACAGCCTCAGCCGTACGGGGGCCAGCCCCCGTACGGCCCGCCGCAGCCACCGCCGCCCTACGGCGCCCCGCAGCAGCCGCCCCAGTACGGCTACCCGCCGCAGGACGGCCAGCCCTACGGCGCTCCCCAGCCGCCCTACGGTGCCCCGCAGCCCCCGTACGGCTACCCGCCGCAGGCCCCGTACGGCCAGCCGGGCTACCCGCCGCCGCCGAAGAAGGGCCGGACCGGCCTGGTGGTCGGCCTGGTCGTGGGCGCGCTGGTGCTGGGCGGCGGCGGCTTCGCCGCGTGGAAGTTCCTCGGCGACGACCAGGGCGGCCAGTACAAGATCTCCGCGCCGCAGTCGCTGCCGGACGGCTACACCCAGAAGTCCGCCAAGGAGGAGGCCGTCGACCCGGCCAAGCCCGAGGCGGCGAAGTTCGGCAAGAACCTCAGCGTGCTGGCGGCCAGCTACAGCAAGGGCTCCGACGCCCTCGACACGCTCTCCGTGGTCGGCGTCTACGGGGAGCTCAACGACCCCGGCCAGATCATCGACGACTCGAAGAAGGACACCGGCGGGCTGACCTGGACCACGCCGCTGACGGACTTCCCGGCGCAGGACGGCCACAGCTCCTCGGCGAAGCTCGCCTGCGGCGTGGCCGGCGTCATCGCGGGCAAGGCCGGGCCCACCGTCTGCGTGTGGGCGGACAAGTCCACCACCGGCCGGATCACCTTCAGCAAGATCAGCCTGACCGGCGGCGGCCAGGGCCTCACCCCGGCCCAGGCCGCGGACAGGACCCGGGCGATCCGCGACGCCATGGTCGTCGCCAAGTAACCGAGCACCGCCCCGCCGCGTCACCACACGTCAGCACCACGTCCCCGCCGCCACCGGCCGCGCCGGGCGGCACCCGGGCATCGCCATCAGAGAGGCCTCGCGTGACCGAGCAGAACCCCTACGGCCCCCCGCCGCAGCCGGGACACGACGCACCGCCGCCCCCGCCGGCCCCGCCGGGCTACGGCGGCATCCCGCCGCAGAGCCCGCCGCCCGGCTACCCGCCGGTCGGCGAGCCGGGTGCCTACCCGGGGTACGGCGCCTACCCGCCGGTACCGCCGCCGCGCAAGTCCCGCAAGACGCTCTGGACCGTGCTCGGCGTCGTCGGCGCCTTCGTCCTGCTGGGCGGCGGCACGCTCGCCTACTTCGTCTACGACGTCGCCAGCAACGCGGGCACCCAGAAGATCGTCCTGCCGGCCACGTTCAAGGACCTGCGCCAGAGCGACGACCCCCAGGTCGCCGACACCCTGGAGAAGGGGCTCACCTCCAGCTTCGGCAAGGGCGACGGCAACTGGAACCCCACCGGGGTGGGCGCCCTCTACCAGAACGCGCAGTCGGAGCCTCAGCTGGTCGTGTTCGGGGGCTACGGCAAGGTCCTGGCGCCGAAGCAGGAACTGGACCAGGCGTTCCAGGGCATGGCGTCCACCGGTCGCAAGCTCAGCGACCGGCACGTGGTGGACGCCGGCCCCAAGGGCGGCGCGATGGAGTGCGCCGCGGTCGTCGGCGGCGAGAGCGAGGCCGGGACCACGATGGGCATCTGCTCCTGGGCCGACAGCAGCGGCCTGGTGATGGTCATGACGGTGGCCGACCCGAGCGCCAAGCCGGACCTGGACAAGCTCGCCGCCGACACCCGCGACCTGCGCGCGGTCGCCGAGGTCCCCAAGTAGTCCACCGGGAACCGTCGGTGACCCTCCGGGCACCGGGAAACGCCGAAGGGCCCCGCACCGGTCGGTGCGGGGCCCTTTCGGATACGGCGGGCGCGGGTCAGGCGCTCTTCTCGCGCCGCTCGCGCTTGATCATGTCGCGCGGGACGAGGGTGGGGATGGCGTGCTTGGAGACCACGTCCCCGGTGACCACCACGCGGGCGACGTCCTGACGCGAGGGCACCTCGTACATCACGGACATCAGCACCTCCTCCATGATGGCCCGCAGGCCGCGCGCGCCGGTGCCGCGCAGGATCGCCTGGTCGGCGATCGCCTCCAGCGCGTCCCGGGAGAACTCCAGCTCCACGCCGTCCAGTTCGAAGAGCTTGCGGTACTGCTTGACCAGCGCGTTCTTCGGCTCGGTGAGGATCTGCAGGAGCGCCTCGCGGTCCAGGTTGTGCACGCTGGTGATCACCGGCAGCCGGCCGATGAACTCGGGGATCATGCCGAACTTCACCAGGTCCTCGGGCATCACCTGGCGGAAGTGGTCGCTGGCGTCCGACTCCCGCTTGGAGCGGATGTTGGCGCCGAAGCCGATGCCCTTGGCGCCGGCCCGGCCCTCGATGATCCGCTCCAGGCCGGCGAACGCGCCGCCGACGATGAACAGCACGTTGGTGGTGTCGATCTGGATGAACTCCTGGTGCGGGTGCTTGCGCCCGCCCTGCGGCGGCACCGAGGCGGTGGTGCCCTCCAGGATCTTCAGCAGCGCCTGCTGCACGCCCTCGCCGGAGACGTCCCGGGTGATCGACGGGTTCTCGCTCTTGCGCGCGACCTTGTCGATCTCGTCGATGTAGATGATCCCGGTCTCGGCCTTCTTGACGTCGTAGTCGGCCGCCTGGATCAGCTTGAGCAGGATGTTCTCGACGTCCTCGCCGACGTACCCGGCCTCGGTCAGCGCGGTGGCGTCCGCGATCGCGAACGGCACGTTGAGCATCCGGGCCAGGGTCTGCGCCAGCAGCGTCTTGCCGGAGCCGGTGGGGCCCAGCAGCAGGATGTTGGACTTGGCCAGCTCGATGGCGTCCTCGCGGCCGTTGCCGCCGCTGCGGCCCGCCTCGCCGGCCTGGACGCGCTTGTAGTGGTTGTAGACCGCCACCGACAGCGCCTTCTTGGCGAGGTCCTGGCCGACCACGTACTGGTCCAGGAACTCGTAGATCTCCCGCGGCTTCGGCAGCTCCTCGAAGCGCACCTCGGAGGTCTCGGCGAGTTCCTCCTCGATGATCTCGTTGCACAGGTCGATGCACTCGTCGCAGATGTACACGCCTGGGCCGGCGATCAGCTTCTTCACCTGCTTCTGCGACTTGCCGCAGAACGAGCACTTGAGCAGGTCGCCACCGTCTCCGATGCGTGCCACGAGGTGCTTCCCCTTCGCCAGGGGCCCCGCAGGGGTTCCGGGGCCTGGTGCTGTGGACCGTCAACGCCGACGGCGATCGGTCTCGCTATCCGACGGTACTCTGCCGGGCCCCTGATTCCGTCCTCTTCGCCGGGTCTGCCCTACGCCCTGGGCGAATTGATACCGAACAGATGCCGTTGCGGAGGCCGCCGACGAACCGGAGCGGGGCGCGCACGCAGGATGCGCGCCCCGCCTCGGAGGGTGCCGGCCTCAGGAGGTCAGCGAGGTCTTGCGGGTGGAGATGATCTGGTCGACGAGGCCGTACTCCAGGGCCTCCTCGGCGGTGAGGATCTTGTCGCGCTCGATGTCCTCGCGCACCTGCTCCACCGGCTTGTTGGAGTGCTTGGAGAGCATCTGCTCCAGCTGCTCGCGCATCCGGAAGATCTCCTTGGCCTGGATCTCCAGGTCGGACACCTGGCCGCGGCCCGTCTCGGTGTACGGCTGGTGGATCAGGATGCGGGCGTTCGGCAGCGCCATCCGCTTGCCGGGGGTGCCGGCCGCGAGCAGCACGGCCGCGGCGGAGGCCGCCTGGCCCATGCAGACCGTGGTGATGTCCGGCTTCACGTACTGCATGGTGTCGTAGATGGCCGTCAGGGCCGTGAACGAGCCGCCGGGCGAGTTGATGTACATCTGGATCTCGCGGTCCGGGTCCATCGACTCCAGGCACAGCAGCTGCGCCATGATGTCGTTCGCCGAGACGTCGTCGACCTGCGAGCCGAGGAAGATGATGCGCTCCTCGAACAGCTTGGCGTACGGGTCGTACTCGCGGATGCCCTGCGTGGTGCGCTCGACGAAGCGCGGGACGATGTAGCGACCCTCGGCGCGCATGTCCTCGACGCGGGCCTGGGCGGCCGACAGGCTGGGGATGTTCATGGGGGTTCTTGTCCTCCGGGGCGTTGTGGCTGTGGTCTCGTGGGCCGGGCCGAGGCTCAGGCGCCCGTGCCGCCGCCGCCGGGGACGTCCGCGGCGCTGTGCATGATCGCGTCGATCAGGCCGTACTCCAGGGCCTCCTCCGGCGTGAACCAACGGTCGCGGTCGGAGTCCCTGGTGATCTGCTCGAAGGACTGGCCGCTGTGGAAGGCGATCAGCTCGGACATCCGCTTCTTGGTGCGCAGCAGCTGCTCGGCCTGGATGCGGATGTCGGTGGCGGAGCCGCCGAGGCCGGCGGAGGGCTGGTGCATCAGGATGTTGGCGTTCGGCAGCGAGAAGCGCTTGCCCTTGGCGCCGGCGGTCAGCAGGAACTGGCCCATCGAGGCCGCCATGCCCATCGCGATGGTGACGACGTCGTTCTTGATGTACTGCATGGTGTCGTAGATCGCCATGCCCGCCGAGATCGAACCGCCCGGGGAGTTGATGTAAAGGAAGATGTCCTTTTCCGGGTCCGCGGCCAGCAGCAGCAGCTGGGCGGTGATCTTGTTGGCGATGTCGTCGTCGACCTGCTGGCCGAGGAAGATGATCCGCTCGTTGAGCAGCCGGTTGTACACCTGGTCTCCCAGGCCGCCGAGCACGTCACCAGAGGCGGCGTGCGGCGCCATCGGGCCGGGCATCTGCATCTGCGGGAACGTCACTTAGCCACCTGCTCAGTCGATTTGGACGGTCGCTCCACGGCCGTCACGGTGTCGCACAGCTTCCGGGTATCACGGTGTGATTGGTGCTGTCCAAGGACCCTAACGCGCAGGCCGGGCCGCAGAATCCCTCACGCAGAACTGTTCGCTGTGAGCGCAGGGTCGGGCCCGCCCCGGGGGACGACGACGGGCCCGGACACCGTACGGCGTCCGGGCCCGTCGCAGACCTCAGGGGCTACCGGGGCACTCAGGCCTCGGTCTTCTCCTCGGCGGCGGTCTCCTCGGCGGCCGGGGCCTCGACGGTCTCGGCCGTCTCGTCCTCGTCGTCGAAGTTGACCTCGTTGCCCTCGGTGTCGACGACCTTGGCGGCCTCGACCACGGTGGCCAGCGCCTTGCCGCGGGCGACCTCGCCGACCAGCAGCGGCACCTGGCCACCCTGGACGACCTGCTGCGCGAACTGGTCCGGGGTGAGACCCGAGCCGGCGGCGCGGCGGATGAGGTGCTCGGTCAGCTCCTCCTGGTTAACACCCAGCTCTTCGTCGGCGACGATCTGGTCCAGGACGAACTGGGTCTTGATGCCCTTCTTCGCCTGCTCCTCGATCTCGGCGTCCCACTCCTCGCGGGTCTTGCCCTGGGTCTCCAGGTAGCTGTCGATGTCGAGGCCCATCGGCTGGAGCTGGTGGTGCTCCAGGTTGTGCTTGCGGGTCTCGACCTCGTCCTTGAGGAGCTTCTCCGGGAACTCGATCTCGACCAGGCCGAGCAGGGCGTCCAGCACCTTCTCCTGGGCCTGGGTGGCCTGGTCGTACTCCTTCATGCGCTCCAGGCGCTTGCGGGAGTCGTCGCGCAGGGCCTCCAGGGTGTCGAACTCGCTGGCCAGCTGGGCGAACTCGTCGTCCAGCTCGGGCAGCTCCTTCTCCTGGACGGCGGTGACGGTGACGGTGACCTCGGAGGTCTGGCCCGCCTGGGTGCCACCCTTGAGCTCGGTGGAGAAGGTGGCGGTGCCACCGGCCTCCAGGCCGGTCACGGCGTCGTCGATGCCGTCGATCAGGCGGCCCGAGCCGATCTCGTAGCTGACGCCGTTGGCGGTGCCGTCCTCCGGCACCTCGCCGTCGACCTTGGCGATCAGGTCCACGACCACGATGTCGCCGGCGGCCGCGGCGCGCTCGACGTCCTTGACCGAGGAGAAGCGCTCGCGCAGCTGCTCCAGGGACTTCTCGATGTCCTCGTCGGAGACGACGATCGGGTCGACGGTCACCTCGATGGAGGCGAAGTCCGGAAGGGTGATCTCCGGACGGATGTCCACCTCTGCGGTGAACTTCAGGTCACCGCCATCGGCGATCTTCTCGACACCCTCGATGTTGGTGATGTCGGGCTGGCCGAGGACCTCGATCTTGCCCTCGTCGACGGCCTGCGTGTAGAAGCGCGGCAGGGCGTCGTTGACGGCCTCCTCCAGCACGGCACCGCGGCCGAAACGCTGGTCGATGACGCGAGCCGGGATCTTGCCCTTGCGGAAGCCCGGAACCGTGACCTGCTGGTTGATCTTCTTGTACGCCGCGTCGAGGCTGGGCTTGAGCTCCTCGAAGGGCACCTCGACGGTGAGTCGAACCCGGGTCGGGTTCAGAGTCTCGACGGCGCTCTTCACGGTTAGGTCTCCTATGGGCTTGCGGTCAGGTTGCCTCCGCCGTTCCCGGCCGCCGGCCGAGGCCGTACGAGTGGGTCGGGCGCGACGGGCGATGAAGGGTTGGAGCTGCATCTCCCGTGGGGGGTGGACGGTGAGAGTGACTCCTCGCCCTCGTGCGGTTGACCTGGGTTGAGACCGCAGGGACTACCGCCAGCGCCCCATCCTACCGGTACCACGAAAGGCGGACGCCAGGCGCCACCATCGGGCCCGAACAGAACAGGGCCCCGCCACGGTGGACGAGACCCTGCCGCACTGTCGGGGTGACCGGATTCGAACCGACGGCCTTCCGCTCCCAAAGCGGACGCGCTACCAAACTGCGCCACACCCCGTGGTGCCGAGAGGAAGCGTACACGTCGGGCCCTGGCGGCTCGCCGACATATTCGGGGGCGGTCCGAGGGAGCGCGCGCAGAATCCGGTGTGCGCGGAAGCGCCCGGACCGGGTACGCTGTCCCCCGAACTTCCGGCCGGCAACGACCGGGGGATCACGCGGGCGTAGCTCAATGGTAGAGCCCTAGTCTTCCAAACTAGTCACGCGAGTTCGATTCTCGTCGCCCGCTCATCGGCCCGGCCCCGGTGCGTCTCCACGCACCGGGGCCGTTGGCGTTTCCGGGCGGCCCCGCGAGCCCGGCGTCCGGGGGCGGAGGCCGGGAGGGCCGGTTCAGAGTCCGAGCCGGGCGGCCCGGGCGGCGGCCCGGTCGAGCAGCCGGTGGACGTCGGCCTCCCGGGTGGCGGGGCGGTCGTTGTACTCGTCCGGGGAGCGCGCCGGGCGGCCGGTCGCGTGCAGCACCTCCATCAGCTGGACCCGGGCGGTGCGCACGGTGGCCGGGGTGCCGTAGCCGTGCGCGAGGACGGCGGCCTGGGCGCCGAGCAGGCAGACCCGTCCGCGCGCGTCCCACATCGCGCCCTGCAGCCAGCCGTGGGCGCCGATGTAGCGGGAGGCGAGTCGCAGGTGGTCGGCGGCGCTGACCGGCACCGGGCGGGCCGGGCGGCACAGCGCCCGGTCGAGCAGGGTGGCCCGGGGCGCCGGGTGGCCGGCGCACCACGGCCGCACGGTGGTGCCGTGGGGGCAGACGTACGGCACCGGGTGGCGCGCGGGGGCGGGCAGCGAGGCGAGGTAGGCCTCGATCTCGGCGGCCAGGCCGGAGCCGTCCGGGCCCGTCAGAAGGGGCGGAAGGGGTGCCGGAGGGGCCGTCGGGAGCGACGACGGCCTCGTCGGGGCGGTGCGGGTCATGCGGGCTCTCCAGGCGGGCGGCAGGGCCCCGGCCGGCGGCCACAGGGCGGTTCCGCTTCCCAAAGTGGTGCATTCCAGACATTTCCGCGACCGGAGAACCGGGGAGGCCGGACGGTTTCCCGCCTGGCTGCCGGGCCGATAGCCTCGGCGGCGTTCGAGCGCAGTTCGAGCGGGAGCTCACCCGCCGCGCTCCGAGGTGGAGGAGTCCCGGTGCGTCCCCAGGAGCGGCTGGCCGTCATACAGCGCTGTGTCGTCCGGGAGATGGCACGCCTCGGGCAGGAGTTCACCGCCGACGGCGAGGTGGTGCGCGGCCCGGGGACGACGGCGGTGGCGGTGCGCGAGCACCCCGGGGACGACGGCGCCGGCCACGTCGACCTCGGCTACGTGCTGCACCTGGGCCGGGCGGACGCCCCGGTGGTGTGGGACTGCGCGGCCGGCCTCGGCAAGACCGAGGAGGAGAAGCTCGCCAACGCGGTGAAGATGTGGGCGACCACCACCGCCTCGGTGCTGGTCGAGCTGACGGACCGGCGCGGCGTGCACGCCGACCACGCGGACCACGCCGAACTCCAGGGCTGGCACGCCGTCCAGGGGCCGGCGGCGGTGTTCGGCTTCGGCAACGAGCACCTGGCGGGCTGGCTCGCCGAGCACCGGGTGCTGCCGGCGCTCGCGCCCGCGCTGCGGCCGCAGCTGGCCGGGCCGGGGCCGGTCGGGGTGAAGCTCTTCCTGGGCGGGAAGGCGGGCGACGACGTCGCCGAGGTCCGGGTCGACGGCGAGGTGTCGGAGGCCGCGTCGGCGGCGCTGCGCGCGATGGACTGGCCGCGGGGCGAACGGCTGTGCTGGGCGCGGCTGTTCGTGCTGTTGACGGCCGATTCGGCGGTGCCGGGGCAGGCCGCCGCGGCGGGTGCCGCGGCACCCGCGCCGATGCGCGCCCCCGCCCAGGCGGCGGCCCGCCCCCGGGGACTGTTCGCCCGCTGGCGGGAGGCCAGACGGGCCGGCCGGTGATCCCCTCGCGGGGGTCGCGGACGGCCCGGCCGGGTCAGCCGCCGGTGATGCCCGAGATGCTGTGGGCGAGGTTCGCCAGCAGGGAGTTGATCGAGCCCGCGACCGTGGTCTCGTGCAGCATGAAGCCGAACAGGGCGGCGATGATGCCGTGCGCGATCTTCAGCTGCTTGTTGCGGATGAAGATGATGCACAGGATTGCGAACAGGACCAGCGCGGAGACGGAGAGTGCCACCCGGACTCACTTCCTCGTTTCATAGCGTGGTGCCGCCGCCCGGCGGCACCTGCGAAGCCGGACCCCGGCCTGTCCGACGGTCCCGAGGCGGAATCGCGGATCGACCGGCACACCACCGGCGAGGGAGCCCGGCGCGGTCGAACGTTGTCTGCCGTGCCGCACGTGACGCCCCCCATCCCCCGAATCCTGAACAGTCCCGCCCGGACTCAGTGTGGTCGACCGTGCCGATTGCGTAAAGGTCTGACAGTCAGCCCAACGCCGATATCCTGCGATGCGAGACGAGTTTCCGCCGACCGGGACGATAGCGGAGCCGTTCTGACGAATCGTCGGCGGGGCGGCGCTGAGCGGCCGGAAGGCGGCCGGGGGCGGGTAGCGGAAGCCGCAGGTCCGGTCAGCCGAAGGGGCGGCCGATTTGGCCGAAGATCGGCTGCCCGGCTTGACAGCACGTGCCCGCGGCATGTGCCGGTCCGTCCGGTGACGGACGGCCGGGCCGAGGGGGCGTCAGTCGCGCCAGAGCAGCAGGACCGCGCGGTCGTCGTTGATGTCCCGGGCCACCGTCTCGATCAGCGCGGCCGCCGCGCCGGCCCCCGCGCCCGGACCGCTGCCGGGCACCAGCCGGTCCGCCTCCCCCATCAGCCGGTCCATCCCCTCGGAGAGGTCCCGGCCCGGCTCCTCGACCATGCCGTCGGTGCACAGCATCAGCACGTCGCCGCGGTTCAGCCGACCGCGCACGCCGTCGAACTTCGCGCCGTCGTAGATCCCGAGCAGCGGGCCCTCGGCCTCCTTGACCTCCCAGCGCCCGGCGCCCGCCAGCCGCTGCATCCCCGGCAGGTGCCCGGCCGACAGCAGCTCGTACTCGCCGGTGTCCAGGTCCAGCACCAGGTGGACGGCGGTCGCGAAGCCCTCCTCCCAGGACTGGCGCAGCAGGTAGCCGTTGGCGGCGGGCAGGAAGTCGTGCGCGGGCAGCGAGCCCACCAGGCCGCCGAAGGCGCCGGAGAGCAGCAGCGCGCGGGAGCCGGCGTCCATGCCCTTGCCGGAGACGTCCGCGAGGACCACCTCCAGCAGCCGCTGGCCCGGGCCGGTGCGGGCGGCGACCACGAAGTCCCCGGAGAAGGACTGCCCGCCGGCCGGGCGCAGCGCCATGTCGGCGTGCCAGCCGTCCGGCAGCTCCGGCACCCGGCTCTGCACCCGCAACCGCTCGCGCAGGTCGAACAGCATGGTCGAGCCGCCCCACCAGGGCACGCCGACCCGGGCCCGGAACTGGGCCAGCAGCAGGCCGCCCACCCCGGCGGCGCCGACCACCAGGGCCGCGCCCGGGGTGACGCCGTAGATGTAGGCCTCGGGGTTCTCGCTGGCCACCCGCTGGCCGGTGTGGATCACCGACTCGGCGGACAGGCCGAGCGCCGCCAGCGCGTACAGCACCACCAGGCTGCCGGGGCGCAGCAGCAGCGCGCCGGCCAGGATCGGCAGGACCAGCGCGGTGGGCGGGGCCCAGGCGGGGATCCAGATGTTGAGCAGGATCAGCAGCGGGACGAGCAGGGCGAGCGCGCAGAGCACCGGCCAGTCGGCGGCGCCGCCGCGGAAGTAGTCCACACCGGCCGTGCGCAGCCTTCGGCGGACCCGGCGGAGCCTCCTGCGCAACCGGGCCGTCACGGGTCCGGACGCCGTGGCGGCGCCGGGCCTCGTCGCAGTCGTCTGGGGCGGTGCGCCCGGCGGTCTGCCAGCCATGGGGCCCGACCCTATCCACGGGCACCGTCCGGCGTCGACGGGCCGGACGCGAGCGGGTGTGCCGTGGCGCGGGTCCGTCAGCCGGTTTCGGCCGATCGCCGCGACGGCGGGCGCGGCGTCAGGAGGCGTGCGCCGGTTGGGCGTACGAACCACGCGGGCGGCGCACGCGCCCCGCGCGTACCGGCGTCGGCGCGCCCGGCCCTGTGGCCGATGACACAGCCATACGGGCCCGGGAACGGCGGCGGCCGGCCGCGTGGAGCGCGCGGCCGGCCGACGGAGGGTGGACGGGGGGAGGGATCAGCCCTGCGGGTGGTGGGCCGGGATCGGCGGGAGCTCGCCGGTGGTCTCGTACTCGCTCAGCATCTCGATCCGGCGGGTGTGCCGCGGCTCGCCGCTGTAGGGGGTGTTGAGGAAGACCTCGACGAACTTGGTGGCCTCCTCCAGCGTGTGCATGCGGCCGCCGACGGAGACCACGTTGGCGTTGTTGTGCTCGCGGCCGAGCCCGGCGGTCTGCTCGCTCCAGGCCAGCGCCGCCCGCACGCCCTTGACCTTGTTGGCGGCGATCGCCTCACCGTTGCCCGAGCCGCCGATGACGACGCCCAGCGCCTCCGGGTCGGCGGCGGTGCGCTCGGCGGCGCGCAGGCAGAACGGCGGGTAGTCGTCCTCGGCGTCGTAGATGTGCGGCCCGCAGTCGACCGGCTCGTGGCCGGCCTCCTTGAGCCACTCCACGAGGTGGTTCTTCAGTTCGTATCCGGCATGGTCTGAGCCCAGGTACACGCGCATGCCATGAGTGTGGCATGCGCGTGCGCCCGGGCCCGGCAGGGGGCTCACCGCTTCGCGGCGAGCTTCCAGACCAGCGGCAGGGCCCCGGCGGCGAGGACGGCCTTCAGCGCGTCGCCGACCAGGTACGGGTAGAGGCCGAGCTCGGCAGCCCGGGCGAGCGGGACGTGCAGCGACAGGGCCAGGTACGGGACGCCGACCGCGTAGATGGCGAGGCTGCCGAGGACCATGGTGACGGCGGTGTTCACCGGGGTCCGGTCGGCGCCGCGGCGGGCCAGCTCGCCGGTCAGGCCGGCCGCCAGGACGAAGCCGAGCACGTAGCCGAGCGAGGGCATCGTCCAGCCGGAGGTGCCCTCGGCGAACCAGGGCATCCCGGCCAGGCCGGCCAGCAGGTAGAGGGCGAGTGAGGCGACGCCGCGGCGGGCGCCGAGCGCGGTGCCGACCAGCAGGGCGGCGAAGGTCTGGCCGGTGACGGGCACCGGCGAGCCGGGGATGTTCACCGACAGCTGGGCGGCCACGCCGGTCAGGGCGGCGCCGCCGGCCACCAGGGCCAGGTCGCGGGCCTGGGCGCCGAGGCGGGTGGTGGCGGCGGGCAGCAGGTCGGCGAGGACGGCGCGGCGCGGTATCGGGGTGGTGGCAGTGGCCATCGGGGGTCTCCTGTGGGGTGCTCAGGTGAGTGAACACCTGTGAACCTACGTGGTGATCCACTACGCCACCGCCACGGTTTCGGACAAAGCCCCGCCCTCGACCGTTGTCGGAACCGGCCCATTCCGGCCCGCGCCGACGCCGTGTCACCGGTCGGACCCGTTCCGTCACCGCGTGGTCCGCATGGTGGGCCCGGGGTCCCCGTTCTTGGCATGAACAGAGGTATCACCGGATATTGGACAGCTCATGCCGCATTCCGCACAGTCTGGATCCAGCCCTATGGCCCCCACCTCCGCGCCCAAGGCGTCCGGGACCACCGACGCCGACGGTGCCCCGGCCACCGGCCAGCAGCTCGCGCACGGCCTCAAGCAGCGCCACCTGTCGATGATCGCGCTGGGCGGGGTGATCGGCGCGGGCCTGTTCGTCGGCTCCGGCGCCGGCATCGCCGCCGCCGGTCCGGCGATCATCCTGGCGTTCACCCTCTCCGGCCTGCTGGTCATGCTGATCATGCGGATGCTCGGCGAGATGTCGGCCGCCCGCCCCGCCTCCGGGTCGTTCTCGGTGCACGCCGAGAAGGAGATCGGCCCCTGGGCCGGGATCACGGCCGGCTGGATGTACTGGGTGATGCTGTGCTGCGGCGTCGCCGCCGAGGCCACCGCCGCCGGGAAGATCGTCAACGGCTGGGTGCCGGGCGTCTCCTCCTGGGTCTGGGTCGGCCTGTTCATGGTCTTCTTCTGCGCCAGCAACCTGACCGCGGTGAAGAACTTCGGCGAGTTCGAGTTCTGGTTCGCCGCCATCAAGGTCGCCGCGATCGTCGCCTTCCTGGTCCTCGGCGGGCTCGGCATCGCCGGGGTGATCGGCCCCGGCGCCCCCGGCGCGACCAACCTGACCGGCCAGGGCGGCTTCCTGCCCACCGGGGTCAGCGGGCTGATCGTCGGCCTGCTCGCCTCGGTCTTCGCCTACGGCGGGCTGGAGACCGTCACCATCGCCGCCGCCGAGTCCGACGACCCCCGCAAGAACGTCGCCAACGCGGTGCGCACGGCGGTGTGGCGGATCGCGATCTTCTACATCGGCTCGATGGCCCTGGTCGTCACCCTGGTCTCCTGGAAGGACCCGGCGGTGGTCACCGACGGCCCGTACGTCACCGTGCTGCGGCACCTCGGGGTGACCGGCGCCGGGACGATCATGGAGGTGGTGGTGCTGATCGCGCTGCTCTCCGCGATGAACGCCAACATCTACGGCGCCTCCCGGATGGCGTACTCGCTGGTCGGCCGCGGCCAGGGCCCCCGGGCGCTGGCCAAGGTCTCCGGCGGGGTGCCGCGCCGGGCCGTGCTGGCCTCCTGCCTGTTCGGCTTCGGCGCCGTGCTGGCCGCCAAGTTCTGGCCGGAGACCGTCTTCACCTGGCTGATGAACACCACCGGCGTGGCCATCCTGGTCGTCTGGCTGTTCATCTGCCTGGTCCAGCTGCGGATGCGCCGCCGACTGGAGCGCGAGGCGCCCGAACTGCTCACCGTGAAGATGTGGGGCTACCCGTACCTGACCTGGATCGCGATGGCCGCCGTCACCGGCATCCTCGCCCTGATGACCACCACCGAGGGCAACCGGCAGCAGCTGTACGCGGCCGGGGTACTGGTCGCGCTGCTGAGCGCCGCCGGCCTGGTCAAGCAGCGGCGGGACGCGGCCGCCGCCCGCTGACCCCGGCACGCGCGAAGGGCCCGGTACCGCCTGCTGCGGTACCGGGCCCTTCGCGCGCCCCGCGCTACTCGAAGGACGGGCCCGCCGTACGGGTCCGCTTGATCTCGTAGAAGCCCGGGGTGGAGGCCACCAGCAGGGTGCCGTCCCAGAGCCGGGCCGCGGCCTCGCCCTTCGGGGCCGGGGTGACCACCGGGCCGAAGAAGGCGACCCGCTCGCCGTCCACGCCCTCCACCGCGATCACCGGGGTGCCGACGTCCTCGCCGACCAGGGTGATGCCCTCCTTGTGCGAGGCGCGCAGGGCCTCGTCGTACGCGTCCGTGTCGGCCGCGTCCGCCAGCCCCACGGGAAGCCCGGCGGCCACCAGCGCCGCCTCGACCGTCTCCCGGTTCTGCGGCAGGCCCTGGTTGTGGAAGCGCAGGCCCAGCTCGGTGTAGAGCCGGCCCAGCACCTCGTCGCCGTGCTCCCGGGCGGCCGCGATGCACACCCGCACCGCGCCCCAGGCGTTGTCCAGCAGCTCGCGGTAGTTCTCCGGGAGGTCGCGGTCCTCGTTCAGCACCGACAGGCTCATCACGTGCCAGTTCACGTCCACCGGACGCAACTGCTGCACCTCGATCAGCCAGCGGGACGTCATCCACGCCCACGGGCAGGCCGGGTCGAACCAGAAGTCGGCGGTCTTGCGCTCAGCGGCAGTCGTCACGGCTGTCGTCCTTCGTGAGGTGATGACGAGGCAGGCAGGCGTGCCACCCCCACGCGCCAACACCCGCCCGCCGCCGCTGATTCCGGCCCCGCCGGGACGGCCTGTGCAATGGTACCGGCGAGGGAGGGCGTGAAAGGATGCCCCTGCGGGGCGCGGCACACCGCGCGCCGAGACCGCACCACCCACAGACGCACCACCGTGCGAGCCGGACAAAGGAGTACCGCCGTGCCGGGCAAGAACCTGAGCCGCGACGAAGCGCAGCAGCGGGCCAGCATCCTGGCCGTGGAGGGCTACCAGGTCCGGCTGGACGTGACCTCCGCCCCCGATCCGGAGGCCGCCACCTTCCGCTCCACCACCACCGTCACGTTCCGCTGCTCCCGGCCCGGCGCCGACACCTTCCTCGACCTGCTCGCCCCCGCCGTCCACGCCGTCACCCTCAACGGCCGCGCGATCGACCCGGCCACCGCCTACGACGGCGCCCGGGTGCACGTCGACGGCCTCGCCGCCGAGAACGTCCTCACCGTCGAGGCGGACTGCGCCTACAGCCGCACCGGCGAGGGCCTGCACCGCTTCACCGACCCGGTGGACGGCGAGACGTACCTCTACACCCACTACGAGCCGGCCGACGCCCGCCGGGTCTTCGCGACCTTCGAACAGCCCGACCTGAAGGCCCCGTTCGGCTTCACCGTCACCGCCCCCGCCGCCTGGGACGTCTGGTCCAACGCCGTCCACGACAAGGTCACCGAGGAAGGCGCCGCCCGCACCTGGGAGTTCGCGCCGACCCAGCCGATCTCCAGCTACCTCACCGCCGTCGTGGCCGGCCCCTACCACGTCGCCCGCGACCACTACAGCCGCGAACTCGCCGACGGCACCACCCTGGAGATCCCGCTCTCCGCGATGTGCCGCAAGTCCCTCGCCCAGTACTTCGACGCGGACGAGATCCTCGGCGTCACCAAGCTCGGACTCGACTTCTTCCACGAGGAGTTCGACTACCCGTACCCCTTCGGCAAGTACGACCAGGCGTTCGTCCCCGAGTACAACATCGGCGCCATGGAGAACCCCGGCTGCGTCACCTTCCGCGAGGAGTTCGTCTTCCGCTCGAAGGTCACCGACGCCGCCTACGAGGGCCGCGCCAACGTCATCCTGCACGAGATGGCGCACATGTGGTTCGGCGACCTGGTCACCATGCGCTGGTGGGACGACCTGTGGCTGAAGGAGTCCTTCGCCGACTTCATGGGCTCCTACGGCCTGATCGGCGCCCGCACCCGGTACTCCTCCGCCTGGGTCACCTTCGCCAACCAGCGCAAGGCCTGGGCCTACCGGCAGGACCAGCTCCCCACCACCCACCCGATCACCGCCGACATCCGCGACCTCGAGGACGCCAAGCTCAACTTCGACGGCATCACCTACGCCAAGGGCGCCGCCGTCCTCAAGCAGCTGGTCGCGTACGTCGGCTCCGAGGCCTTCTTCGAGGGCGCCCGCCGCTACTTCAAGCGCCACGCCTTCGGCAACACCGAACTCGGCGACCTGCTGGGCGTCCTGGAGGAGACCAGCGGCCGCGACCTCAAGGCCTGGGCCGCCGCCTGGCTGCAGACCGCCGGGGTCGACTCGCTCACCCCGCAGGTGACCACCGACGCCGAGGGCCGGATCACCGAACTCGCCGTCCTCCAGGACGGGGCGGTGCTGCGCCCGCACCGGATCGCGATCGGCCTCTACGACCGGGACGCCGACGGCTCCCTGGTGCGCACCGAGCGGTTCGAGCTCGACGTCACCGGCAACCGCACCGTCGTCGCCGAGGCCGCCGGCCGCCCCCGCCCCGCGCTGGTGCTGCTCAACGACGACGACCTCACCTACTGCAAGATCCGCTTCGACTCCGAGTCCCTGGAGACCCTGCGCACCGGCCTCGGCGACATCCACGACGAGCTGGCCCGGGCACTCGCCTGGTCCGCCGTCTGGAACCTCACCCGGGACGGCCTGATGCCGGCCCGCGACTACGTCGCCCTGGTGCTGCGCTTCGCCGGCCAGGAGGGCAACATCGGCGTGCTGCAGTCGCTGCACGCCCAGGCCAAGACCGCCGTCGACCTGTACGCCGACCCGGCCTGGCGCGGCGAGGGCGGCCGGCAGCTGGCCGACGGCGCCCTGCGCGAACTGCGCGAGGCCGTCCCCGGCAGCGACCACCAGCTGGCCTGGGCCCGCTTCCTCGCCCAGACCGCGGGCGGCGCCGAGCACCTCGGCCTGGTCCGCGGCCTGCTGGCCGGCAGCGCCCGGATCGACGGCCTGGAGGTCGACCAGGAGCTGCGATGGTCGCTGTGGCTGGCACTGGCCGCCGCCGGCCAGGCCGGCGACGAGGAACTGGCCGGAGAGCTGGCCGCCGACAACACCGCCAGCGGCAAGCGCCAGTACACCCAGTGCCTGGCCGCCCGGCCCACCGCGGAGGCCAAGGCCGCCGCCTGGTCGGCCGTGGTCGACTCCGACGAACTGCCGAACGCCCTGGTCGAGGCCGAGATCGCGGGCTTCGCGCTGCCCGCCCACCGCGACCTGACCGCGCTCTACGCGGCGCCCTACTTCAAGCTGCTGGAACGGGTCTGGGCCGAGCGGACCATCGAGATCGCGATGCGGATCGTCAGCGGGTTCTTCCCGCGCGCGCAGACCAGCGAGCAGACCCTGGCCGAGGCCGACGCCTGGTTGGACGGCCACCCGCAGGCCGCGCCGGCGCTGCGCCGCCTGGTCCTGGAGTGCCGCGACGACCTGGCCCGCGCGCTGCGGGCGCAGGCCTGCGACCGGGCCTGACCCAGGCGTGAAGGGGCCCGCCGTGCGGACACGGCGGGCCCCTTCACGTCGGGGCGTCAGTCGCGGCGCAGGCCGCGGTCCAGGGCGGCGATCGCGCTGCCCTGGGCGTCGTCGCCGTCCAGCGACCAGACCATCACGCCGCCCAGGTCGTTCCAGCGCGCGTACCGCGCCTTCTGGGTGAGCACCTCGGCGGTGTCGTAGCTGTAGAAGGTGGTGCCGTCGTACTTCCAGGACGCGCCGTGGTCGCGGTCCACGTACACCTTGCCGGGCAGCGCGTTGACCTCCCGGTAGGAGAGGTCGGGGGCGGCGGCGGTGGCGCTCTGGTAGAGGCCGCCGCGCTTGCCGGGCGCGACGCCCGTCCAGCCGTGGCCGTACAGCGGGGCACCGAGCACGATCTGCTCGGCGGGCAGGCCGCGCTCCTGGTAGTGGTCGACGGCCGTGTCGGCGCTGCGCCGGCGGGCGTCGGGGTCGGCCGGGTCGGAGTAGAGGTTGGCCTGGTGGTTGGCCGGGCCCTTGCCCTCCCAGGGGCCGTGCAGGTCGTAGGTCATCAGGTTGAGCCAGTCCACCGACTCGCTCAGCTCGGGCAGTTCGAGCCGGTCGGCGACGGTCTCGTTGGCGGCGACGGCGGCGGTCAGCAGGTAGTGCCTGCCCTTGTCGCCCTTCTTTCCGCCCTTCTTGCCGAAGTCGTCGAGCTGGCGCCGGAACTCCTGCATCAGCAGGGTGAAGTTGCGCCCGTCCTCGGGGCGGACCACGTTGCCCGCGTCCCCGCCGCCGCCCGGGTACTCCCAGTCGATGTCGATGCCGTCGAAGACGCCCGCGGCCGCGCCGGCGCCGCCCTCCGGGGAGCCGGGCAGGACCGGCACGTCGCCCTTGAGGTAGAGGTCGATGCAGGAGGAGACGAACTTCTTGCGCGCGGCGTCGGTGGCGGCCGCGTCGGAGAAGTACTTGGACCAGCTCCAGCCGCCGAGCGAGATGACCGTGCGCAGCTGCGGGTTCTTCGCCTTGAGCTTGCGCAGCTGGTTGAAGTGGCCCTTCAGCTTCTGGCCCGGGGCGTCGGCCACGCCGTCGACCGAGTCGGCGGCGGAGAAGGCGCGCTGGTAGTCGTTGTGGGCGTCGCCCTGGCCGGCGTCGTTGCTCTCGAAGCAGGTGCCGTCGGCGGAGACGTTGCCGAAGGCGTAGTTGACGACGGTGAGCTTCCCGGCCTGGCCGGAGTCCTGGACGCGCTTGGCGGAGCTGTCGGCGCCCCACTGGGTGAAGTAGCCGACCCGCTGGCCCTTCAGCTTCGGGCCGTGCCCGCCGTCGGCGGCGTTGGCGGTGGCGGGGACGGCGAGCAGCGCGGCGACGGTGGCGGCGGCGAGCAGGGCTGAGGCGCGAGTGGGCATACCGGACCTGTTCTCTGAATGAGCGTCAATTGGTCTGGACCAGATGGGATAGAGGTTTAGTCCATCGCGGCACACCGCACAAGGGGCAGGACTCAGGAGAGGCAGCATGCAAAAGAGGCCGGACCGCGCGATGCGGTCCGGCCTCTCAGCCACCGGGGCGCTCAGCCCCCGGAACTAGGCCGTGTCCTGCCGATCACTTGAGTCGTTGATACGACTATGGGGAGTAGGGGTGATCTGACTGACGGCCAGTGGGAGCGGCTTCGGCCGC
>NZ_JBFBIR010000041.1:0-73553 GCF_040685715.1 Kitasatospora sp. NPDC088264
CGGTGGTCGAGCGGCCCGGCGGTGACGCCCGGGCCGGCCGGTGCGCGGGGCGGCGCACGGCGGGCCCGCCGTGCGCCGCCCGGACGGCCGGGTCAGACGATCCGGGACAGGTACCCGTTGTCGACCAGCCAGAGCACGTTCAGCTTGGCCGGGCCGCCGGGCAGCAGGCTCGCGTCGAGCTGGTACTGCAGGCCCCAGCCGGGCTGGCCGAACCACGGGGCGATCGGGCCGGCGTGCACCTTGAAGGGCTTGACCACCTTGTAGTCGTGGTAGTTGCAGCCCGCCGGCGGGGTGCCGTCGAGGCTCTGCGGCGGGATGGAGCGGGTGGAGTAGGGCAGTCCCTCGGGGGCGAGGAAGGCGCCGTACTCGCTGCCGTAGCGGTCGATGTTCTGGTTCGGGTAGAGCGTGAGATCGAACTCGACCGGGGTGCCGTCGGGCAGGGTGACGTAGCCGTCGGACGGCGGGTAGATCCAGCCGCCGGCGCCGTTGTTGCCGGCCGGGTCATAGTAGGTGGTGAGGAACTGCTGCTCGCTCAGGGAGCCGGTGCGCTGGTACCCGACGAGTTCCCTGCCGACCCGGCCGGTGGTGGGCAGGTCGGCGGGGCCGAGCCGCTTGTCACCCTGGTAGAAGTCGGCGGAGCACTCGTCGGAGGGCGTGGCGGCCCGGGCGGAGGTGCCCGCGGTGGCGGTGTCGGCCGCGGCGGCCGGGATGCTCGGGGCGATCAGGGCGGCGGCCGCGGCGAGTGGCGCGACGAGCAGGCGAAGGCGAAGGCGCACGGTGTCTCCGTCGTGAGGGGGGTCGCACGGAGGGGGCGTCCTGCTCACCCTCCGTGTCCGTTTCGGCACCAGGCAAGCGGATCAGCTGATCATCCGTCAACACGACTTGGCCGAAGGCGCACCGAATTCCCCGGTTCCGGCCAACCCCCGGACGCCGGACCGGTTCACCCGAAAGAATGAACGGTTCGGCACCGGCCGGACACTCCGGACGGCCGGCCCCGTCAGCGCCCCGGCGCGACCCGCCCGACCAGGTGGAGCAGCCGGTCGAGGGCGTCCTTGGAGTTGGGCTCGGTGAGGTTGACCATGAGCCGGAACGCCACCTTCAGCAGCGCCGGGTGGCCGAGCCCGGCGGCGCCGGCCGCGCCGAGCAGCCTGGGCCGGCCGAGCAGGTCGGCGGCGAGGCGGCCGAGCGCGAAGTAGCCGGCGTAGGCGGAGCGCAGCGCCTGCGGGTAGGCGCGCAGGGCCAGTTCGCGGCCGCGGTCGGTGCGCCGGGCGAGGGCCTGGACGATGGTCTCGGCGGCGTAGCGGCCGGATTCCATCGCGTAGGCGATGCCTTCGCCGGTGCCGGGGCTGACCGTGCCGCCGGCGTCACCGATGAGCAACAGGCCGTCGGCGTAGTGGGGTTGGCGGTTGAGGCCCATCGGGAGGGCGGAGCCGCGGACGGGCTCGGTGACGGCGTCGGGGGTGTAGCCGTACGCGGGCGGCAGGTTGTCGCACCAGCGGCGGAGCAGGTCGCGCCAGTCGAGGTCGACGTGGGCGGTGTCGAGGACCCCGAGGCCGACATTGGCGGTGCCGTCGCCCATGCCGAACACCCAGGCGTAGCCGGGCAGCAGGCGGCGGGCGGGGTCGCCCGGGTCGCGCAGGTCGAGCCAGGCCTCCAGGTAGCGGTCCTGGTGGCGGGGGGTGGTGAAGTAGGTGCGGTAGGCGACGCCCATGGCGCGGTCGGTGCGGCGGTAGCGCTTCATCGCGACGGAGAGGCGGGTGGAGTTGCCGTCGGCGGCGACCACGACCGGCGCCTGGTAGCTGACGGGCCGGCGCTCGTCGCCGAGCTTCGCGGTGACGCCGGTGATCCGGCCGCTCCGCTCGTCCACCAACGGGCCCGCCACGTTGGCCCGTTCGATCAGCCGGGCGCCGGCCGAGGCGGCCCGGCGGGCGAGCAGTTCGTCGAAGTCGGCGCGCCGGCGGACGAGTCCGTGGCCGGGGTAGGCGGACAGCTCGGGCCAGTCGAACTCCAGCGCGCGCCGGCCCGAGATCAGCCGCAGCCCCTGGTTGTGCAGCCAGCCGGCCTGCTCGGAGACGTCGATGCCGAGGTCGGTCAACTGCTTGACGGCGCGCGGGGTGAGGCCGTCGCCGCAGACCTTCTCGCGCGGGAACGCGGACTTCTCCAGCAGCAGGACGTCCAGGCCGGTGCGGGCGAGGTGGTAGGCGGCGGTGGAGCCGGCCGGGCCTGCGCCGACCACGATGACGTCGGCGTTCTCCTCGGTCCGGGCGGGCCGGGGGGCCCGGCCGCCGTCTGCGGGCACCTGCTGCTCTGGGCCGGGCATCACGCACTCCCACGGGGTCGGATCGACTGCGGGCCCGACGGGGCCGCAGGGCTGCCCGGACGGACTCGGACAGGGTCATTCGGACAGGTTGTTCGGACGGGGCCATTCGGACGCGGCCGGACTCGGCGGTCCGAGACGGACGATAGAGAACCACGGCACCCGCCCGCCGCCCCGACACGCGGGCCCGCCCCGATGACCGGTCAATACCGGCCACGGGGGCGGCTGCGCGGTCACCCGCCGGGTCGGGGCCCGCCGTTGACCACCGCGCCGGAGACGGGGCCCGGCCCGTCGGCGGGCCGCCGTCCGACACGCTCCCCCGGGAGACCACGGAGCCCCTGCCTCCGACGGCGGTGTCGGACGGCAGGGGCTCCGTGGAACTGCCACCGGCGGCGTCAGGGGTTGAGCGCCAGCACCACGTAGGCGGCCAGCACGGCGAGGTGCACGGCGCCCTGGAGCGGGGTGGCCCGGCGCGGGATGACCGTCAGGGTGCCGAGCACGACGGTCAGGGTCAGCAGCACCATGTGCGCCGGGCCGAGGCCGAGGACGAGCGGGCCGGAGAGCCAGGAGGAGGCGATCGCGACGGCCGGGATGGTCAGGCCGATGCTGGCGAGCGCCGAGCCGAGGGCCAGGTTGAGGCTGGTCTGCAACCGGTTGCGCAGGGCCGCGCGCAGCGCCGCGATGGTCTCCGGCAGCAGGACGAGCAGGGCGATCACGACGCCGACGACGGAGTGCGGCAGTCCGGCGTCGTCCACGGCGGACTCGATGGTCGGCGAGACGCCCTTGGCGAGGCCGACCACGGAGACCAGGGCCACGCCGAGCAGCAGCAGGCTGATCCAGGCGGCCCTGGCGGTCGGCGGCGCGGCGTGGTCCTCCTCGTCGAGCACCCGGCCCTCGGGGGTGACCGGCAGGAAGTAGTCCCGGTGCCGGAAGGTCAGGGTGGTCACGAACAGCCCGTACAGCACGATCGAGGCGGTGGCCGCGAAGACCAGCTGGGTGGTGGAGAACTGCGGGCCCGGGGAGCTGGTGGTGAAGGTCGGCAGCACCAGGCTGAGGGTCGCCAGGGTGCCGATGCAGGCGAGCGCGGCGCCGGTGCCCTCGGCGTTGAAGACGGCGGTCCGGTACTTGATCGCGGCGACCAGGATGGACAGGCCGAGGATGCCGTTGCAGGTGATCATCACGGCGGCGAACACGGTGTCCCGGGCCAGGGTGGCGGACTTGGAGCCGCCGTCGGCCATCAGCGTCACGATCAGCGCGACCTCGATCACGGTGACCGCCACCGCGAGCACGAGCGATCCGAAGGGTTCCCCGACCCGGTGCGCGATCACCTCGGCGTGGTGCACGGCGGCGAGCACGGCGCCGGCCAGGAAGCAGGCGACGACGCCCACCACCCAACCGGGCAGGTCCCGGTGCCAGGTCAGGGCGAGGACGACGAACGACACCACCGGAACGACGACGGTCCATTGCGCGGCGGCCGCGCGGAGCTTCGTGATCATGCCGCCGAGCATCCCAGACCGGGGGCCGCCCACCCGGTTGCCCGCGCCGGGATACGTAGGGATGTGGTACAACTCATCCCGTTTTGCCCGCTCACCCGCCGTAGTCGGCGAGGTACCGGAGCACCTTGTCGACGTGCGGGCGGACCCGTTCCGGGACGCCTCCGGCGGCCGCCACGGTCTTGTCGCTGGTCCGGTAGGCGGCGGTCACCAGGGCCGGCAGGTCGCGGGTGAGGCCCCGGTGCTTGAGCTGCTGGTCCAGCCAGCAGACGTAGTTGCCCATCGCGGCGATCGCGTCGCCCGGATCCAGGTAGGACTTGGGGCCGTCGTGGGCCGCGGCCTTCGCCCAGGCGTCGAAGACGGCGGGCGTCCACATGGCGATGCCGTACTCGCCGGTCTCGGGACGGGCCGCGTTCGGGTCGAAGCCGCTCTCGGCCTTGAGCATCGCGGCCAGCAGCGCCGGGGTGATCTCGGGCTCGGGGCAGCGCCGGGCGGCGACCTCGATCATGCCGCGGTAGGCCACCGGGACGTCGGAGCCGGCCGGGATCGCGCCGGGCAGCGGGGGCGCGGCCGGGTGGGCGGCCGACCCCACGGCAGGTACTGCCGCGCCATGCTCCGCGGCCTCCGGCTCGGGGGCCCCGGTCAGGGCGAGGACGGTGACGGCGCAGGCCAGCAGGCCGGTGGCGGCCCGCAGGGCGCCGCCGCGGCGGCAGGCCGGACGCGCGCCAGCCCGGGCGACCAGCGCGGCGAGGTCGGCGCGGGCCCGCTCCTCCCGCCCGGGGGCCAGGCAGGCGGTGACCACGGCCCGCCAGGGCCCGGGCAGCGCCTCGTCCAGCCGCAGCGGCGCCGCGCCGCGCGCGTACGCCTGGGCGGCCAGCGAGCGGGCCCGGGCGGTGGCGCCGAGGAACGGGTGCAGGCCGCCGGTGAGCACCTGGTGGGCGATCACCCCGAAGGCCCAGATGTCGGCGCTGGGGCGCACCGCGACGCCGCGCGCGCCGGTGCGCTCGGACCACCACTCGGGCGGGACGTGGTCGGGCGAGCCGAGCGGCGGCGTGTAGGCGTGGGTGCCCTCCAGTTCGGCGGTGAGGCCGAAGTCCGCGATCTTGGCGGTGCCGTCGGGCATCAGCAGGATGTTGGCCGGTTTGAGATCCCCGTGCACCCAGCCGCCCCGGTGCATGTGGGTGAGCCCGGCGCAGACCTCGGTGAGGACGCGTCCGGCGCCGGGCACCGGGGTGCCGGGGCGGGCGGCGGCGAGGACGTCCTGGAGGCTGCGGGCGGCGCGTTCCATCACCAGGGCGACTGCGCCGTCCAGGCCGGGGTGGGCCGGGTCGTCGACGACCGTCACGGCGAGGGTGCGGATCAGGTGGGGGTGGTCCGCGCGGCGGCTGAAGCGCATCTCGCTGCGGGCGACCTCCGTCATGGTCCGCCGCTGGCCGGGGCTGAGCCGGGCGGGGCTGAGCAGTTTGACGGCGGCCGGGGCGCCGTCGGGGCCTTCGGCCGCGTACACGCTGCCCCAGGCGCCGGCCCCGAGGTAGGCGCCGGTGCGGTAGCCAGCGAGCCGGTAGCCGGCCGGTACCTCGAACTGCTGGTCCGGCGGGGGCTGGTCCTTCTCCGGCACCCACTGCTCGGACGCCGGCTCGTCGGGCGGCTGCCCGTCGGGCGCCTGGCCGGCGGGCCTCACGGTCGGGCGGCCGGGCGCCGGGGCGGGAGCAGGGCCAGGTGCTCCTCCCGGACGAGGTCGAACTTCAGCGCCAGGGCCGCGAGTTCCTCGCGCTTGCCGCCGCCGGGGCCGTCCTCGTAGGGCTCGCGCAGCCGCAGCTTCGTCCACACCAGGTAGTCGATGTGGTAGTTGACCGCCGAGCGGGTCAGCCCGTGGCAGGAGGGCAGGGCGCGCAGCCGGGCCAGCACCTCCGTCACACCGGGGACGACGGCGGCGGAGGGCGAGCGCAGCCGGGGCTCGCAGAGCGCGAGCAGCACCAGGAAGTACTTGGCGGTCGGGTCGAGGGCGAACGGGCTGACGGTGAGTTCGCCGCCGACGCCGCCGGGCCGGCCCTCCAGGTAGGCGTGCTGCGGGGCGAAGACCTTGAACCAGGCGGGTTCGCCGAGGGCGGGCAGCAGCACCCGGGAGAACTCGAACGGCACGGGCGCGCCGAGCCGGCCGGGCGCCACCTTGACGTGCTCGCCCGCGCCCTCCAGGTTTTCCACCACGTAGGTGGCGGAGGTGCTGAAGTTGGACAGCCGCCAGTAGTCCTCGGCGGCGGTGACCTCCCCCGCGCGCCGGGAGACGCCCTGGTCGGGCAGGGGGATGGGGGCCGGACGGCCGGGCTCGCCGCGCCCGAACGCCGCGGCCTCGCCGGGGCCCATCCGCAGCAGGCCGGGCGGTTCGCCGGGTGCCATCACGGGCTCCCGGTCGGGCAGTTGCACGATGACCGTGTCCACGCCGACACCTCCGTGGTTCGGGTCGATGCTAACGGCCCGATTCGCCCCGACGGCAGTTCGCCACTCGGACGAGTGAAGGGACACCGCCAACCCGACCCGGGCGTCGCCGAGTTGCCCCCGGGCCGCCCACCTGCCGGTCCGTCGACCGTTCGACGGGTGGTTGCAGCACGTAGTTGAATGGTCACCTTGAGTGTGACGCAACACACACACGGCATGTCCACGTTCTGTGCAAGACTCATCTCAAGGAGTGAGATCCCCTTAATTTCCAAGGAGGTTCATATCATGCGCGCTCGGATCGCAGCTGTGACGATGATGGTGGCAGGGATAGCAGGCCTGGCGGCCGGACCGGCCATCGCGGCCCCGGCGACGACCGAGAACGAAGCGGTGGCCTGCGCCTCCGTGCTCAACAAGCCCTGCATCTCGCACCAGCACGACGGTGAGGGCTTCTTCGGCGTCGCCCAGGTCTCCGCCGACCCGCGCCAGTTGACGATGGTTCAGGTCGCGGTGCGGACCCAGAAGGCCTGGGGCAGCCCGTGGGAGACGATCGCCTCCGCGACCACCGTGCGCCTGGGCTCCGCGAAGGCGGTCACCCCGCGCGTCGTCACCACCGACCTGCGGATCATCTGCGCCACCGCCGGCCCGGCACTGGAGGCGACCCAGCAGGTCACCACCTGCACCAACCCGTTCTGACGGACCCCGCCGCTCCACCAGCACCGGGGCCCTCGATCGACCCGACCCACCCCATCCGCCGGGGCGCCCGCGCCCCGGCTCCAGGGCCGGCCGCCAGCGCACCCGGCGGCCGGCCCGTCGGCATGCGGCGCCCTCGCAGGTCGGCTCCCGGCGGTCCGGGGCCGGCAGAGCGGCTCCGACCAGGGCCCGAGTGGACCTGGGGCACCCGTTCACGGCAAACTGGTCTAGACCTCAAGGGTCTAGACCAAGCACCCGGCTCAGAACGGTGGACCAGTATGGAAATCGTGATCGTCCCTGACGCCTCAGCGGCCGGCGAACTCATCGCCGCGGCGATCACCGATCTGCTGACCGGCAAGCCCGAGGCCCTGCTCGGCGTGGCGACCGGCTCGACGCCGCTGCCGATCTACCAGGCCCTCGCCGAGCGGGTCCGCGACGGCCGGCTCGACGCCTCCCGGGCGCGCATCTGCCAGCTCGACGAGTACGTCGGCCTGCCCGCCGGCCACCCCGAGTCCTACCGTTCGGTGGTGCTGCGCGAGGTCGTCGAGCCGCTGGGCCTGACCGAGGACTCCTTCCTCGGCCCGGACGGCAACGCGACGGACATCGCCGCGGCGGCCACCGCCTACGACCGCGCGCTGGCCGCGGCCGGCGGCGTGGACCTCCAACTGCTCGGCATCGGCACCGACGGCCACATCGGCTTCAACGAGCCCTGCTCCTCGCTGGCCTCCCGGACCCGGATCAAGACGCTCACCCGGCAGACCCGGGAGGACAACGCCCGGTTCTTCGACAGCCTCGACGAGGTCCCGCACCACGTCATCACCCAGGGCATCGGGACCATCCTGGAGGCGCGCCACCTCGTCCTGCTCGCCACCGGCGAGGCCAAGGCCGAGGCCGTCGCCCTCTCCGTCGAGGGCCCGCTGTCCGCTGCCGTCCCCGCCTCGGCGCTGCAGCTCCACCCGCACGCCACCGTGGTGGTCGACGAGGCCGCCGCCTCCGGCCTCAAGCTCGCCGACTACTTCCGCGACACCTACGCCGCCAAGCCGGCCTGGCAGAAGCTCTGAGGTCGGCGGGCCCGTGCGGGAGGCAGTCGCCTCCCGCACGGGCCCGACCCACGTTCCTTCCCGGCAGCGCCCGGCGGTCAGCGCGTGCGGAGCCAGTCGCCGAAGGCCGCCAGGGCGGGGCCCGGATCGCGGCGCCCCAGGCCGATCCGGAAGCGGTCGGCGGGAGCGGGCGTCAGGTCGGAGTGGAACATGCTCGCGGGCAGCAGCAGGACGCCCGCCTGCTCGACCAGCGCGGTGCAGAAGTCCTCGACCCCGTCCGCCCCGAGGTAGCGCGGGTAGGCGACGCAGCCGCCGTCCGGGGCGCGCCACTCGAAGAGGTCGCCGAACTCGGCGAAGAACGCGTCGAACCGCGGCAGGTTCTCCGCGATGATCGCGCGGTTGCGCGCCAGGATCTGCTCGCGGGCGTTGATCGCGATGCGGGCCAGCACCTCGCTCGGCGCCGAGTTGCAGATCGTGGTGTAGTGCTTGGCCCGCTCCAGCCGGGAGCGCAACTCCCGGTCGCGGCAGGCGATCCAGCCGATCCGCAGGCCGGGCAGGCCGAGCGACTTCGAGGTGACGTTGAGCGAGAGGGCGCGTGCGGAGAGGTCGGCGGCCTGCGGCAGCGCCCGGGCCGGGTCGCGCTCCAGACCGCGGTAGACCTCGTCGGAGAAGAGCCGGATGCCGCGCTCGTCGCACAGCTCCACCAGACGCGTGAAGTCGGCCGCGTCGATGACCTTGCCGGTCGGGTTGTGCGGGAAGTTCACCGACAGCACCCGGGTGTTCGGGCGCAGTGCGGCCGCGACCGCGTCGAGGTCGAGCGCCCAGTCGTCCTTCTCGTCCAGGGCGACGCCGGTGACCTCGCAGAGGGAGAGCGGGATGGTCTCGGCGGACTGGTAGTTGGGGGTCACCACCACGGCGTGGTCGCCCCGGCCGAGGAGCACCTGCATGGCGAGGTTGAGCCCCTCCTGCGCGCCGCCGAAGCAGAGCACGTCGTCGGCGTCGACCTCCTGGTACATCCCGGCGATGGCGCGGCGCAGCTCCGGATCGCCGTAGGTCTCGGTGTAGCCGAGGGCGAGGCCGTCCCAGGCCCGGCGGTCCTCGGGGCCGGCCAGGGCGAGGAGTTCGGCCATCGTCATGGTCTGGGCGTCGGAGGCGGCGAGGTGGTGGCGGGCGCTGAACTCCCAGCGCGAGAAGTAGGTTTCGAGTCGGAAGTCGGGGAGCCTGGTCATCTCTCTGTCACTCGCTCTCGTCGGCGCCGGCGCCGGCGCCGGGGTGCCGGTGCTGGGACTCGGGGGCCTGCTGGTTCTCAGGGGCTTGCCAGGGCTCAGGGGCCTGCCGGGGCTCGGGGGCCTGCTTGAGCTCGGCGAGCAGGGTGTAGGCGGTCGAACGGGAGACCCGCAGTGCGGTGGCGACGGCCGGGACGGCGCGGCGGACCGCGAACACCCCGGCCTGGTCGAGTTCGCGCAGGACGGCGAGCCGGTCCTCGCGGCCGAAGCGTTCGAGCGGGCGGCCGTGCGCGCGGACGTAGCCGCCGATCACGTCGTTCATCCGCTCCGTCCAGTCGCGCTCGAAGAGCGGTTCGGGGCGGGGCGCGGTGGGCGCGGCGAAACCCGCCAGCAGGGCGGCGGCGTGCTCCAGCGGGCCCCGGTCGAGGTTGACGCAGAGCACCGCCGAGGGCCGTCCGGCGTCGTCGCGCAGCACGGCGCTGACGGAGGAGAGCCGGCGCCCGTCGGGCAGCAGCTTCTCGTAGGGCCCGTAGACGTCCGGGGCGGACGGGTCGAGGGTGTCCAGTTCGCCGAGCAGCGACGGGTCACCGGGGGTGCGGGGGGTCATCGGGTTCCAGATGGCCAGCACCCGGTCGGCGGTGGCGTCGTGCAGCACCACCTCGGCGTACGGCCCGAGCAGCAGGGCCACGGCGCGGCAGACCGGTGTCCAGGTCCGGACGCGCGGGTCGGGGGTTTCGGTGGTCATGCTCGGACTGTACGTCCAGGCCAGACGTTTAGTCCAGACGATTCACCCGCGACGTTTCGTTCAGGCGTTTCGTTCAGCCGTTTCGTCCGGGCATCCGGCACCTGCGGCGACGACGAAGGCCCCGCCGACGCAGGCGGGGCCTTCGGTGCTCGGGGAGGGTCAGTGGCAGGTGATCAGCAGTCCGAGGACGGCGGTGCAGCTGCGGGTGTCCCGGCTGGTGGCCGGGGTCGGGTCGGCGGGCACGCCGGCGGTGCGGGCCACCGTGACGTCGAAGCTGCGGATCAGGCTGAGCAGGCCGACCGAGATCGAGAAGTGCCGGGTGGTGCTCGCCCCCTTGGCGAGCGGCCCGGTGAGCTTGCAGGTGAGCTTGGTGCCCGCGATGGTGCAGTCGCTGGAGGTCGCCGCGAGGCCGGCCGGGAGGTCGGCGGAGACGGTGCCCGAGGTCAGCGTGTCGGGGCCCTGGCCGGTCAGCGTGACGGTGTAGTCGACCCGGCCGCTCAGCAGGTTGGACACCGGCGTGGCGGTCAGGGCGACGCCGAGGTGGGCACTGGGGGCCGTGTAGCTGAAGCGGTCGGCGGCGACGGCGGCGCTGGTGCCGCCGGGCGTGGTGACCCGGACGTCCACCGGCCCGGTCACCGCGGTGGCGGGGGCGGTGGCGGTGCAGCTGGTCCTGGTGCAGTTGAAGGCGGTGGCGGCGCCCGCCGCGCCGAAGGTCACGGCGGTGGCGCCGTTCAGGTCGGTGCCGGTGACGGTCACCGTCGTGCCGCCGACCCCCGAGCCGCCGGACGGACTGATCCCGGTGACGGCCGGGACGGGCAGCGGGAAGTCGAGCACGTCGACGGCGCCGCCGGTGAAGTCGGTGAGGTAGCCGCGCCGGCCGTCGCCGGTGATCGCCAGGCTGTACGGGCTCGCGCCGACCGGGACGGTCGCGGTGACCGTCCGGCTGGCGGTGTCCACGACGCTGACCGTGTTGTCGGCGTAGTTGGAGACGTACGCGGCGCTGCCGTCCGGGGCGAGCGAGACGGCGTACGGGCCGGCGCCGACGGCGACGGTGCCGACGAGCGTGTTGCCGGTGGTGTCGAGGACGCTGGCGGTGGCGTCGTCGGCGTCTGCGGCCCACAGCCGGGTGCCGTCCGGGCTGAGCGCGAGACCGAAGACGCTGCGGCCGACGGGAACGGTGGCGCTCACCGTGCTGCTCGCGGTGTCGATCACGTTCACCGCCTTCGCGCCGGAGGCGGCGACGTAGAGCCGCTTGCCGTCCGCCGAGACGGCCAGCCCGTGCGGCTCGGCGCCGACCGGGACGGTGGCGGTGACCGTGTTGGTGGTGGTGTCCAGCACGCTCACGGTGTCGGCCCCGGCGTTGCCGACGTAGGCGCGCGAGCCGTCCGCGGAGAGCGCGAGGCCCCACGGCTGGGCGCCGACCGGGACGGTGGCCGTCACGGTGTTGCTCGTGGTGTCCACGACGCTGACGGTGCCGTCGAGGTGGTGGGTCAGGTACGCCCGGTGCCCGTCGGGGGACAGGGCGACCGCGTAGGAGCCGGTGCCGGCGGTGAAGGTGGCGGCCACCGTGTTGCTCGCGGTGTCCAGCACGCTCACGGTGCCGCTGCTCTGGCTCGTCACGTAGGCGTGGCCGCCGTCCGGCGTGAGCGCCACGCCCGCCGGGTAGGGCGCCACCGGCACGTGCGCCTTGACGGTCGGCGGCGGTGTGGCGGCCTCGGCGGTGGCGGGCTGCGACAGCAGTGCGGCCGTGGCCGCGGCTATCGCGGTCACGGCCGTCCAGGTGCGCCCGGGTGCGCGACGTGTTCTCACGAGTCTCTCCAGCATGGTCGGTCAAGGGATGCAACGCCGGTCGCTCCAGCCCCCTGCGGATCCGGAGCCGCACGAAGCGTAGAAGCCGGTATGACCATCCGTCAGGGGCTGATCGGTAATGTCGCCAACTGTTCAGATTCGACCGAGATTCGGACAGCAGCCACCCCGCCGGCCGCGCCCCGTCGCGACCAGGGACCGGCCGGGGGCGGGGCGCGGGCCGACCGTGGATGGGTCATGGGTCGGTCGGGGGCCGGTCGGGGCGGGGGCGTGCAGGAAATTGGAGTTGTGGAGTCGCATTCGATAGCGTTTCGAACGTGAGGCTGACCAAGAGCACCGACATCGCCCTGCGGATCGCCATGCGGCTGGCCGTCCTGAGCGAGGACGCCAACCCGACCACCCGCGAGGTGGCCGAGGCGGTCGGCGTGCCGTACACCCACGCGGCGAAGGTGGTCAGCCGCCTGCAGCACCTCGGCGTGGTGGAGGCCCGGCGCGGGCGCGGCGGCGGGCTGCTGCTCACCTTCGCCGGGCGGACCGGCTCACTCGGGCTGCTCCTGCGCGAGCTGGAGGGGGTCGGCGACGTGGTCGGCTGCGAGGACGACCCGCCGTGCCCGCTGCGGGCCGCGTGCCGTCTGCGCGGTGCGCTGCGGACCGCCCAGGAGGCGTTCTTCGCCGCACTCGACCCGCTCAGCATCGACGACCTGGTGGCCGCACCCACCGGCCCGGTGCTGCTCGGCCTCACCGCCAGGCCCACCGACTGATCCCCCACCCCCCGGGGCCGGGCTCACGCACGGCCTTTAATGCGAATCTCACATACCAGTTAGGAGCCGGACTGATGCTGTCCGCCAAGTCCGCCGAGGTCATCGAGGCCACCCTGCCCGTCGTGGGCGGCGCCATCGGAGACATCACCCCGCTCTTCTACGACCGCATGTTCGCCGCCCACCCGGAGCTGCTGCGCGACCTGTTCAACCGCGGCAACCAGGCCAACGGCACCCAGCGGCAGGCGCTCGCCGGGTCGATAGCCGCCTTCGCCGGCGCGCTGGTCGCCCACCCCGACCAGCGGCCGGACGCGATGCTCGCCCGGATCGCCCACAAGCACGTCTCCGTCGGAATCGACAGCAGCCAGTACCGGATCGTCCACGAGCACCTCTTCGCCGCCATCGTCGAGGTGCTCGGCGAAGCCGTCACGCCCGAGGTCGCCGCCGCCTGGGACGAGGTGTACTGGCTGATGGCCAACGCCCTCGTCGCCGTCGAGGACCGGCTGCGCGCCGAGGCCGCCGCCGGCGGCGACCAGGCCGACCTCTGGCGCCCCTACACCGTCGTCGCCCGCTACCAGGAGACCGACACCGTCACCAGCTTCCTGGTGCGCCCCGCCGACGGCGGCCCCGTCCCCGCCGCCCGGCCCGGCCAGTACGTCTCGGTGCGCACCGAACTGCCCGACGGCGCCCGGCAGATCCGCCAGTACAGCCTCTCCGGCACCGCCGACGGCGCGCTGCGCTTCACCGTCAAGCGTGAGCCCGGCGGCGAGGTCTCCGCCCACCTGCACGACCACCTGCACACCGGCGGCCTCGTCCACCTCGCGCCCCCGCTCGGCGACATCGCCCTCGCCGACGGCGACGGGCCGGTGCTGCTCGCCTCCGCCGGCATCGGCAACACCCCGATGACCGCCATGCTCGACCACCTCGCCGCCACCGGCTCCGCCCGGCAGGTCGTCTCGGTGCACGGCGACCGCGACCAGCTCACCCACGCCTTCCGCGCCGACCTCGCCCAGCTCACCGCCAAGCTGCCGAACGCCACCGCCCACGTCTTCTACGAGCGGCCGCTCGGCGACTGGCCCGCCGAGCGCACCGGCCTGGTCGACCTCGCCACCGTCGACGTCCCGGCCGGCACCACCGCCTACCTGTGCGGCCCGCTGCCCTTCCTGCGCGCCGTCCGCGAGCAGCTCCTCGCGGCGGGCGTCCCGGCGGCGGACATCCACTACGAGGTGTTCGGCCCCGACCTCTGGCTCGCCTGAGATCCCCTGGGACCCCACGAGGTCCCCGAGATCCCCCGCCCCGGCCGGCCCGCTCGGTACGATCGCGAGCGGGCCGGCCGGTGTCGCCGGACGAAGGGAGGGCCGATGCGGGTCGCACTGTTCGCCACCTGCGTCAACGACGCTCTGTTCCCCGCCACGGCGGTCGCCACCGTCCGGCTGCTCGAACGCCTCGGCGTGACCGTGGACTTCCCCGCCGGGCAGACCTGCTGCGGGCAGCCGCAGTACAACACCGGCTACCGGCGGGCGTGCGAGCCGCTGCTGCGGCGCACCGCACGGGCCTTCGCCGGGTACGAGCACGTGGTGACGCCCTCCGGATCGTGCGTGGCCATGGTCCGGGACAACTACCCGCGGATCGGAGCCCGGGCCGCCGCCGACGGCCGGGGCGGCGAACTCGACTCCATGGCCGCCGCGTTGACGCCCCGGGTGTACGAGCTGACCGAGTTCCTCACCGATGTGCTCGGCGTCGAGGACGTCGGCGCGCACTTCCCGCACACCGTCACCTACCACCCCTCCTGCCACGGCCTGCGGGTGCTCGGCCTCGGCGAACGGCCGCTGCGGCTGCTGCGCGCCGTCCGGGGACTGGAACTGGTCGAACTGCCCGGCGCCGAGGAGTGCTGCGGCTTCGGCGGCACCTTCGCGGTCAAGAACGCGGCCGTCTCGGCGGCCATGGCCGAGGACAAGATCGCCCACGCGCTCGGCACCGGCGCCCAAGTCCTGTGCGGCGCCGACAACTCCTGTCTGCTGCACCTCGGCGGCACGCTGCGCCGCCGGGGCGCGGCCCTGCGCCCGCTGCACCTGGCGGAGATCCTCGCCAGCACCGAGGAACACCCGTGGAGGCCCGCATGACCGGCACCTTCCTCGGCATGCCCGCCTTCCGGCAGGCGGCCTCCCCGCAGGCGACCTTCCCACAGGCCGCAGCGGCGGCCGTCCGGGACGAACGGCTGCGCGCCAACCTGCGGCACGCCACCCACACCATCCGGGACAAACGGGCCCGCGCCGTCGCCGAACTCGACGACTGGGCCGAACTGCGTGCGGCCGGCAAGGCGATCAAGGACCACACGCTGCGCCATCTCGACCGCTACCTCGTCCAGTTGGAGGAGGCCGTCACCGCGGCCGGCGGCATCGTGCACTGGGCGGCCGACGCCGAGGAGGCCAACCGGATCGTCGCCGACCTGGTCCGCGCCACGGGAGAGACGGAGGTCGTCAAGGTCAAGTCGATGGCCACCCAGGAGATCGGGCTCAACGAGGCGCTCGCCGCCGAGGGGATCACCGCGTACGAGACCGATCTCGCCGAGCTCATCGTGCAGTTGGGCGAGGACCGGCCCTCGCACATCCTGGTGCCCGCGATCCACCGCAACCGCGCCGAGATCCGGGAGATCTTCGCCGAACGGATGGCCGCCTGGGGCCGCCCCGCACCCGAGGGGCTGACCGACTCCCCCGCCGAACTCGCCGAAGCGGCCCGGCTGCACCTGCGGGAGAAGTTCCTGCGCGCCCGGGTCGCCGTCTCCGGCGCCAACTTCATGGTCGCCGAGACCGGCACCCTGGTGGTCGTCGAGTCCGAGGGCAACGGCCGGATGTGCCTCACCCTGCCGCGCACGCTGATCTCCGTGGTCGGGATCGAGAAGGTCGTACCGACCTGGCAGGACCTGGAGGTCTTCCTGCAGCTGCTCCCCCGCTCCTCCACCGCCGAGCGGATGAACCCGTACACCTCGCTCTGGACCGGCACCACGGAAGGCGACGGCCCGTCCGCCTTCCACCTCGTGCTGCTCGACAACGGGCGCACCGCCGCGCTCGCCGACCAGGTCGGCCGCCAAGCGCTGCGCTGCATCCGCTGCTCGGCCTGCCTCAACGTCTGCCCGGTGTACGAGCGGGCCGGCGGCCACGCCTACGGCTCGGTCTACCCGGGCCCGATCGGCGCCATCCTGACACCCCAACTACGCGGCACCACCAGCCCCTTGGACGCCTCACTGCCGTACGCCTCCTCACTCTGCGGGGCCTGCTACCAGGTCTGCCCGGTGGCGATCGACATCCCCGAGGTGCTGGTGCACCTGCGCGAGCGGGTCGCCGAGCAGGGCGGGCACCCGCTGGAGCGGGCCGCGATCGCGGCCGCCGGGTACGTGCTCGACCACCCGGCGGCGCTCGCGGCCGCCGAGCGGCTCGCCGGGCGCACCCGCGCGCTGCACCCTCGCCGACTGCCCGGCCCGGGCCGGGCCTGGACCGACACCCGGGACCTCCCGGAGCTGCCCGCCGAACCGTTCCGCGACTGGTGGCGGAGGAACCGCTCATGACCTCACGGGAGTTGATCCTCGCCCGGATCCGCGCCGCGCTCGCCGACCCCGCCCCCGGCCGGGACCGGGCAGCGGAGGAGCCGGTCGCCCGGGACTACCTGCGCACGCACAGTCCGGACGATCCGGCGGCCCTGCTCGACCTGCTGCACCACAACCTGGCCGACTACCGGGCCCGGGTGCACCGCTGCACCGAGGCCGAACTGCCCGCCGTCCTGGCCCGGTTGCTGGCCGAACGGGGCAGCCGCACGGTCGCCGTGCCGCCCGGCCTGCCGCCCGCCTGGCTCAGCGCCACCGCCGTCACGGCCGTCCCCGACGACGGCACGCTCACCGCCGCCCGGCTCGACGCCGTGGACAGCGTCGTCACCGGCTGCGCGCTCGCGATCGCCGAGACCGGGACGATCGTGCTGGACGCCGGGCCGGGCCAGGGGCGGCGGCTGCTCACCCTCGTCCCGGACCACCACCTGTGCGTCGTCCGGGCACCCGGGCAGGTCGTCGCCTCCGTGCCGCTCACACTGCCCCGGCTCGACCCGGCCCGCCCGCAGACCTGGATCTCCGGGCCGTCCGCGACCAGCGACATCGAGCTCGACCGGGTCGAGGGCGTGCACGGCCCGCGCACCCTGGAGGTGCTGCTGGTCGACGGCTGACCGCGCCGACCGGGGCCGCGGCGACTCAGCTCATCGTCACCTCGCTGTACCGGTCGCCCTGGGAGCTGTCCCAGGCCACCTGCACCCGGCAGTCGACCGGCCGCCCGGAAGCGGCCAGTCCCTGCCCCGCGATGGCCGCCGACGGGTCGGCCAGCGTGCTGAACAGGCCGCCCGCCGGCGGGGCGCCGCCAGGTGTGAAGCCAAGGTCCGCGGGCGCGACGGCCGTGGGGTAGAACACCGCCCGGCCCGTGATCGTGTACGTCCCCCGCGTGGTGTCCTTGCGCTTGCGGCCGGGGATGACCGAGCACAGCGAGAAGGTGTCCTCGGCACCGTCCGAGACGTTGCCCGCCGCGTCGACCGTCCACAGCTCCCAGTAGCGGGCGACCGTGGCGTGGGCGCTCGACCCCTTCGCGGTGATGTACGAGTCGATCCGGCTGCCCGACATCGCGTTCCAGTCCGTACCGTCCCATTCCTCCACGGCGAAGACGCGGTTGATCTCCTGGATGATGACGCCCTGCTGGGGCGCGGCGACGCTCAACTGCCGCCTGCGCTCGAAGTAGCCGCACTCGCCTTCCAGGTCGTCGGCCGTCAGATGGGTGAGCGCGATCTGCGTCGCCGGCCCGGTTCCGGGCGTGGGGGCCCGCTGGACCGACACCCCCGCGCCGCCGGAGGCGTCGTGGCCGTGTCGCTGCTGCTCGACCAGCCGGGCCACCGCGGCGTTGCCGAGGGTGCGTTGCAGGGGCAGCGCCGTCGAAGGGGACAGCGGGCCGACGGCCGCGGCCTCCCGGGCGCCCTCGGCCGGGAGGTCCGTGCTCCGGCGCTCGGACGCGGCCCTGCGCCGCCGCGCCGCCTCGTCCTCGGATGCGGAAGCCTGATCGCGCATGTGGCCCTCCTGTCGGCACGGCACCGCCCCGGATGCCCTGGCCAACCTCTACCGGACGGCGGGGCGGCCGGGAAGGTCCGCGAGGGCAGCGCGAAGGGCAGCGCGAAGGGCAGTGCGGACGGCAGGGTCCGATTCAGGCGGGCCGCAGCTCCAGCGTGCAGCACTTGGCTCCGCCGCCGCCCTTCAGCAGCTCCGAGACGTCCACCGGGACCGGCTGGTAGCCGTGCTCGACGAGCCGCCCGGCCAGGTGTTTCGCGGCCTCGGGCAGCAGCACCCGGCGCCCGTCCGAGACCGCGTTGAGGCCGAACACCTCGGCGTCGGCCCGGTCGGCGAGGATCGCGTCCGGGTACAGGGTGCGCAGCACGGCCCGGCTGTCGGCGTCGAAGGCCTCCGGGTAGTACATGACGTGGTCGTCGGCGAGCACGGCCAGCGCCGTGTCCAGGTGGTAGAAGCGCGGGTCGACCAGGGTCAGGCCGACCACCGGGACGCCGAAGAACTCGCCCGCCTCGGCGTGCGCGGCCCGGGAGGTGCGAAAGCCCGTCCCGGCGAGCACCCGGCCGCCGGCCACCAGGTGATCGCCCTCGCCCTCATTGACGTGCCCGGCGCGGTGCACCTCGCGGTAGCCGTGCGAGCGGAACCAGGCCTGGTAGGCCTCGGACTCGGCGGCCCGCTCCGGGTAGCGGAAGGTCGCGACCAGCGCCCGGCCGTCCAGCACGGTCGCGCCGTTGGCGGCGTAGACCATGTCGGGCAGGCCGGGCACCGGGTCGATCAGCTCGACGGTGTGGCCGAGGCGGCGGTACAGCCAGTACAGCCGCTCCCACTGGCGGATGGCGAGCGCGGTGTCGGTGGGCTGCGCCGGGTCCATCCACGGGTTGATCGCGTAGTCGACGGTGAAGTACGTCGGCCGGCACATCAGGTAGCGCCGCGGCCTGGCAGTGCGCTCCGGGGTCTGCGTGGGCATTCCTCAACCATCCTCGGGTGCAGGGGAGTTCGGGGATTCCGTTCCCCAGGCCGCTGCCCCGGCAAGGCTGTTCGCACACCCGCGCGGGCGCCCCCGGCGGGCGCAGGCCCCCGCGCACCCGGCGCGGGCTCCGGCGCACGCGCGGCCGATCGCCACGGGACGGACCGCACCGAGCGTCGTGGGGACGCGCCGCGCCGAACGTCACGAGGACGGGCCGCGCCGAGGTGTCACCAGCGGACCGCGCCGAAGTCCACCGGTGCGGGCCGCAGGCCCCGGCAGCGGCCGGCGAGCGCCCGCAGCCGGGCCGCCGCCTCCTCGGCGGGCATCCGGTGCCGCTGGCCGTGGCCGGGCAGCAGCCACTCGAAGCGCAGCGCGTCCAGGCTGCGGTCCAGCGAGGCGGAGAGCTCCTCGATCGAGTACCAGGTCACGGTGTCGTACACCTCCAGGTCACCGGTGGTGCGGGACCAGTACAGGGTGTCGCCGGTGAAGCAGTACCGCTCGTCGACCAGGTACAGCACGCTGCCGCGGGTGTGGCCCGGGAAGGGGTGGGCGGTGACGCCGGGGGCGACCTCCACCGGTTCGACGCCGCGCAGCACCCGGTCGGCGTCGGGCGCGGCGTCCAGGTCGCCCTCGTGGATCCAGATCCGGGCGCCGAGCCGGTCGGCGTACGCCCGGCCGTGCGCCGCGTGGTCGCGGTGCGTCAACAGGATGTCGGTGACCGGGCCGAGGGCCTCGTACCGGGCCGCGAGCGGCTCGGCGTAGCGGGGCGTGTCGACCATCAGCCAGCCCGCGGGGCGGCGGCAGAGGTAGGAGTTGGCCCCGGCGTTGCGGCGGGAGTTGTGGCCGAGCAGCAGCAGGCCGTCGTCGAGGACCAGCGGGAAGGGGTCGGTGGCCGGGTCGAGCGGGCCGGTGCCCGGCCGGATGGAGCGGGTCGGGCAGGCGTGGGCGGCGGCGAGCAGCTGGCGGTGCTCGGCCTCGTCGCGCGGCTGGCGGACCAGCTCGGAGCGGCCGGCGCGCTCACGGATCAGTCCTGGCGCGAGCTGCCGGGCCACGTCGCAGTTGGTGCAGCGGTCGTCGACGGACCACTGCCCGGACAGACCGGAGGTCGGATTCAGAGCCATGGATGTCTTCCCCCTGGAAGGACGGCGGCCGGGCCGGCCGCGCTCTTCGAGCATCGTCCGGGCGGGCCCAAAAGCGGAAGGGGGGCGGGATCTTGCGGTTTCCGGGGGCCGCCGCTCTGCACTCCGGTTGTATTCCGGGTGGGGCACGTGGCCCATCTCACGTGCCGGCGGGGTCACCTACGGTGGCGTAGGTCACTTGAATGGGTGAACTATCTCCTTCATGCCGAACCTCCAGGAGACCCTTGACCTCAGTTCGTATGCCGCCCTCGGCGACAGCTTCACCGAGGGCCTGAACGACCCCGGTGCCGACGGCGCCTTCGCCGGCTGGGCCGACCGCCTGGCCGGGTTGCTCGCCGACGGACGGCCGCCGGGCGGGTTCCGCTACGCCAACCTGGCGGTGCGCGGCCGGCTGCTGGACCAGATCACGGCCGAGCAGGTGCCGCAGGTCCGCCGGCTCCAGCCCGACCTGGCCACCTTCTGCGCCGGCGGCAACGACATCCTGCGGCCCGGCAGCGACCCGGACGAGGTCGCCGAGCGCTTCGAGGCGGCCATCGTCCAACTCACCGCCTCCGCCGGGACGGTGCTGATCTGCACCGGCTTCGACACCCGGGACGTACCGCTGTTCAAGCACCTGCGCGGCAAGATCGCCACGTACAACGGGCACATGCGGGCGGTCGCCGACCGCAACGGCTGCAAGGTGGCCGACCTGTGGTCGCTGCGCGCCGTCCAGGACCGCCGGGCCTGGAGCGAGGACCGGCTGCACCTCTCCCCCGAAGGCCACCAGCGGGTCGCCCTGCTGGCCGCCCGCTCCCTGGGGCTGCGCACCGAGCAGGACCCGGAGGCGCCCTGGCCGGCCACCCCGGAGCCGTCCGCCGCCGACCAGCGGCGCGAGAACCTCCAGTGGGCCCGCGAGTACCTGCTGCCCTGGGTCGGCCGACGGCTGCGCGGGGAGTCCTCGGGGGACCACGTCGAGGCCAAGCGGCCTGACCTGCTTCCGCTCTGACGAAACGTCAGGCGGCACCGGGTGCTGCGGTCGTCCTCGCAGCCCTTGCGGTCCTCGCGGTCCGCGCGGCCTTCGCGGTCCGCAGCACCCGGTGCGCCAGCGCGGCGAACGCGGCACCGACCACGTACCAGAACAGGTCCGGCGGATTGAACGTCGACCCCAGCACCAGCCGGGCCAGCTCGCTGCGCCGCCCCAACTCGTCGGGCACCCCGGTGATCTGGAACAGCTCCACCGCCCAGCTCAGTCCCGCCGCGACCACCGCCGCCCGCCCCGGCCGAACACGGGGCGCGACCAGCACCACCAGCGCGTACACCAGCACCGTGTAGAGCGCGTCCCCGGCGTACTTCGCGACGTCCCCGCCGAGCACGGCCCGCACGCCCAGCCCGGCCGCCACCGTCGCCCCGGCCGCCAGCAGCGGCACCACCCGCACCCGCAGGCGCCCCCAGAGATCATCCACCCGCCCCACCCTACGGCCCGGCCGCCGGGTCCAGGGCTGGGCCGTCCGGGTGACCTCCCGCATCCGTGACGCCCGGGCGTCGTTGGCCGCTGCGTGACCGCACACCGAAGCCTGCTCCGGATGGCCGCCGCCGCACTGTTCCTGACGGCCGTCACCGTTCCCTCCGCCGCTCCGGCCGGCGCCGCCGCCGCGGCCCACCCCGCGCCGCGGATCGTCCGCGGCATCCTCGAACCCCCGCTGCCCGTCGACCAGTTCCCGCCCCAGGTCGAGGAGGCGTGCCACATCTGGCACGACCTGCAGTGGCCGACCGCGAACGCCCCCCGGGACTACCCGGTGGCCGGCTCCCCCTTCGTGATCCGCGGCAGCAACGTCTACGGAAACCGCAGCGGCGACCTCCCCCAGGACGGCCACTACCGCGAGTACGACGTCAACCCGCGCCAGCCCGGCCAGCACCGCGACGCCGAACGCCTGGTCCGCGACCCCGCCACCGACCACGTCTGGTACAGCGACGACCACTACGCCAACTTCCACGAGATCAGCTCGGGATGCTCCTGATCCGACCCCACGGACACCGCCCGTGGGCCGGGACCGGGCACGTCACTCGCGTGACCACTCGGTCTCGGCCTCGGGCTCGCCGACGGCGTCGGACCCGCCCCAGACCCGAACCCTGACCGCCCGGGGCCCCGGGGCCGGTCGGGAGAGCGTGCGCACGAACACCTCCCGGACGTGGTTGGCGGCCTGCTGGGGCGGCCCGTCGTACTCCAGGGGGTTCGGCATGGGCGCGCCGCTCTGCCGGGCCCAGTCGCCGTCGTCGTCCTGGGTCTCCAGGACCCATCGGTAGTGCCGCATCCTGACCTCCTCCGGCCCGGGGCCGTTCCTCGGTGCTGTCCGGTCCGTGCGGTCCGGTCAGTGCAGTTCGGTCGTGGGCTCGGAGCCGATGCCGGTGGCCAGGAGGATCTGCCGCGCCGAGTCGGTACCGCCGGCCCGGACCGCACGGGCCATCGAGGCCAGGGCCGCTTCCCGGCCCGCCTGCGGCGGAACCACGAGCAGACTGAAGTGATCACGGTCGCCCCGCGTGACGATCACCGTGTCGTCGCCGACCGGATACCGGTCGATGCGCACCGACCGGCCCTCGACGACGATCCGGGCCGGCACCTCGTCCCAGGCGTCCGCGTCCAGGCCCACGCTCACCACGGGGCCGAGGTGTTCGGTCAACGCGCCGACCAGGCCGGGCAGTTCGGCGCCGATGTTCCGTGACCGCGGCCACCAGGCGCCATCGAGTGCGCCCTCGCGGGACCGCGTGGTCTCCAGGCGCAGCAGGACCGTCCCCGGTTTCACCGCCTGCCGGAAGCGGTCCGGCAGAAGCCCGGGGTGCGGGGCACCGGCATCGTCCGACATGGCTCGCCACCTCTCCGCGGGCGCGGATCGGGCCCGCTGAACGGGGCCGGCCCTTCGGTTCCAGCAACTGGGCCGCCCCGCCCTCCCACGGTACTCCGACCGCACCGGGGCCGAACGGGCGCCGGCGGACGCCTGCGCGGGGAGGGGCGGCCCTGCTCGACGGCCCGGGGCCGGCCCCGCGTCACCGGGAGCCGCGATGCGTAACACTGTGTGTTGTGTCGAATGCGAAGAATGACGACGGTGGCGCGGGGGCGGGCGGTGCGCCCAGTCCCGACGCCCCCCTGCCGGCCCTCGACCGGGAGCAGGTCGGGGTCCTGCGCCGGGTGGGCCGGGAATGGGGCCGGGCGGCCGGGGATCCGCAGGCGTGGCGCCGGGCACTGCCGGTGGACCCGGAGCTCGGCCGCTTTCCGGCCTCCTCCGAGATCCGGCCGGTGCGCTTCGGCCGCTTCGTGCGGGTGGCCACGGTCGGCGGGCAGCCGTCGCCCGTCGAGGCGGGCGGCGAGGACACCCGGACCTCCCGACTCGGCCGGGCGGGCGCCGGGGTCAGGCACGTGCTGCTCGGGGCCCCGCTGCGCAGTACCGCGATCGCGCACGAGCGGATGCGCAAGCTGGTGGCGCTGCCGGTGCTCTCCGCCGACGCGCTCTCGTCCGTCGCCTACGGGCCCGAGGCGATGCTGGCCGTCCTGGTCCTGGCCGGCACCGCCGGTCTGCGCTACTCGGTGCCCATCGCCGCGACGATCGCGTTCCTGATGCTGGCGGTCGGGGTGTCCTACCGTCAGACGATCCGCGCCTACCCGCACGGCGGCGGCTCGTACATCGTCGCCACCGCGAACCTCGGCCGCCTCCCCGGGCTGGCGGCGGCCGCCGGTCTGATGACCGACTACATCCTCACGGTCGCGGTCTCGATCGCCTCCGGCATGGAGGCCGTCACCTCGGCGATCCCCTCGCTGCGGGGCGACGCCGTGCCGATCGGCCTCGCCGTGATCGGCGTGCTGCTCGCCGGGAACCTGCGCGGCGTACGGCAGGCGGGCGCCCTGTTCGCCGCACCGACCTACGCCTTCGTCCTCGCCATCCTCGCCCTCATCGCCTTCGGCCTGTACGACGCGGCCGGCCACGGCTTCCAGCCCACCGCGGCTCCGCAGTCGACCGCGACCGAGGGGGTCGGCGTGCTCCTGGTCCTGCGCGCCTTCGCCTCCGGCTCGACGGCGATGACCGGCATCGAGGCGATCTCCAACGCCGTCCCGGCCTTCCAGCCCACCGAGTGGCGCAACGCCCGTACCACCCTGACCTGGATGGTCGGCCTGCTGATCGTGCTCTTCGCCGGCACGGTCGCGCTGGTCCACCTCGACGGCGTCGTCCCCGACGCCCAGGAGACGGTGCTGTCGCAGCTCGCCCACCGCGCCTTCGGCCCGGGCTTCGGCTACGTCTTCACCCAGGCCGCCACGGCCGCGATCCTGCTCCTGGCGGCCAACACCGCCTACAACGACTTCCCCCGCGTCCTCTACCTCCTGGCACGCGACAACCAGGCGCCGCGGATCTTCCTACGGCTGGGCGACCGGCTGGCCTTCAGCAACGGCATCGTCGTGCTCTCGGTCGCCGCGGCCGCGATCTACGCGGCGTTCGACGGCATGACGGCGCCGCTGATCCCGCTGTACGCGGTCGGCGTCTTCCTCGCCTTCACGCTGTCGCAGACCGGCATGGTCGTGCACTGGTGGCGCCTGCGCGACCGCCACTGGCGCAAGAGCCTGATCTTCAACGCCGTCGGCGCGCTGCTCTCGGCGACCGTGCTCGTCACCGCCGCGATCACCAAGTTCACCTCGGGCGCCTGGTTCGCCGCGCTCGTGGTGGGCCTGTTCATCCTGGTGGCCACCAGGATCCGGCACCACTACGAGCAGGTCGCCGCGGCGCTCGCCCTGCACCCGCACGCCGTCGAGGTCCCCGGCCGCGCCCTCACCCGCCCGCGCCCACGGGACGGCGCGCCCGCGCCCTCCGCAGAGGCGGAAGCGGAGTGTGAGCGCGAGGCGGAGAGCGAGGAGACTCCCGAGGAGATCCACCCGCTGCTGATCGTGCCGATCGCCGCACTGGACCTGGCCGGCATGCGCGCCCTCGCCTACGCCGCCTCGCTCCGCCAGCCCGTCCTCGCCCTGCACATCAGCGCCAGCGAGGAGGAGGCCCAGCGCTTCCGCGCGTACTGGAACCTGTGGGGCGACCACCTGCCCCTGAAGATCCTCCTCTCCCCCTACCGCACGATCGTCGCGCCCCTGGTCAACTACATCGAGGCCCTGCACGACCAGCGCCCGGACCTCACCCTGACCGTCGTCCTCCCGGAGATCGTCGTACGGCACCGGCGCCACCGCCTCCTGCACAACCGACTCGCCCCCCGCCTGCGCAGGGCGCTCCGCCCACTGCCGAAGATCGTCGTCACCACCGTCCCGTTCCACGTCTGAGGACTGTCCAGCGTGTCCGCACCCGGACCGCTACGCGCCGGCGGGCCAGGAGGCGGCGCGGCTTCGGGCGACGTCCGCCCGCCGGCCGGCCTCGCCTGCGCCGGTGGCGGGCACGACCGCCGAGGGCAGGACGTCGGTACCGGGTTCCGGTCCGGTCGCGCCGCGGGCCGGCTCCGAGGCAAGCAGTTCGCTCGCGGTCCGGCTGTCGGCGGGGTCGGCCGCCCGGGCCATCAGCCGCTCGGCGGTGACGGCGTCCGTCTCCGGCGGTACGACCAGCAGGTTCAGCCGCAGCGGGGCGTACGAGCAGACCACGATCAGGTGCTCGTCCTGCTCGACGGTGAACCAGCCCACGTGGACGGTGTGCCCGGCGACCGGGGCCCGGTGCGGGACGGTCGGCCACTGCGCGGGGTTCACGGTGGCCCGGGTGACCCGCCCCCACGGACCGTCCAACGCTGCGGCGAGGGAAGGGAGTTCGAGGAGAAGATCACGCGAGCGGGGCCACCAGGCGCCGTCCAGCCGACCGGGCCGGGTGCCCTCGGGCACCCGGGAGAGCCGTGCTGCGGGTACCGGGGCGGTGGGCGCCATCGCGCGATCGAGGGTCGTGGTCATGATCGAAGACCTGTCCCCGGACCCGGCCTCGGGCCGGATCCGGCATCGTCGTTCGCCGGAGACGACGCCAGTTGTCTTGCCCGGCATGCGAGGTGCCTTCGGTGATGTCCAGGCTACTCTCCGCCAGGCCCGGACCTCGCATGGCGGCCGCAGCAGCGCTTTCCCGACGATTCGTCGGCCGCGAGCCAGCACCCGGCTTCGATCGGATGGTTCCGGCTGCACGCCGGTGACTGTTTGCGCACGCGGCGTGTGGGACGACCCGCTGGAGTCCCGCCCCTCGCGCCGGGAGCGGCCGGCCGACGGGCAGCGGCGCGCCTGCCTGCCCTTCGGGAAGGGCGAGGAGAGGTGCCCGGCGAACGGCTTCGCCCTCAAACCGACCGGCAGGCCCGCCGCCCGGCCGCCGCCGCCGCGTCCGGCCTCTGCCAGGATGGGCGTCCTCGACCCCGGGCGCGGCGAAAGGGCGGCACAGTGGTGGAACTCGACCCGAAGAGGCTGCTGATCCTGCGCCAGATCGCCGATGCCGGCAGCGTGGCGGGCGCCTCGCGCGCGCTGGGCCACACCCCCTCCGCGGTGTCCCAGCAACTGGGCCGGCTGGAACGCGAGGTCGGCGTCCCCCTGGTGGACCGCACCGGTGGACGGGCCGAACTGACCGCCGCCGGCCGCCTGTTGGCGGGCTACGGCGACCGGATCGGCCAGGCCCTCCAGGACGCCGCCCGCGACCTGCGCGCACTCGGCGCCGCCGCCGCCGGCCCGGTCGCCATCGGCGTGCCGCCGCCCGCCATCACGTTCTTCGCCACCACCGCCGTCCACCTGCTCGCCCGCACCCACCCCGACCTGGCCCCCCGCCTGGTGGAGACCGGACGGCAGGAGGGCCTGCGCGCGCTGCGCCTGGGCGAACTGGACGTCCTGGTCATCGAGGACGACCGGCAGGAACCCACCCCGCTGCCGCCCGGCGTCGAGGCGAGCGTCATGTTCGAGGACGCCTACCGCCTGGTCGTCCCCTCCGACTGGCCCCCGCTCACCGACCCCGCCCAGCTGACCGGCCGCCCCTGGATCGCCGCCCCGACCGGCTCACCCCGCCAGCTGGCCTTCCGACGCCTGGCAGCCCGGCACGACATCGTGCCCCTGGTCGAGCACACCGCCCACTACCGCTTCGCCGTCTACACCATGCTCGCCGCCCGTCTGGGCGCGGCGATCCTGCCCGCGAACGCCGCCGCCCTGATCGGCCCGGGCGCCGGCACCGTCACCACGCTGCCGGTACCGGGCACCTACCTGGTGCGCCTGCTGCGCCGCACCGGACCGTGGGGGGCGCCGCCGGCGGTGCGGGCGGCGGCCGAGGCGCTGCAGAGCGCGCTGCTGGCGGCGAGCGAGCGGCTGGCGGCCCAGGGCCTGACCGAGAGTGAGCCGCGCGTGAACGGCCACCTGGTCGACCCCAGCGAGCCGAACACACCCGCCGACCCGCCCGTCGCGACACCGTAAGCGCTGCTGAACGCCGGGGGTGAGCGCCGCTTGCTGGTGCCCGGCCCGGCCCTCTGCCAGCGTGGCCGGGTGACCACCATCGCGGACGAGCGACCCCCCGCCCCTCCTCCTGCCCCCTCCGGCGGGCTGCGCCGCCGGGCGCGCGCCGCCACGCGTCTGCTCCAACGGGCGGCCTGGGCCACCACGCTGGTCGGCGCGGTGACGACGGCCTGCACGCCGTGGGGATCCACGCCCTGGTACACCGGCTGGATCGGCGCGGCCGGTGCGGCGGCACTCGCGGCGCTGGCCTCACCGGTGCGGCCGGCCCTGGGCGAGAGCCCGCGCTCCGGCTCCGTCGCCGCCCTGTTCCACGGCGCCATGCTCGCCCTGATGCTCTGCACCTTCGCCGGCTGCTTCGCCTTCTCCCTCAGCGGCTGGTTCCACGAGCACGACCGCGACCTGCACGCCACGCTGCGGGTGTCCGCCACCGTCACCGGCTGCCACAACAGCGGTGACACCAGTACCGAGTGCACCTTCCTCTGGACGGCGGACGGGCACGAGTACCGCGCCGCCGAGGGCACGGACGTGCAGTGGCCCGACGGGCACCGGGTCGACGTGCGGATCGATCCCGTCCACCCGCAGCGGGATCCCGTCACCGACGGCGGCTACTGGCCGCTGTGGATCGCGGTCGTCGTGGGCGGGATCGGCACCCCGTTCAGCCTGTGGGCCTGGTGGGTCCTGGAGGAGTCCGCGAACTACTGACACCGCACCGGGCCCCTGCGGGTGCGGGTGTCAACCAATCGTCTCCGGATCAACACCGAACTCGGCGTGACCAGCAGGCTCCAGGCCGACCTGCTGCTCCAACGGCCGCGCGCGAGCGGGCAGGGAGGCCTGAACACCGCTCAAGGCCTCGCCGACGGCGAGGCCTTGAGCGTGCCGGTCAGCCCACGGTGGTGGTGCTCAGGCGTCCACGCCGTAGTACTGCGCGAGGAAGCCGGTCACGTCCGCCGCGTGCGGGAGCAACTCCGGCAGTTGGGCGGCGAGCGCGGAGCGGGTGGCCTCGGCGAGTTCGGGCAGGCCGGTGGCGGCGCCCTTCACGTACGGGTCGAGGCGGCGGATGAGCTCGTAGTTGCTCTCCACGTCGAGCTGGCGCATGGCCTTCTCCAGCGGCGGCGCCCCGGCCGGCGGGACGGCGGGCAGCACCCGGCTGACGAAGGTGACCCGGTGCAGCACCCGCCAGCACGGGGGCTTGCGGTCCGACTGGCGGGCCTGGCGCAGCGCCGCCGCGTTGGGGTCGTTGCCGTTCGCGAGCCAGGTGGGGTCGACGACCTTGTGGAAGAAGGTCTCGAAGTGCTCGCTGTCCTCGCCGAGGTAGAAGCTGAGGAAGCGGTAGGCGTCCACCTTGCCGGGCACCTTGACGGGTTGGCCGTCCTGGTCGAAGACGGGCTTGCGGTCCTGGTCGTAGCGCTGGAGGTTGGTGGCGGGGTTGACCTCCACGTTCAGTCCGAAGGAGCGGGTGGCCTCCTTGCCCCGGGCGCGGGTGGCGGTCATCCCGCCGCCGACGGAGGCGTCCAGCTGGGCGCCGATGCCGATGCCGGCGATCTGGAAGGAGGTGCCGACCGAGGTGCCGACCGATCCGGACAGCGAGTACGAGCCCGAGGTCGTCTCGCTGACCACGTCGGTGGTCTCGGTGGTCTCGGCGAAGAACCCTCCGGCGGCGGTCCAGACGTAGGTGTTGACCAGGTCCCGGCGGGAGAAGCCCTGGCCGGTGGCGCTGTCGGTGGTCCCCCGCTCGCGGGCCGGCGAGGCGTCGGTGCCGATCGCGCCGCCGAGTACCCGGCCGGCCCGTTGGGCGGTGGGGTCGGGGGCGTGGGTCTCGGTGGAGACGGTGTCGTAGTAGCTGTGCAGGCGCTGCTGGTCGCGCTGGATGCGGCGCTTGAGCGCGTACGCCTCGCGGGGCTTGAAGTAGCTGTACTCGCCGCGCTCGCGGGTGCCCCGGTAGTCGGGGTCGGCGACCTTCCCACGCTCGTCGAAGCCGACGGTGCCGTCGAGGGTGCCCTGCTTGGTGTAGCGGGGGTTGATCGGGAACGGGATGACGTTCCAGTCCTTGGGGATGTCGGGGTTGGGCTGGATGCGGTAGGCGACCAGGGCCCCGCTGTGGGCCAGGCGCAGGGCGAAGACGTCGGCGGTCTGGGACTGCACGACGGCGAAGCCGGTGTTGGCCGGGACGTAGCGGCGGCCGGTGGCGGGGTTGAGCAGGCGGCCCGGGTCCTCCCAGTGGCCGGTGAGGGAGACCTTGGTGGTGCGGGCGGTGTTCTCGCCCTGGGAGACGGAGGTCTCCTCCGCCCAGCTGTTGGAGAACTCCAGGTTGCCGCGCACGCCGGCGGAGACGCCGCCCTTGGCGATGGCCTTGGCGATGCCGAAGCCGAGCGGGGCGGTGATCATCCAGACGTCGACGTCCACCTCGTTGGACAGGGCGAACCCGAAGGCGGCGTCGACGCTGCGCTCCTTGGCGGAGGACAGCGAGCGCACCACCTGCTCGGCCTCGGTGAGTTGGACGGAGGAGGCGCCCTCGAAGGTGTCGCTGCCGGGGTCGGTGAGCCCGGCGGTGAGGTTCTCCGAGGGGACCGGCGGGGCGCCCTCCACGTAGCCGACGAGCTGCGGGTCGAACTGGATCTGGCTGACCCATTCGCTCACCAGCTCGCCGACCTTGTAGCCGGTGACCAGGTGCCAGCGCCCGTCCCGCAGGTAGCTGTAGGCGCGCTTGAGGACGCCGAACGCCTCGCCGCGGGCGCCGTACTGCATGTCGGCGTACTCGGCCACGGCCGGGGCGGCGGAGACGGTCTCGTGGAACGGGGTGCGCATGCCGGCCAGCGCCGAGCGGACCTGCGCGGTGTCGGTGGAGACCGGCGCGCTGGACAGGACGGTGCGCGGGCGGGTGGCCTCGGCGCCCAGGCGCAGGTGGTTGCCGCGCAGGCCGTCGTCGCGGACCTGGGCGACGTCCGGCTCGGTGGAGTCGCGGTCGAACGGCCAGTAGGCGACCAGGTCCTCCTTCTCGCCCTTGAGCCGGGTGAAGAGGTTGTCGAGCACCTGCTCGTGGGTGCGGGCGGTGCGCCAGATCCGCACCTCCTCCAGCACGCCGTTCAACGACTCCGCGGCCTTGCCGCCCCTGATCACCGCGCCCAGGGTCAGCTGGGCGTCGCCGGCGTCGGCGAGGGCCGCGCTGTCGGGGGCGCCGGGGGTGCCCGCCGGGTCGCAGGCCACGGCGACGCCGTTGCGGTAGAGCCGGAAGACGCTGCCGCGCGGGTCGGGGTTGCGGACCCAGCGGGCGCCGCGCAGCCGGGCGGGGTGCGAGCCGGTGGCGTCGGCCGCCGTGCCGCCGGCGTTCTCCTCGAACCGCCAGTGCGCGATCAGGCCCCGGTCGCGGGCGGTGACGGCGGTGCCGAGCCGGGCGGCGTCGCGGGCGGCGCCCCAGATCCGGACCTCGGCGAGCACGCCGGTCAGCCGCTGCACGACGGAGCCGTCGCGGGCCCGGCCCAGCTCCAGCGGCGCGTCGTTGCCGCGCGGGCCGGGGCCCTCGTAGCGGGCCGTGCCGATCTCCCGGCCGTCCAGGTGGAAGCGGATGTCCTGCCACTCGCGGACCGCCACCGACTCGACCAGCTCGACGCTCTGGGTCACCGGCTTGCCGTCGGCCCCGGCCGCGGTGATCTGGCGGGTGCCCTTCTGCTCCTGCATCGAGCGCCCGCTCTTGCGGACCACCGCGATCCGGTGGAACGCCCCGGCCTTGACGCCCTCGGTGGAGGTGTACCGCACGGCCCGGCCCTCGGGCTCCTCGAAGGCGAACTCCAGCCTGCCGTCGGGCAGCACCGCCAGGCGGTACGGCACGCTGCCGCCCGCGCCGTCGGCGGTGCGGCCCTTGGAGAGCAGGCCCTGGGTCTCGCCGAGCCGGTCGAGGCGGGCGAAGACCTCCAGCGTCAGGTCGTCGGCGATGTCGAGGGCGTCGTCGTCGGCGACCTCCAGGTAGGCCTCGCCGTCCAACCGGACGGCCCAGGACTGCTGGTAGGCGGCGGCGAAGTGGCTCCACTCGCTCAGCGGGAAGGTCTCCCGGCTGACCACCCGGCGATCGCCGACGGTGGCGACAGCCCAGTAGCGGCCGCCCTCGATCGGCGACGGCGCGGGCACCGGGCCCGGCTTGCCGCGCAGTTCGGCGTGCCGCTGGTTGCCGGAACGGTCGGCCAGCACGGGCTGCGCACCGGCCGCCGGGGCGGAGTAGAGCCAGTAGCCGAGCAGCCCGGTCTCGCCGCCGGTGAGCCGGCGCTTCATCGCGGCGCGCACGTCGTCGCCGCCGCGCGCGCTGGACCAGAGCCGGACTTCGTCGATCTGTAGGGAGGCGAACTTGGTGGCCTGGAAGGGCACCTGCGCCAGGGAGAGCCTGCCCTGGCCCCGGTAGGGGGCGCTCGCGGTGCGGCGGGCGATCTCCTGGCCGTCCCGGTAGACCACCTGCTGGCTGGTGCCGCGTTCGAAGACGCAGGCCCAGTGGTGCCACTGGGTGTCGCCGAACCGCTGGGTGGTGTCCAGGTCGTCGCCGAAGAAGGCGAAGGTGAACTTGCCGTTCGACCGGAAGCCGATGTGCAGGCTCTCGTTGTTGCGGCCCTGGTCGCCGCCGTGCCCGAGGACGAAGTGGTCGCGCTCGTCGACGGCGGTGCGGCGGGCCCAGAACTCGACGGTGAAGTCGCCGTCGCCGAAGCCGAACGCGCCGGGCACCACCGCGGCGGCGCTCACCCCGTCGTAGGCCAGCGCCGAGGCGGCGGGGCCGCCGAGCAGCCCCAGGCCGTACGGGGTGTCGCCCGCGTTGGCGTGCACCAGCCGCACCGGGCCCTCGACCCGCTCGGGGTTCACCCAGGCCTCCAGGGTGAGGTCACCGGGGGTGGCGGCCCGCGGCAGTTGCTCGGCGGGCAGGGTCAGGAAGCGCCCCTGCCCGTCGAAGGCGTAGGCGCGGCCGGGCATGTCGGCGCGCCAGCGTCCGCCGTGGCCGCGCAGCAGGTCGCCGGCGGTGCCGACCGGGATCTCGGCGAGGCCGCCGGGGTCGACGGTGACCAGCCGGGAGCCGGACGAGAGCGCCACACCGGGCGCGGAGGCGGTGGCCCAGCGCTGGTCGTAGCGCACCCGCTGCACGCCCATGCCCGGCTTCAGCACCGTCGGGTCCGCGCCCGCGCCCAGCTTCAGCGACTTGCTGCCGGCGGGGTGGTCGCCCTCGAAGCGGAAGCCGTGGCCGCCGACGGTGACGAAGCCGGGGCCGACGAGCCGGGCGAGGGTGCCCTCGGTGAACTCCACCACGCCGCCGTCGATCCGCAGCACGGTGCCGATCGGCACCGGCTGTTCGGCCGCGCCGTTGACCACGGCGGCGAAGTCCTCGGCCCGGCGGGGCAGGTGGGACCACTGCTCGCTCTGCCCGTCCCGGCAGATGGTCAGCTTGACCTGGGCCGGGTTGTCGCCGACCTCGACGGTGATCTCCGCCGCGGCCAGGTCGGTGGCGGCATCGCGGGCGGTGAAGGCGAGCGCCTTGCCGCCGGCCGTCAGCCGCCGGGAGGAGCGCAGCACCTGCGTGTCGTAGTAGCCGGCGAAGAACTGGCCGTTGGCGCCCCGGAAGTAGAGCACCAGGCTGCCGGTGGCGCTGTCCAGCAGGAACGGCCGGTCACTGCCCCGGGCGAAGGCGAGCAGCGCGCCGGAGCTGCTGAGGCCGGTGCGGTCGACGGAGAGCTGGGACATGGGCAGGGCGATGTCGTCGGAGCCGCGCACGCCGCCGGTGAGCCGGCCCAGCTCCTCGCGCTTGGCTGCCAGCAGGGCCTGCCGGGCCGGCAGGTCGCGGCGGTGGCGGGCGAGCGCGTCCTGCTTTCCGCCCAGTGTCAGCAGCCGATTGTCGATGTCCAGGATCTGCTGGTTCCGCTGGGCGGCACTCGCGCCCGGCCTGCCGGAGGCGCCGTCCTTCTCCAGCACGATGACGCCCTCGCCGGAGGCGTTGACCGTCCCGTAGTCGTACTGCACGATGCGGTCGCCCTGGCTGTCCCGGGCGCAGACCAGCTTGCCGCTGCGGCGGACCACCAGGCCTCGGCCGTTCCAGCTGTCCAGCGCGAAGTGGGTGGCGTCGTTGTCGGCCTCCCGGCGGTACTGGATCAGCGGGGTGTCGTTGTCGGTCTTCCCGCCGGAGAGGTTCATGTCCAGACCGGAGTCGACGTTGCGCAGGAAGTAGCAGGGGGCGCCGTTGAGGTTGGTGCCGGTGGATTCGAAGGTCCACAGTGTGGAGGCGGCCGTCCGGTTGGCGGTGCGCACCAGCGGGGCCGTCGCGTCCTTGCGGTCGTTCTCCACCGCGAGGTACTGGTCCCGGCCGTCCTTGGGCAGCCTGAACCGCAGCCGGTAGCGCCAGAGGGTGACGTCGTCGTCCTGGCCTGCCCGCAGTTCGGCGCGCCGGCGCTCCAACTCCGGGACCTCGGCGGTCTCCTGCTGGAGGCGGGCGATCTCCGCCTCGGAGTTGGCCACGTCCCGGACGAGCTTGGCCACCTGGGCGTCCAGGTCACCGACGGCGTCCACGGCGCCGCTGGAGTCGGGGGCGGCGAGCACCGGCAGGGCCACCCGGTCCGGGATCTCGGCCAGCCGGCCGTCCCCGCCGACGCCCAGGTCGAGGGTGGCGAGGTAGGCATCGTCGGTGGCCTTGCCGCTCACCGGGTCGGGCCCGCCGGTGGCGCAGGCGAGCAGCACCCGGGCCTGGCGCTTGACGGGCTTGGCCGCGCCGTCGTACCCGGCCGGGGAGGCCTCCTGCTGGTGGTGCAGGACGGCGGAGAGGCCGGAGACCACCGTACGCCCGGTGAAGGCGAAGCTGTCGCGGCGCACCCCGGGGTTGTCGCCGATCGGGGCCTCGGAGGTGATCCAGGCCGGCCCGCCGCGCAGAGCCGCGTTGCGGGCGTTGTCCGTCTGGTCGTACAGCGTGTCGCCGGCGCCCTCGTCGAAGCGGTAGTAGACGGCCAGGCCGGGCTCGTTGCCGATCAGGCGGCGGCCGCGGTCGGCGGCCAGCTCGTCGCCGCTGCGGGGGCGGTTCCAGATCCGGACCTCGTCCAGTTCGGCGCGGCCGAACGAGCCGAGGGCGCGGCCCAGAGTCAGCGGGCCGAGACCGGCGTAGGGCATGTCGGTGGTGCGGCGGCCGAGTTCGACGCCGTCGCGGTAGACGATCTGCTCGCGGGTGGCGCGGACGAAGACGCAGGCCCAGTGGTGCCAGTCGGTGTCGCTGGTGCGCCGGCCGACGTTCAGGTCGTCGGCGTAGAAGGCGAAGGCGAAGGTGTCGTCCGAGCGGAAGCCGATGTGCAGGCTGCGCAGCCGGGCGCCGGCGGCCGCGCCGTGCCCGATCAGGAAGTCCTCCCGGCCGCCGGTCGCGGTGCGCCGGGCCCAGAACTCCACGGTGAAGTCCGCGTCGGCGAGTTGGAGGGCGTTGGCGGGCAGCTCGGCCACGTCGTCGACGCCGTCGAAGCGCAGCGCCGTCTCGGCGTGGCCGCTCTCGCTCACCGCCGGTACCAGCGGCCGGCCGGTGAACGGGCAGGTGCCGGGGGCGGGTTCGTAGACGGCCTCGCGGTAGCGCTCGTCGGGGCTGGTCCAGGCCTGCGAGCCCTGGGTGTTGAACAGCCCGTCGCGGCTGCGCTCGACGCTGAAGCCGTCGATCCGGGCGGTGGCGTCGTTGTGCGCGAAGATCTGCCAGCGCTCCCTGCCGTGCACGGCGGTGGGCACCAGCAGGGCGGTGAACCGGCCGCGGGAGAGGTTGCGGACGAAGTTGAGCTCCTGGGTCGGCTCGATGAACGCCCGGCCCTCCATGTCCCGGGTGCCGAGGCTGTCCTTCGCGGAGTCCGGGCGGCCCTTGTGCCGGCTGCGGCGGTAGCGGACCTCCAGCACCGGCTTCAACTCGCCGCCGACCAGCAGGAACCGGTCGCAGAGCAGCGTGGCGTCGACCACCGGCGTCCGGCCCGCACCGCCGCCGGCGAGGTAGTCGGTGCGGGTCGGGTCGGCCGAGGAGCCGGTGCCGTCGGCGAGCCGGAAGACCGCGTCCGCGTCGTCGGCCCGGATCGACTGGCGCAGCACGTACAGGTGGGTGCCGTCGGAGACCACGTGGAAGGGCGCGGCCGCACCGAGCCTGGCCGTGCTGGACAGGAACGGGTCCAGTTCGTCGTCGCCGAGCCGCTCCGCCGGATCCGCCTCGACCCGCCCGCCGCGCTTGACCACGGGCATCCGCACCGCACCGGCCACCGCGTAGCCGACCCGGGCCAGCTCCGCCGGGAACGGCAGCGGCAGCGGGTTCTCCGACCAGTACGCCGCATCCGCCTCCCCGCGCGCCTCGTCGTGCTGCGACAGGTCGAGGACCGTGTAGACGATCCGCCGCTGGTCGTCCATCGCGAAGGCGACCGTGCTGCCCTGGTGCCGCACGGTCGTGGTGTGCACATAGGAGCGGTCGCTGTAGACCCGCGCCAGATGCTGAACCTCCGTCAAACCCGCCACCTCACAAGCCGTTGGCCGCCGGGAACGCGACGGCCGGTGATCAACACTTAACGTGTCGACGCTCTCACTCGACGTGACGGGTGGGCAAGGTGGCTTTCCGCCAGTGCGCGGCTGGAATCCGATCATGCACGGGCGCGGCGGATTCCCCGCGAGTGCGAAGGGCGGGCGGAAGGACTGCGCCTGAGGTCAGGCCGGGCGGGCCGTCGCCGTGGACGCGCGGGCAGGCCGGTGCGGTACCGGGTGCGGCATCACGGTCATACTTGATCGGAAGTCGATCGAAAGATATGGTCCGATCAACCAGCGGCGGTTCGGAGCAGTACGGGGGACAGGCGATGACCATCTCGGCCGAGGAACGTCGGGACCTGATCCTCAAGGCCGTCGGCGAGGCGAGCGGGCCCCTGCGGCTCGCCGACCTGGCGGCGCGGCTCGCCATTCCGGCGGTGACCGTGCGGCGGGACGTCGCCGCGCTGGCCGAGGCCGGCCGGGTGGGGCGCTCACACGGATTCGTCGTACGGCGCACACCGGAGAAGCCAACGGACGGCGAGGGCGGGACCCGCGCCCTCGGGCTGCTCGTGCCCTCCGTCGGGTCGTACTTCGACGAGCTGATCAACGGAGCCCGGGCCGCCGCGACGGCGGCGGGCGCCCGGCTGGTCCTCGGCATCGCCCCGTACGAGGCCCGCGACGACCGCACGCAGGCCGAACGGCTGCTGGAGTCCGGCCTGGACGGGCTGCTGCTCGCGCCCAACCTCCTGCCGGGCCGGCCCGCGCAGGCCCACGACTGGCTGGACGACCTGCCGGTGCCCGCCGTCCTGGTCGAACGCGGCGCGCCCGAGTACGGGGGCCCCGGCGCCGGCCTGGACTCCGTCGGCTCGGACCACCGGCAGGGCGTCCTCCTCGCGCTGCGCCACTTCGCCGACCTCGGCCACGACCGGGTCCTGCTCGCGGCCCGCGGCGACTCCTGGACGGCCCGGGAGGTCCGGGCCGGCTACCAGCACGGCACCCGGCTGCTCGGACTGGCCGCCCTGCCCGTCCTGGACACCCTCGGTGACGACGGCCGCCCCGCCGACTCCGACCGGCTCGCCGGGCTGATCGCCGACGCCGTGTCCGACGGCGTCCGCGCCGCCCTCATCCACAACGACCAGGACGCGATCCAGCTGCTCCCGCTGCTCCGCGCCCGCGGCCTCGCGGTGCCCGACGACCTCGCGCTGATCGCCTACGACGACGTGTTCGCCGCCCTGGCGGCCCCGCCGCTGACCGCCGTCGCCCCGCCGACCCGCGCGGTCGGCGAGACCGCCGTCGGCCTCCTGCTGCGCCGCCTCACCGCCGGGCCCGATCTGCCGGTGCACCGGATCTCCCTGCTCCCGGCCCTGCGCATCCGCACCTCCTGCGGCGGCTGAACCCCAGCCCCCGGCCGGGGGCCCGTCCAGCTGCCACCTTCGCAGGGCGGTCCGCCCATGGGCCGGGCCGGGGAGCGCTACCGCCGCAGTCCCGCCAGCCAGACGGCGGCCACGCCGAGCAGCGGAGCCAGCGGGGCGGCCTCGGGGTACCACGGCGCCTCGTACTCCCAGCAGACCCAGGCGTCGGCCGGCAGCAGGGCGAGGCAGGCGGCGATCGGCAGGGTGCCGGCGCCGAGCGGCAGCGGCGTGCGGTCGGCGGCCGAGGCGACGTCCTTGACCTGGACGTGGCCCAGCCGGCCGGCCAGCGCCCGGTGGGTGGCCTGCGGCGGCTCCCCGCCGAGGACGGTGTGCTGGAGGTCCCACAGGGCGCCGACGGCCGGGTGGTCGACGGGGGCGAGCAGCCGGGCGAGGTCGCGGCCGGTCGGGTGCGAGTCGTGCGTCTCGACCAGGACCCGGACGCCGAGCGCGGCCGCGCGGCCGGCGACGGCGGCCAGCCGCCGGGCGGCGCGCTCATCAGCCCGTTCGTCAGCCGCCGCCGGGCCGGGCGCGGCGCCGCCGCGCGGGAAGACCCGGACGGCCGGGCAGCCCAGGTCGGCGGCGAGTTCCAGGTGTCCGCCGAGGTCGGCGAGCAGCGGGACGTCCGCGCCCGGGGCGGCGATGCCGAGGTAGGAGGCCAGCGCGAGCGGAACCGTCCCGGTGGACGCCAGTGCGCGCACCGCGGCGCGCCGCTCGTCGGCGGTCAGGCCGGGGTGGACCGGCTGGCCCGGGGCGCAGCGCAGTTCCAGCCCGTGCCAGCCGTGGTCGGCGGCGAGGCGCGCGGCGGCGGCGAGCGGCAGATCGGGCAGGCCGAGGGTGGACAGGGCGAGTGGCACGGGTGCTCCTCAGGTTCGGTCGCCGGGCGGAAGTCGGCGGGCGAAGGCCGCTCCCGGCGACAGCTCCGCCTCGTGGACGGTGCCGTCGGCCCACCGCACCCGCAGCCGGTAGGCCTCGTCGGGAGCGGCCGCCACGTCCGCCGTCGGGCCACCGAGCGGCGGGAGCTCGCCTGCGGCGGCGGTGAGGCGGGCTGCGGTGAGGCGGGCTGCGCACACCAGCAGGTGGACGGCCCCGCCGGTGGCGCCGGTCAGGACCGGCAGGGCGGCGTCCGCCCCGAAGGCCGTGCCGTCCGGGACGGGGCTGGTGCGGGCGGCGGTGTAACCGTGCAGGGCGCGCAGTTCGCTGGTCAGCAGCCGGCCGTCCAGCGTGTGGGCGGTCGCGGTGGCAGAGGCAGAGGCAGCGGCGGTGCCGGGCCGGGCGGGTGGCAGGTGGTCTCCGGCGACGGCCCAGCCGCCCTCGCGCAGCGGGGTGCCGGGCGGGGCGCCGACGACCAGGTGGGCGCGGACCTCGTCGGCGCCGTGGGCGAGGGTCAGCGAGGTGACGGTGACGCCGGGCAGGGGGTGTCCGCCGGCCCGGGGGCGGTGGGTGGAGGCCGCCCAGCCGTCGCCGGTGGCGAGCGGGGTGATCGGGCCGCGTTCGGTGGGTTCGCCGTCGACCAGCAGGGCGAGGTGGTTGTCGGCCGGACCGGTGTGGACGGGGCCGGTGGCGGTGGAGTGGGCGAGCCGCGCGTAGTGCGGGTCGTCGGGGTGGACGCGGTCGGCGGGCTGGTCGTCGCTGCCGTGGTTGTGGAGGCGGACCAGGCCGTCGGCCGCGGTGGACTGGACCAGCCAGCCGGGGCCGGGCAGCACGCGGACGGTGTCGCGGCGTTCGGCGGGCGCGGGCTCCTCGCGGTCGGTCCAGGCGGGGTGGTCGGCGGGCAGCAACAGGCCGAGGAAGCCGGAGGCCGCCCAGTAGGGCGAGGAGGGGCCGGAGTAGGGCTGGACGAGCGGGGGGTGGGGGCCGTACCAGCCGAGGGTGAGCAGGCCGTCGGGGTCGGTGGCGCCGCGGTCGAGGAAGTGGCGCAGGGCGCCGGAGGCGAGTCGGCGGGTGGTGCCGGGGGTGAGCGGGGTGTGGCCGGTGAGCGTGCCGGCCCAGAGCGGGGCGGCGGCGGCGAACCGGTAGATCAGCGAGCGGCCCTGGTGCACCGGCGCGCCGTCGCCGCCGAACAGGTGGGCGTGGTCGGCGAGGTGGGCGGCGAGCCGGGGGCCGTACTCGGCGAGCAGGGCGCGGTCGTCGGCGAGGTGGGCGTGCAGCACGGGGTAGAGGTGCAGGGCCCAGCCGTTGTAGTGGTCGAAGGCGCGGGGGCGGCCGTCGGTGTACCAGCCGTCGCCGAGGTAGAAGCGGTCGACGCGGTCCAGTCCGCGCCGGACGGCGGCGCGGGCGGCGTGCTCCTCGATGCCGGCCTCGGCGAGGAAGCCGCCGACGGCGAGCGGGAAGAGCCACCAGTTGTTGTCGTTGGGCGTGCGGTGGAGGGTCTCGGCGAGCCACCGGGCAGTTCTGGTCCGGACGTCGGCGGGGAGGCGGTCCCAGAGCCAGGGGCGGGTCAGCCGCAGGGCGAACGCGATGGCGGCGGCCTCGACCATGGCCTGGCCGCGGTCGGTGACGACGGGCCAGGACGCCGGGTCGTCGTCGGTGAGGTCGCGAGCGGTGGTGGGGTGGCGGGTGCCGGCGTCGAGTCCGGCGGCGTAGCGGTCGAGCAGGCCGTGGGGGTCGGCGCCGCCGGCGCCGGCGATCCGCAGGGCGGCGAGGAGGAAGGTGCGGGCGAAGCCTTCGAGGGCGTCGGAGCGGCGGCCGGACCAGCTCGGCCGGGGGCCGGGGAGGTCGATCAGCGCGTGTCCGGGGCCGGCCCAGGGGAGGACGGCGTCGAGCAGCCCGTCGGCGGCGGCCTCCCAGTGGGCTCTGGTCCAGCCGGTGCGGGGGCTGAGGGCGTGGTCTTCCGGGGGCAGCAGCACGGCGGTGTCCTCCATGGCCCGGGGCTCGGGAGTCGCGCCCCGTGCGGGGAATCTAGAAAGCGGTTGATCGTTCGTCAAGGCTTTTGATCGCAACGGATCATTTGATCCAGATCTCTTGACTTCGATCGATCGCCCGCCCAGGATGGCGACCACTTGCCCGCCCGGTCGCGGCCACCGGCAGCCCCCCTGACCCCCCGACCGCGCCCCCCTCTCCCGGAGTCGTGCATGCCCTCACTCCCGCTCCCCCTCCCCCACCCCCGGCGCAGACTCCTCCGCGCGGCCGCCGGCGGCCTGCTGTCCACCGTCCTCCTCGCCGCCTGCGCCGGCAGCGGCGGCGGGGCCCCGAAGGCCGACGACGGCAAGCCGGTCACGCTGACCTTCTGGGCCTGGTCCAAGGGGACGAAGGAGGTCGTCGCCGCCTTCAACGCCTCCCACCCCGACGTCAACGTGGTCTACGAGGAGATACCCTCCGGCACGGCCGGCGGGTACGCCAAGATCTCCAACGCGGTGAAGGCCGGCAACGCCCCCGACGTGTTCAACGTCGAGTACGCCCAACTGCCGGACTTCGTCAGCCAGGGCGCCGTCCAGGACATCTCCAAGCTCGTCCCCGGCGAGCTCAGGGCGAAGTACCTGCCGCAGACCATGGACCTGACCACCCTCGGCGGCCGCACCTGGGCGCTGCCCCTGGACGCCTCGCCGCAGGCCTTCTACTACCGCAAGGACCTCTTCGACCGGGCCGGCCTCACCCCGCCGAAGACCTGGGACGAATTCCGCACCGCCGCGCAGAAACTGAAGCAGGCCCAGCCGGACACCCGGATCGCCACCTTCTTCCCCGACGACCCGGCCACCTTCGAGGCGATGGCCTGGCAGGCCGGCGCCCACTGGTTCACCGGCCGCGACGACGCCTGGAGCGTCGACCTCAACGGCGCCGGGACCAAACCGACCGCGGACTACTGGCAGCAGTTGATCGCCGAGGACCTGGTCCGCGTCCAGCCCTCGTTCAGCCAGCCGTGGACGGCCTCGCTGCAGAAGGGCGAGACCGCCGGCTACCTCGGCGCCTCCTGGGGCGGCGGGGTGCTGAAGGGCACCCTGCCCGACGCGGCCGGCACGTGGGCCGTCGCCCCGGTGCCCAGCTGGGACGGCACCCCGGCCAGCGGCATGGTCGGCGGCACCACCTTCGCCGTCTCCAAGGACAGCAGGAAGGCCGGGGCCGCCGTCGAGTTCGCCACCTGGGCGACCACCACGCCGGAGGGCATCAAGGCCCGGATCGCCTCCGGCACCTCCTCCGCCTTCCCGGCCGCGCCCGCCCTCGTCCCGGTGGCCGAGGAGGCCTTCACGGCCGACTTCTACGGCGGCCAGGACGTGTACGCGCTCTACACGGACGCCGCGAAGTCGATCAAGCCGAACTGGCAGTGGGGCCCGACGATGAACGCGACCAACAACGCGCTCAAGGACGCGTTCGGCAAGCTCACCCAGGGCGGCACCGTGCAGGCGGCCCTCGACGCCGCGCAGCAGTCCACCCAGGCCGAGCTGAAGAACCGCGGCCTCAAGGTCAAGCAGTGACCGCCCACCCGCCCCGCACCGGGCCCGGGCCCGCCGTCGCCGCCCGCGCCCGCCGGCGCGGGCGGTACGGGGCCCCGGCCGTCCTGCTCGCCCCGTTCGTGCTCCTGTTCACGGCCTGCACGCTCGTCCCGATCGGCTACGCCGTCCACCTCAGCCTGTACACCGAGCACCGCTCCGGGCTCGGCTTCGGCGGCGGCGAGACGGTCTTCACCGGCCTCGGCAACTACGCCCGGGCGCTCGGCGACCAGGCGTTCCGCTCGGGCTTCTGGACCACCGCGCAGTACTGCCTGCTCTACATCCCGCTGATGACGGGGCTGGCACTGCTCCTCGCGCTGCTGCTGGACTCGGCGCTGGCCCGCGCCCGCCGCTTCTTCCAGCTGGCGCTGTTCCTGCCGCACGCGGTGCCCGGCATCATCGCCGCGCTGATCTGGGTCTACCTGTACACGCCCGGCATCAGCCCGGTCATCGACGTGCTGAACGCCGGCGGCGCCCACCCCGACCCGTTCGGCGCGCCACTGCCCGCCGTGGTCAACATCGCGCTCTGGGAGTGGACCGGCTACAACATGGTCATCTTCTACGCCGCGCTCCAGGCCGTCCCGCGCGAAGTCCTCGAAGCGGCCGTCGTCGACGGCGCCGGACCGCTGCGGACCGCCGTCAGCGTCAAGATCCCGCTCATCCGCGCCTCGATCGTGCTGGTCGGCCTGTTCACCCTGATCGGCTCGCTCCAGCTCTTCACCGAACCGATGATCCTGCACGGCGCCTCCCCCGGCGTCGTCTCCACCTGGACGCCCAGCATGTACGCCTACACCGCCGCCTTCGACCGGGGCGACTACGGCCTGGCCGCCGCCGCCTCGGTGCTGCTCGCGCTCGCCGCCGCCGCGCTGTCCTTCCTCGTCACCCGGGCCACCCGCCCGCGCCCGGACCGGCGGACGGAGGCCACCGGATGACCACGCTCGCCCCCGGACGCCGCCCCCGGCAGCGCTCCGCCGCCCGCAGCCACCCGCCCCGCCGGCCGTGGACGCTCTCCAAGGCCGCCGTCAACGGCGCCCTCGTCCTCGCCACCGCCTACACCCTGCTGCCGCTGCTGTGGCTGGTGACCGCCGCCGCCAAGAACACCGGCGACCTGCTCGGCGGGCGCGCCCTCTCCCCCGCCACCTGGCACCTCGGCGACAACCTGCACGCGCTGGCCACCACCGGGGACGGCATCTACTTCCGCTGGTACCTCAACTCCCTGCTGTACGCCGGGCTCGGCGCCCTGGCCTGCGCCCTGGTCTGCGTCTGCGCCGGGTACGCGTTCCACGTCCACGCCTTCCCCGGCAAGGAGAAGCTGTTCGGCCTGGTGCTGCTCGGCGTGCTGGTGCCCACCACCACGCTGGCCCTGCCGATGTACCTGCTCGCCTCGGACCTCGGCGTGGTCAACACCTTCTGGGCGGTCTTCGTGCCCTCCCTGGTCAACCCCTTCGGCGTCTACCTCGCCCGGGTGTTCTGCGCGGGCTACGTCCCCGGGGAGGTGCTGGAGGCGGCCCGGATGGACGGCGCGGGTGAACTGCGCACCTTCTGGTCGATCGGCCTGCGGATGATGACGCCCGGCTTCGTCACGGTGTTCCTCTTCCAGTTCACCGCGATCTGGAACAACTTCTTCCTCCCCCTGGTGATGCTCTCGGACAACCGGCTCTTCCCGGTCAGCCTCGGCCTGTTCAGCTGGAACGCCCAGACCCACGCCTTCCCCGAGTACTACCCCCTCGTCGTCAGCGGCTCGCTGCTCGCCGTCCTCCCGCTGGTGGCCGCCTTCGTCGGCCTGCAACGCCACTGGCGGGCCGGCCTGACCGCAGGAAGCGTCAAATGACCACCACCACAGCCGACATCCGCTCCCCCGCCGCCCCGGCCCGCAGGCCCCGCGCCCTGCTCGCAATGGACCGCGCCCTGCCCGCCCGGCTGCTCGACCGGCACGCCGTCCAGCGGCTCACCGACCTCGCCGACCTCGACCCCGACCTGGTCGTGGACGACTTCGCCGCCCCCGAGGCCGCCGCCGCGCTGGCCCGCACCGAGGTCATCATCAGCGGCTGGGGCTGCCCGCCGCTGGACGAGGCCGTGCTGGCCGCCGCGCCCCGGCTGCGCGCCGTCATCCACGCCGCCGGCTCGGTCAAGCACCATGTCACCGAGGCCTGTTGGCGGCGCGGCCTCCAGGTGACCTCGGCGGCCTGGGCCAACGCGCTGCCCGTCGCCGAGTACACCGTCGCCGCCGTGCTGCTCGCCAACAAGCGGCTGCTCGCGATCCGCGAGGACTACCGGCACCGGCGCGCCCCGCACGACTGGCAGGGCGCCTACGCCGCCGCCGGGAACTACCGGCGCACAGTGGGCATCGTCGGCGCCTCCCGGATCGGGCGCCGGGTGCTCGAACTGCTCGGCCCGCACGACCTCGACCTGCTGCTGTACGACCCGTACGTGGAGGCCGCCGAGGCCGCCGCGCTCGGTGCCCGGGCCGTCGGCCTGGACGACCTGTGCGCCTCCTCCGACGTGGTCACCGTGCACGCCCCCGAACTGCCGGAGACCCATCACCTGGTGGACCGCCGCAGGCTCGCCCTGATGCGCGACGGCGCCACCCTGGTCAACACCTCCCGCGGCTCGCTGGTCGACCAGCAGGCGCTCACCGACGAACTCGTCGCCGGCCGCCTGGACGCCGTCCTCGACGTCACCGTCCCCGAGGTCCTGCCCGCCGACTCACCGCTGTACGAACTGCCGAACGTCCTGCTCACCCCGCACGTGGCCGGCTCGCTCGGCGGCGAGCTGCACCGGATGGCCGCCGCCGCGGCCGACGAACTCGCCCGCTACGCGCGGGGCCTGCCGTTCGCCCACGCCGTCCACCCCGAAGGCATCCACCGCACGGCCTGACCGCCCCCCCGTTACCAGCTGCAAGGAGACCACCCGTGGACCGCAAGGTGATCGGCGTCGTCCTGAACGGCGTCACCGGCCGCATGGGCCACCGCCAGCACCTCGTCCGCTCGATCCTCGCCATCCGCGAGCAGGGCGGCCTCGACCTCGACGACGGCCGGGTGCTCTGGCCCGAACCCATCCTGCTCGGCCGCAACGAGGCCAAGCTGCGCGCCCTGGCCGAACGCCACGGCCTGGAGCACTGGACCACCTCGCTCGACGAGGCGCTCGCCCACCCGCTCACCGAGGTGTACTTCGACGCCCAGGTGACCCCCGCCCGGGAGGCCGCCCTGCGCGCCGCGATCGGCGCCGGCAAGCACGTCTACACCGAGAAGCCGACCGCCGAATCCCTCGACGCCGCCCTGGAGCTGGCCCGCCTCGCCCGGGCGGCCGGCGTCCGCAACGGCGTCGTCCAGGACAAGCTGTTCCTGCCCGGGCTGCGCAAGCTCAAGCGGCTGGTCGACGGCGGGTTCTTCGGCCGGATCCTGTCCGTGCGAGGCGAGTTCGGCTACTGGGTCTTCGAGGGCGACTGGCAGAGCGCCCAGCGCCCGTCCTGGAACTACCGCGCCGAGGACGGCGGCGGCGTGATCCTCGACATGTTCCCGCACTGGCGCTACGTGCTGGACAACCTCTTCGGGCCCGTCCGCACGGTGTACGCGCACACCGCCACCCACATCCCCCGCCGCGTCGACGAGCAGGGCCGGGCCTACCCCGCCACCGCCGACGACGCCGCGTACGGCGTCTTCGAGCTGGCCGGCGGCGTCGTCGCGCAGATCAACTCCTCCTGGGCGGTGCGGGTCGACCGGGACGAACTGGTCGAGTTCCAGGTCGACGGCACCGAGGGCAGCGCCGTCGCCGGGCTGCGCGAGTGCCGCGTCCAGCACCGGGCCACCACCCCCCGGCCGGTCTGGAACCCGGACCTCCCGGCCACCGACCCCTTCCGCGCCCAGTGGCAGCCGGTGCCCGCGAACGAGGAGTACGACAACGGCTTCAAGGTGCAGTGGGAGCTGTTCCTGCGCCACGTGGCGACCGGCTCCGCCTACCCGTGGGACCTCCTGGAGGGCGCCAAGGGCGTCCAACTCGCCGAACTCGGCCTGCGCTCGGCGCGCGAGGGCCGCCGCCTCGACGTCCCCGAGCTGGTGCTCTGATGGCCGAACTGGACCTGCCCGGGCACGGCCGGCTGCGGCTGCGCGAGCCCGCACCGCTCGACCTGCCCGCGCACCCGCCCGCCTCCCGCACGGCCTTCGCGGCCGCCCACGTCGTCGCCGACCCGCTCGGCGCCAACGCCGCCGGCGCCCCGGCCGCCCTGGACTGGGACGCCACCCTCGCCTTCCGCCACCGCCTCTGGTCGCTCGGCCTCGGCGTCGCCGACGCCATGGACACCGCCCAGCGCGGCATGGGCCTGGACTGGGCCGCCACCCGCGAACTCATCACCCGCTCCGGCGCGGCGGCCCGCGCCGTCGGCGGCCGGCTCGCCTGCGGTGTCGGCACCGACCAACTCACCGACCCGGCAAGCTCCTTGAGCGACATCACAGCCGCTGCCCTGAGCGAGGTGGCGGACGCCTACGAGGCGCAGCTCGCCGTGGTCGAGGCGGCCGGCGCGCAGCCCGTCCTGATGGCCAGCCGGGCCCTCAACTCCCGCGCCCGTGGCCCGGAGGACTTCCTCCGCGTCTACGACGGGCTGATCCGGCAGTCCGCCCGGCCGGTGATCCTGCACTGGCTCGGCGCCGCCTTCGACCCGGCACTGGCCGGCTACTGGGGCTCCGCCGACCTCGACGCGGCCACCGACACCGTCCTCACCCTCATCCGCGAACACCCCGGGCGGATCGACGGCATCAAGGTGTCGCTGCTGGACGCCGACCGGGAGATCGCGCTGCGCCGCGCCCTGCCCGCCGGGGTGCGGCTCTACACCGGCGACGACTTCCACTACCCCGAACTGATCAAGGGCGACGAACTCGGCCACAGCGACGCCCTGCTCGGTGTCTTCGACCCGATCGCCGGCCACGCCGCGGCAGCCCTGCACGCCCTCGACGCCGGCGACACCGCCCGCTACGACGCGCTGCTCGGCCCGACGCTTCCGCTGGCCCGGCACCTCTTCGCGGCGCCGACCTACCAGTACAAGACCGGTGTGGTCTTCCTCGCCTACCTGGCCGGCCACCAGGAGCACTTCACCATGGTGGCCGGCGCCCAGAGCGGCCGGTCCGTACCGCACCTCGTCGAACTGCTCCGACTCGCCGACGCCGCCGGGGTGCTCCCCGACCCCGAGCTCGCGGCCGACCGGATGCGCCGCTACCTCGCCCTGGCCGGGTGGTCGGCGTGACCGCACCTCACCCCGCCGAGCGGGGCACCGCCGCCCCCGGACTGGAACGGCTCTCGCTCAACCAGATCACCACCAAGCACTGGACCCTGCCCGAGGCCGTCCGGGGCTGCGCGCAGGCGGGCATCCCGGCGATCGGCCTGTGGCGGGACAAGGTCGCCGAGACCGGAACGGCCCGCGCCGCCCGGCTGGTCCGCGACAGCGGCCTGACCGTCAGCAGCCTCTGCCGGGGCGGCTTCCTCACCGCCGCCGGAGCGGAGGGCCGCCGCGCCGCGCTCGACGACAACCGGCGGGCCGTCGAGGAGGCCGCCGAACTCGGCACCGACACCCTGGTGCTGGTCGCCGGAGGCCTGCCCGAGGGCAGCCGCGACCTGCCCGGCGCGCGCGCCCGGATCGCCGACCTGCTCGCCGAACTCGCCCCGTACGCAGGACAGTTCGGCGTACGGCTGGCCATCGAACCGCTGCATCCGATGTTCTGCGCCGACCGCGCCGTGGTCTCCACCCTCGGCCAGGCGCTCGACCTCGCCGCGCCGCACCCGGCCGCCCAGGTCGGCGTGGTCGTCGACAGCTACCACGTCTGGTGGGACCCGGCGCTGCCCGAGCAGCTCGACCGGGCGGGCCGGGACGGCCGCATCGCCGCCTACCAGGTGTGCGACTGGACGCTGCCGCTGCCCGCCGACGTCCTGCTCGGGCGCGGCCACGTCGGCGACGGCCACATCGACTTCCGTTCCCTCACCGACCAGGTCACGGCCGCGGGCTACACCGGCTGGATCGAGGTCGAGATCTTCAACGAGCGGATCTGGGCCACCCCCGGCGCGCAGACCCTCGCCACCGTGGCCGACCGCCACCGCACCCACATGGTCGCCGCGCCGCGCCGGTAGCCGTCGGGCGTCCGCCGTTCGGCCCTGCCCTACCCTGGCAGCCCGTGCCACCCCCTCGAAAGCTGGTCACGCCATGATCGAAACGATCGAACTCGACTACGACGACTCCGGGTTCCGCCGCAACGGGGCCCCGCACCGGATCGTCGCCGGCGCCCTGCACTACTTCCGCGTCCACCCCGAGCTCTGGGACGACCGGCTGTGCCGCCTGCGCGCCCTCGGCGTCAACACCGTGGACACCTACATCCCCTGGAACTTCCACGAACTTCCCACCGGTGAGATCGACTTCACCGGCTGGCGGGACGTGGCCCGGTTCGTCCGGCTGGCCCAGCAGCACGGACTGGACGTCATCCTGCGGCCCGGCCCCTACATCTGCGCCGAATGGGAGTTCGGCGGCCTGCCCGCCCGGCTGCTCGCCGTCGACGGCCTGCGCCTGCGCCTGCGCTGCGCCGACCCCGCCTTCCTGGCCGCCGTGGACGGCTGGTTCGACGCCCTCGTGCCCGAGCTGGTGCCGCTGCTGGCGAGCCGCGGCGGCCCCGTCGTGGCCGTCCAGGTCGAGAACGAGTACGGCAGCTACGGCACCGACGCCGGCTACCTCGCCCACCTGCGCGACGGCCTCCTCGCGCGCGGCGTGGACTGCCTGCTGTTCACCGCCGACGGCGCCGAGGACTTCATGCAGCAGGGCGGCGCGATCCCCGGCCTGCTCGCCACCGCGACCTTCGGCTCCCGCGCCCCCGAGCGCTTCGAGGTGCTGCGCCGCCAGCAGCCCAAGGGGCCGCTCGCCGCCATGGAGTTCTGGATCGGCTGGTTCGACCGCGTCGGCGGGCCCCACCACGTCCGCGACCCGGAGGAGACCGCCCGTTCCCTGGACGCACTCCTCGCCACCGGAGCCTCCGTCAACCTCTACATGGCCCACGGCGGCACCAACTTCGGCCTCTGGTCCGGCGCCAACCACACCGGCACCAGCCCCGACACCCCGGGCTACGAGCCCACCACCACCAGCTACGACTACGACGCCCCCATCGGCGAGGCCGGCGAGCTCACCCCCAAGTTCCACGCCCTGCGCGACGTCATCGGCCGGTACCTCCCCCTGCCCGACGGCGAACTCCCCGCCGAGCCGCCCCGCCTGACCCCGCGCCGCATCGACCGCAGGACCGGCCGGGCCCGCCTGTTCGACTCCCTCGACGCGCTCGCCACCCCCCACCACCGGCCCGTCCCGGAACCCATGGAGAACCTCGGCCAGTCACTCGGCCTCATCCACTACCGCACCCGTGTCCCCGGCCCCCGCCCCACCCTGCCGCTGCGCGTCGACGGCCTCGGCGACCGCGCCCAGGTCTTCGCCGACGGCAACCCCCTCGGCACCCTCGACCGCAACGACCCCGGCGCCACCCTCCCGCTGGCCACCACGCCGGCCGGCGCCACCCTGGACATCCTGGTCGAGGCGCTCGGCCGCACCAACTACGGCCCCCAACTCGACGACCGCAAGGGCATCCGGCGCGGCGTCTCGCACGAACGCCAGCGCCTCCACGACTGGGAGATCCGCCCGCTCCCCCTCACCGACCTGAGCGGCCTGGCCTTCGACCCGGCCACCACCGCCACCGACGGCGACCCGGCCTTCCACCGCTTCGAGACCGACCTCGACACCCCCGCCGACGCCTTCCTCGCCCTCCCCGGCTGGGGCCGCGGCCTGCTCTGGCTCAACGGCTTCCTCCTCGGCCGCTACACCGACGAGGGACCGCAGCGCACCCTCTACGCCCCCGCCCCGCTCTGGCGCCCGGGCACCAACACCCTCGTCCTCCTCGAACTCACCCGCCACGGCGAGGCCCTCGACCTCCGCGACCGACCCGACCTCGGCCCCGTCACGGACGCCCCCAGCTCAGAGTTCTGAAACCCCGCCTCACCGACATCGTGACCGCCCTGCTCACCGGCTACGCCGTCGCCTCGACGACCCGGCCGGTCGGGGACTGAGCGTTCCCGCGGTGGTCGGCTACCGGCGCCGGCCCCAGCAGGTGATCAACGGGGCGGTGGTCACGTCCAGTTCGGTGTCGCGGAGGTCGGCCAGGTGCCGGTCCAGGTCGGCGGCGGTGAGGCCGGGGCCGACCAACTGGTCGCGGAGCTGACGGACCGTCGCCGCCTCCAGCTCCCGGCAGGCCGGGGAGGTGACGGGGAAGTACGCCTCGGCGGCGACGTCCGTCAGGCCCGCCTCGCGGAGCAGCCGGGGCAGGGTGCGGCCGAAGGCGAGGTCGGCGCCGCGCTCGGCGAGCCGGGCCCGGAACGCCCGGCGCACCCGGTTCGCCAGCTCCTGGTCCGGTCCGTGCTCGTCCGGGCAGGCGAGCGGTTGCAGGGCCGGGTCCGCGTCCTCCACCACCAGCCAGCCCCCGGGCCGGACCGCCGACGCCAGCCGTCGCAGCACCTCGGCCCGGTCCGGCAGGTGCACCAGCACCAGGCGGACGTGCACCAGGTCGAACAGCTCGTCGGGCAACGGGTCGCGGGTGACGTCGTGCCGGCGGACCTCGACGCGGTCGGCGGGCAGTCCGGTCAGCCAGCTGGTGTCGAGGTCGCTGGCCAGGACCCGGCCGGTCGGCCCCACCCGCTCGGCCAGCGCCAGCGGGATCCCCGGGCCGCCCGCACCCACCTCCCAGCAGTGGTGCCCGTCGGCCGGGCCCAGCCGGTCCAGGTGCTCCAGCGTCCACGGGTCGAACAGCTCGGCGATGCCCTCGAACCGTCGACCCGCCTCCCGCTGCCGGTTGTCCAGCAGGTAGCCGCGCTCGTCGCCCATGCTCCGCGCCTCTCGGATCGCCCTTGCCCGTCGCCCCGCCCGTCGCTCGACGCGGCCGACCGCGATGGTAGGCGATCGGCGCCGGGTGCGCGAAGGCACCCCGAGGAACGCACCCTCGCGTCTCCCGCCCCGGGCTGCGGCGTCCCGGGACGGGGAGGGACGGCGAAGCCATGGTGGACCGGGCCTCCGCGCTCCTAGCGTGGCGGCCGACCGGTCCGACCGGTGCGGACCGCGGACCGCCCGCGGACCCGCCCGGACCCGCCCGCCAGCCCGCCAGCCCGCCAGCCCGCCAAGGAACAGGTGGCCCCGTTCATGTACCCCGACTTCACCCCGCCCCGCCCCGGTCGCCGCTCCTTCCTGACCGGCGCCCTCGCGGTCGGCGGCGGTGCCCTGCTCGCGTCCGCCCTGCCCGCCGGGGTGGCACGAGCCGCCGACGGGCCGACGGTCGCCGACACGGCCGCGTGGGGCGCCCGGCCCTCCAGCATCCCCGTCAACGTCCTGGCCGGGGTGCCGGACAAGGTGATCGTGCACCACACCGCGACCCCCAACGTGACGGACTACTCGCAGGCGGCCGCGTTCTCGCTGGCCCGGTCGATGCAGACGTACCAGATGGACAGCGAGGGCTGGATCGACACCGGGCAGCACTTCACCATCAGCCGCGGCGCGTACGTCCTGGAGGGCCGCCACAACAGCCTGTCCACGCTGCGCGGCGGCGCCCAGCACGTCGAGTCCGCCCACTGCACGGCGCAGAACACGGTGGCGATCGGCATCGAGAACGAGGGCACCTACACCACCGTCGACCCGCGCGGCGAGCAGTACGCGGCGCTGGTCGACCTGATCACCTACATCTGCCGCCAGTACGGGCTGCGGGCCTACCAGATCTACGGGCACCGGGACTTCAACAACACCGAGTGCCCCGGTGACCGCCTGTACGCGCTGATCCCGCAGCTGCGCCGCGACGTCGCGGCCCGCATCGGAGGAGACCCGACCGGGCCCGTGTGGCCGGTGCTCACCAGCGGGGCCTCGGGCGAGACGGTGCGGACCCTCCAGTACCTGCTGGTGCAGCACGGCGCGAGCCTGACCGTCGACGGGGCGTACGGGCCCGCCACGCAGAGCGCCGTCACGGCCTTCCAGAACCTCACGCACGCCGCCGCGGACGGCATCGCGGGCAACCAGACGTGGAGCCAGGCGGTCGCGCCCCTCGCCGACGGCGCCTCGGGCGGCGCGGTGCTGGCCGTGCAGAACCAGTTGGTCGCGCACGGCATCCAGGTGGGCGTGGACGGCGCGTTCGGCCCCGGCACCCGGTCCGCGGTGACGGCCTTCCAGACCTCGGCCGGACTGCCCGCCGACGGGGTGGTGGACGCCCGCACCTGGAGCCGGCTGGTCGCCTGACCCCGTGCCCGCCGGCCCTGGCCCGGATCACCCGACGCCCCCACGGATCCGTTGCGTCCGCGGGGGCGTCGTCGTGGTCAGCCCAAGGTCCTGTCCGGCCGGGACGGCCGGCGGCCGGTGACGGCCAGCACCAGGCCCGCCGCCAGCACCAGCACGAGGGCGATCAGCGGCCGCAGCAGGGCCGTCCGACAGCGGTGGGTCCCCGTCGGCCCGGGTGCCGGCGGCACGGCGGTGTCCGGCGGTGCGCCGACCGGTGCGCCCGCGGCGCGGCAGCCGTCCGCCCGGCGCCACAGGTCGAGCAGCCGGTCGGTGTCGCCGGCGCAGACGGAGGCGATGCTCTCCACGGCGTCGCGCGGCGGGAACTGCTTGCCGTTCACCCACCGCTCCCAGGAGGACTTCGCGTAGTGGGTGCGTTCGCTGAGCCGGGCGTACGTCAGGCCCGACTCGGACTTCAGCGACCGGAGCTCCCTGGCGAGTTCGTCGGCAGGGGCTGGAGACGTGGTGTACGACGCGTGGTGGCGGTCCATGTGGCTTCTCCCCCGTTGCTCTGTGCTGTGACCGTGCCCGGGCCGGGAGCCTGCCGGCGTGCCGGCCAAGGCGCGGCCCACTCTGCGGGATTCTCCGCCGGTCTTCGAGCGTCTTCGGCGGTTCTGAGACGGTCCGAGGTCGTCCCACGGCCCGGAGCTGCACCTTGGGACGCCGGGGCGGAGGCATCGTGAGACGGTGTCCGGGACGCGGGCCCCGGGTGGGCGCGCCGCAGGGCGCGGCGCCCGGGGAAGCGGGCGGTGGCCGAGGGAAGTCGACCGATTAGACTGATCATCCGAAAGTGGATCAGTTTGCATCCTCCACCGACCCGCCCGAGGTACCCGCGATGAGCCAGTCCTGGAAGCCGCTCCCTGACGATCTTTCGGAACCCGCTCGGCGTCTGGCCGAGGAGCTGCGCGCGGTCAAGGACGCGCACCAGATCTCACTGGCCGAACTCGGGAAGAGGACCTACCTCAGCAAGGCCTCCTGGGAGCGCTGGCTGAACGGGAAGCGCCTGATCACCCCGCAGGCCCTGGCCGGCCTGATCGCCACGGTCGAGTGCGACGCCGATCTACTCACCTCCCTGCTGCGGAAGGCCGAGGCCGCGCGCGACGCGGACGAGGCGCTCTTCCCCGAGGCTGCGCCCGCGCCGGCCGAAGCCCCCGCGCCCGCGCCCGCGCCCGCAGCGCCGGCCGAGGCCCCCGAGCCCCAGCCCGTACCCGCGCCCGCACCGCCCGCCGAGGTGCCCGAGCCGGCGGCCGAAGCGCCCGACGCCGCCCCCGCCTCACCGCGGCCCGCCCCGTGGCGGCGGCCGGCGGCCGGCGTGGGAGCCGCCGTCGCCGCCGTGCTCATCCTGTTCGCGGCCCTGTACCTGCGCGGCCCGCACGGCGGCAACGGCACGGCATCGGCGGCGACGCTCCCGCCGAAGACGGCGGCGACGACGGCGACCGCCGGGTCGGCGCCGCTCTGCGAGGGCGTCGGCTGCGCCGGCAAGGACCCCCAGGACATGCGGTGCGACGTCGACCAGCGCACCCTGCTGACCGGCAACGTGGGCGAGGTGGTCCTCTACGTCCACTACAGCCCGCGCTGCCGGGCCGCCTGGTCGGGGATCACCGACGGCTCCCCCGGGGACAGCGCCACCATCACCACCAACCACGGCTCGCAGGAGACCGCCCTGATCCACTGGGGCTACGACAACTACTCCGTGATGGTCGACGCGAGCCCCGGCGACACCACCTTGCAGGTGTGCGGCCACCAGAAGGAGGGCGACAGCTGCACCGGCGTCGTCACCGACCTCGCCGCCCGCGCGAGCGCCCTCCCCGGCCCCCCGCCTCCGGCCGCCGCTCCCACGCCCACACCGACACCCACGCCCACGTCCACGCTCTGAGGAGCCGCCACCATCGCGGCGAAACTCACTGGCGGCTCGGGCCCGCACGAACGAGCATGGCCCGCATGAGCGACCAACCCGAGCGATGGACCCAGGCGACCGTCTACCCCGACATGTGGGCCGACCCGGACGACGACCCCCGCAACAGCGAGGGAGTCAGCCCGGACGGCGAACTCCCGACTCTGAACGACTTCCTGACGAACTACCGCCACACCCTACGGATGAAGTGCGAGGGCCTGGACCCGGAGCAGCTGGCCCGCCGCTCCGTCCCGCCGTCGACGATGTCACTGCTCGGCCTCGTCCGGCACCTCGCCGAAGTGGAACGGGACTGGCGCGGCTGGATCAGCGACGGTGATCCGCTGCCGAAGCTCTACGGCCGGCGGGACGCGGACTTCGACGGAGCCGTCGCCGAGCAGGCCGAGGTCGACGCGGCCTTCGCCGACCTCGCCCGCGAACAGGCCGCCACCGACGCCGCCCTGGCCGCACACCCCGATCTGGGCGTGCGGCTGGGGAAGAACGGCATCGCGGTGCGAGAGCTGCTGGTGCACAGGATCGACGAGTACGCCCGTCACTGCGGGCACGCCGACCTGTTGCGCGAGTGCCTCGACGGGCGGGTCGGCCAGTGAGGCCCGTCCCGGTGCGCTGACCTCGGCGGGCGGCCCCGTCAGGCGGCGCCTCGCTGGAAGGCGGCGCCCCGCCGGAACACCGCCGACAGGCTCGCTCCCCCGGTGCCCGCCACCGCGCAGCGCAGCGCCAGCGGCCCGGAGTCCGAGAGCACCGTGATGCCGGTGCCGCCGCTCGCGAGCCGGTAGCCGTCCCGCGCCAGCGTCAGCTGGACGGTGGCCGCCTTCCGGGTGGGGTCGGCGACGGCGACGGAGAGGTCGCCGCCGTTCTCGCGAAGCAGGACGGAGCAGGGGGCGGAGACGGTCAGCGGGCCGACCGTGCCGGGGGCGAAGAAGTTGGCGAGGGTGAGTCCGAGTCCGGGCACGCTGATCGCCTGGGCGTCGGCCGTGTTGGCGAGCACGGTGGCCGTCGGGGCCGCCGCGCAGGCCGCCGCCTGGTCCGGGCCGGCCCCGGGCATCAGCACGTAGTGGTACGTCCCGTCGACGGGGTCGGTGCCGTGGTCGAGGCCGATCGACAGGTAGGTCCGGGTGATCGGGTCGGGCGCCCCGCCCCGGTTGATGTCGACCCACGCCCCGGTCCGCCGTTCGCGGGCGAGGTCGAGGGTGGCGCCGTCGGGGAACACCCAGGCGCCCGACCCGGCCAGCGCCGCCCAGCGGACGCCGTCGGCCCTCCGGCTCCAGCCGGGGTCGGCGGGCTGGCGGACGCCGTCCAGCACGAACTCCCGATCTTCGCGGGCCCCGAGGTTGCGGTGGTCGACGGTCGTGCGGACGGCGACGCCGTCGGTGCAGCCGATGCCCGCGCCGAGGCAGACGATCGAATCGTCCAGGCAGAACCAGGACTTGCGCCCGACCAGGGCGGAGCCGAGGCCCCGGACGTCCTGGCCGACCACCGACCAGTCGCCGTCGCTCGCCCCGCCCGCCCAGGCGGTCGCCGGGCGGGCCTGGCCCCAGTCGCCGCCGGCCCCGTCGGCCAGCGGGCGCGTCGACACGGTGGTGCCGGGCAGCCGGTAGGGGTCGGCGGTGGGCCAGAAGGAGTCGCTGTACTGCTCGTCGCCCTGCTCGCCGCCGTACCAGTAGAGCATTCCGCTGCCGCTGTGCCAGGCCCGCAGGTTCTCGCCGTTCCCGCACTCGTAGAAGGCGGTCCGGGACGAGGACAGGCTGAGCTGCGCGCTCCAGCCGGGCCGGCGGTGGACGGCCCGGTCCATGGTGAACACCCGGCTGCCCGTGCCCTCGTCCGCCGCCCGGGTGCCGGAGTCCGCCAGGAGGGCCTGTGCGCGGGCGAGTTCGGGGATGTCGGCGAGGACGTTGGACAGGTAGGGGAGCACCTGGTCGCGCTGGAGGGAGCCCTTCACGGCGGCGCGCCAGGCCGCCGCCTGGGCGGCCGGCACCGACCCGGAGTCGGCCAGCCGCAGGACGTCCCCGAGCAGGGCGTGGCCGCGCACGTGGTCGTCCAGGCGGGCCCGCCGCGCGTCGCCGGCCTGCACGCCCCGGCTGACGGCGCGGCCCGAAACCCCGTCCATCACCAGGCCGTTGAAGAGGAACGGCAGGAACCCCCGGTCCACGGCGGTGAAGACGTTCCGCAGCGCGGGATCGGTGACGGCCCAGGGCGTTCCGGCGAGCAGGCGCAGCAGCCGGCCCAGGCTGCCGAGCAGCACCTCGCCGTAGCTGCCGGTGTACGGCACCCAGGTGTGCTGGACGAAGCTGCCGTCGGCGTAGATCCCGTCGCCGGTGGTCACGTAGCGGAACACCGGTGACAGCCCCCGCTGCGCGGCGGCGACCGGGGCCGCCGAGCGGCCGATGACACCGCGCAGCGCGAGCACCCGGCACAGGTCCACCCGGTTGGCGCCGGTGCTGGTCCCGGTGTACTTGTCGACCACCGAGGACGGGACGAAGTGGTCCACGGCCGCACCGCACGCGGCCGCCCGTTCGGCCGTCAGGAGGTCGCCGAGCAGCACGCACACGTCCAGCAGCGCCTGGGGGGCGCCGATCTGCCAGTCCCACCAGTTCCCGTACGACGTGGTGGTGGCGGTGTAGGCGCGCTGGAGCACCCAGTCCAGGCCGGTCGCGACGGCGGCGCCGAGGCCGGGATCGCCCGTCGAGCCGGTGGCCGGCCGGGTGAGGGCCAGGGCCATGAGCCGAAGCCGCCCGACCGTCGACGTGACGGCGGCGGAGGCCGAGCCGACCGGCAGGTCGGGCCAGAGCGACCCGGGCTGCGGGCTCAACGCGGCCTGGTGGCCCCGCGCCTGGTCGCCCAGCGCGGTGAGAGCGCGGGCGAACGGCGGCGCGGCCGGGTCGTACCCGGTTCCGGTCAGCTGCTCGGACCAGGCCGCGCGCATCGCGTCGTAGCCGTCGGCGGCCCGGGCCTCGGTGGGCCCGCCGAGCCACCACGCGGCCGCCGCGGCGGTGGCGGCGGCGCTGGTCCTGAGCAGTCCGCGCCTGCTCAGGACCGGTATCGCCGCCAGGTCACCGGTCTCCGTCCACGAGCTGTCCATCGGGCCGTCCTTCCTCGCGAACTCCCTTGTCTGACCGGAGAGTAAGCGCTTTCTATCGCGAGGACAACGCTTCCGGCACGGGCCCGTGACCGGAGGGCCGGCTATCCGACCGGCCCCGTCGACCCGCGGGGCACCAGTTCGGTGGCGAGGACGGCCCGCTGCGGCTCGGGGCCGGGGCGGTGCAGCGCGAGGCGCAGCGCCGTGCGGCCGAGGTCGAGGTGCGGGATGCGCACGGTGGTCAGGCCGGGCCTGAGGTCCTCGGCCCCGGGCAGGTCGTTGAAGCCGACCACCGAGACCTGTCCGGGCACGGCGATCCCGTGCTCCCGCAGGACCGTCAGCACGACGGCCGCCACGTCGTCGTCGTGCGCGAAGACCGCCGAGAAGTCCGGCGGCCCCTGGGCCAGGCGGCGGCGCAGCCAGGCCCGCGCCCCGTCCCGGGTGTGGCACCCCTCCACCGTCAGTTCGGCCGGGCGGCGCAGGCCGTGGGCCGCCAGCGCGGCCTCGTACCCGGCGAGGCGCTCCCGGGTGGTGGTGGTCGCAGCCGGTCCGCCGAGGAAGAGGATCCGCCGGTGGCCCAGCGCCAGCAGGTGGTCGACGGCCGCCCGCGCGCCGCCCGCGTTGTCGTAGTGCACGGCCGTCAGCGGCAGTTCCTCCCCCGGGGCCGGCCGGCCGCAGAGCACCAGCCGGGAGCCGGCCGCGTCCAGGATGCGCGCCAGCCGGGCGATCCGGGAGCGGTACCCCGGGCTGTCCTCCACCCCGCCCACCAGCACGACGGCCTCCACGTCGCGCGCCCGCATCTCCTCGACCAGCGTCAGTTCGCGGTCGGGGTCGTCGTCGGTCGCCGCCACCAGGCAGAGGCAGCCCTCGTCCACCGCCTGCCGCTCCACGCCGTGGGCGACCCGGTTGTGGAAGGGCGCCGCGAGGTTGCCCAGCAGGATCGCCACCGTCCGGGACCGCCGGCCGGCCAGCGCCCGCGCCTGCGCGTTGACGACGTAGTCGAGGTCGCGCACCGCGCGCAGCACCCGCTCCCGGGTGGCCCCGGCCACCGGGTAGTCGCCCGCCAGCACGCGCGACACCGTCGCCATCGACACGCCCGCCAGCGCCGCCACGTCGTTCACCGTGGGCCTGCCCCGCCGGGCTCTCCCCCCGTCGCTCACCGCTGCCCCCCCGGTCCCGACCAGCTCCACGCCCGGCCTCCACGGCGGGCCGTGCCCCGAGGATACGGGCGGACGCCCTTCCCGCCTCCGCAGACCTCCGAAGACCTCCGGAGACCTCCGCCGACTGCTCGCCGGCCGTCCCGCGTCCGGCGGGCTCAGGAACCGTCGTCAGATGTCGGACGTCACTCCCCCTGCAAGCCGTTCGCGCAGGTCGCGGGCGAGTGGGAGCCGGAAGGGACGGGTGGGGAACGGTGACGCAGGTGACCGAGGTGACCGAGGTGACCGAGGTGGCGGACGGGGCCGTGGCCGGTGTGGACGGAGCTGCGCCGCAGGGGCGGCGGGCGTTCGCGGTGGCCGGGTTCGCGTCGGGGCGGGGCGGGCGGGCGCGGGAACGGGGGAAGGCGCTGCGCGGGCGCATCCCCCGGGAACGGCACGCGGAGTTCTCTCCCGGGCCCGAGCGGCCGACGGCCGTCGAGGCGATCGAGGCGTCCAACGCGGGCCGGATCGCCGCGTTGGTGCCGATCCGGGTGGGGCGGATGGCCGCCACGCCGTTCGCGTTCCTGCGCGGTTCGGCCGGACTGATGGCCGCCGACCTGGCGGGCACCCCGGACACCGGGGTCGGCGCCCAGCTGTGCGGGGACGCGCACGCCGCCAACTTCGGGCTGTACGGGGACGCCCGCGGGCAACTGGTGATGGACATCAACGACTTCGACGAGACCGTGCCCGGCCCGTGGGAGTGGGACCTCAAGCGGCTGGCCGCGAGCCTGGTGCTGGCCGGCCGCGAGACCGGGGCCGACGAGACCACCGCCCGGGAGGCCGCCCAGCACGCGGCCGGCTCCTACCGCCGGACGATGCGCACGCTCGCCAAGCTGCCCGCGCTGGACGCCTGGAACGCCGTCGCGGACGAGCAGTTGGTCTCCTTCACCGAGGCGCACGACCTGGCCGAGGTGCTGCGCAAGGTCGGCGCGAAGGCGCTGGGCAACACCAGCGCCAGGTTCGCCGCCCGCAGCACCGCCCGTACGGCGGACGGCGGACGGCGGTTCACGGCCGCTCCGCCGGTGCTCACCGAGGTGACCGACGCGACCGCGCGGGCCGTCGCGCAGTCGCTCGGCCCGTACGTGGCGACGGTGCCCGCCGAGGTGCGCACCCTGCTGTCCCGCTACCGGGTGCAGGACGTGGCGTTCCGGGTGGTGGGCACCGGCAGCGTCGGCACCCGCTCGTACGTGGTGCTGCTCACCGACCACCGGGACCAGCCGCTGGTGCTCCAGGTGAAGGAGGCCCGCCCGTCCGTGCTGCTGCCGTACCTGGAGCGCGCGGGCCACCCGGTGGCCGGCCAGGACGGCCACGAGGGCCGCCGGGTGGTGCTCGGGCAGAAGCACATGCAGGTGGTCAGCGACACCCTGCTGGGCTGGACGACGGTGGACGGACTCCCCTACCAGGTCCGGCAGTTCCGCAACCGCAAGGGCAGCGTCGACCCGGCCGCGCTGCTGCCGGGCCAACTGGACGACTACGCCCGGATCACCGGCGCACTGCTGGCCCGGGCGCACGCGCACACCGCCGACCCCGGCCTGCTGGCCGGCTACTGCGGCAGGAGCGAGGCGCTGGACGAGGCGGTCGCCGCCTTCGCCGTCGCGTACGCGGACCGCACCGAGGCCGACCACGCCGACCTGGTCGCGGCGGTGCGGGCCGGCCGTCTGCCGGCCGAGTTCGGCGTCTGACCGGGGGCACCGGGCCCGAACGGGGCCCGCGCGTCAGGACGCCCGGGTCAGGACGCCCGGGTCAGGACGCCCGGGTCAGGACGCCCGGGTCAGGACGCCCGCATCAGGACGCCCGCATCAGGACGCCCGCATCAGGCGGACAGGAACGGCGCCACCGCGGCAACGAACTCGACGGGCCGGGCACTGTGCACGAGGTGCCCGGCCTCGATGGTGACCATCCGGCAGTCCGGGATCAGCCGGTCGAGCTCGGCGAGCCGCTCCTGCGGGACGTGGCTCGCCGAGCCACCCGCGACCACCAGGGTGCGGGCGGTGATCCCGGCCATCCCCGCCAGCCAGGCCGGGTCGGGGGTGTCGACCTGCGCCTTGACGGCCTTCACCACGGCCCAGTCGAAGTGCACCGGCTCCTCCGGCGCGTCCGGCACCGCGCCGGCCGGGCGCGGGTGCGGTGCCGGGATGTCCTCCAGGACCAGACGGCCGATCCGCTCCGGCCGGGCCTGGGCGACCAGGTAGCCGACCACGCCGCCCATCGAGTGGCCCACCAGGTCGACCCGCGCCAGGCCGAGCGCGTCGAGGAAGGCGAGCACGTCGTCGCGCATCTCCTCCAGGCCGTACCGGGCGGTGCGGCCGCTGTCGCCGTGGCCGCGCAGGTCGAGCGCGTACACGCGGTGCCTGGGGGCGAGCTCTGGCAGGACGACGTCCCAGTCCGTGGCGCGCTCCCCGAGGGCGTGCAGCAGCACCAGCGCCGGGCCGTCCGGCGGGCCGCTCTCGCGGTAGGCGAGCGCCACCTCGGGCAGGTCCACGATCCGGTTCTCGGTCATGCCCGCCACCGTACGTGCGGGCCTGCGCTAACGGACCGCTGTTCGCCCACGGCTCACCGCGACGGGCTCGCCGGTCGCCTCCCGGGCCGCCCGCCGGCCGGCGAACACCGACGCCAGGACGGCGAGGGCGGCGACCGCCGCGCACACCACGCTGGTGGCCAGGTAGGCGGAGCGGTGGTCGCCGCCCCCGGCGGTCTGCCGCAGGTAGACGCCGGACAGCGCCGAGACCGCGACCGCCGCCGCGATCCGCTGGGCCATCTGCAGGATGGCCCCGCTCACCCCGGCCGCCTCGGCGGGCGCGTGGCGCAGCACGTACGCCTGGTTGGTGGCGCCCATCACGCCGATCGAGGCGCCGCCGAACAGTTGCAGCAGCGCCAGCAGCCAGGGCAGGACGGCCGCGGGCGCCCAGTGCGCGACGAGTCCGCTCGCCAGCATGACCAGGGCGGAGCCGGTCATGCCCGCGGTGATGGTGCGCCGCCCGAAGCGCTGCACCACCCGCCAGGCCAGCGCGGAGGCGACGCCCATGGCCACCGCCGAGGGCAGCGCAACGAGTGCGGCGCCCATCGGGGAGAGCCCGAGGCCGTCCTGGAGGAACATGGTGAGCACCAGTCCGGCGGCGAGCGAGGAGCCGAACTGGGCCATCGCGGTCGCGGTGCCGAGCGCGTACGGCGCGGAGCGGGTGAGTGCCGGGTGGATCAGCGGGTGGCCGCCGGAGCGGGCGTAGCGGCGCTGCCACCAGGCGAGGGCCCCGAGCAGCAGGACGGCGACGGCGGCGAAGGCCAGCCAGCCGGTCCAGCCCGGCGGTTGGACGAACGGCAGCATCAGGGCGAGGGTGAGCGCGGCGACCAGCAGCAGGCCGACCAGGTCGAGGTCGGCGTGCCGGGCACTCGGGCGCGGCCTGGGCAGGTGACGCACCGCCAGCGCGACGGTGGCCAGGCCGAACGGCACGTTGAGCAGGAAGGTCAGCCGCCAGCCGTGCTCGGGGCCGGCCGCCGCCAGGACCGCGCCGCCGATCGGCGGGCCGAGCGCGAAGGCCAGCCCGCCCGTGACGGCGTACATGCCGAGGGCGCGGGCCCGTAGTTGGCCGTCGAACACGTCCTGGAGGGTGCCGATCATCTGCGAGTTGACCAGTCCGGCGCCCACGCCCTGGAGCAGCCGGGCGGCGATCAGCACCTCGGGCGCGGTGGCGGTCGCCGAGACCAGGCTGACCAGGGTGAACAGGGTGAGGCCGGTGACGAAGAACCACTTGCGGCCCCTGACGTCGCCCAGCCGCCCGCCGGGGATCAGTGCCAGGCCGAAGGCGAGCGAGTAGCCGGCCACGATCCACTGGAGGTGGGCGGGTTGGGCGTGCAGGCTCTCGCGCAGGGCCGGGATGGAGGTGTTGAGGACGGACTGGTCGAGCAGTGTGGTGAAGCCGCCGGCGACGCAGACCAGCAGGACGCGGCGCCCGGCGGCGTCGAAGCGCTCGCGGGGCCCGGCGGCTATCCGGGTCTTCGGGCGCCTCACGGTTCCACCACCACCAGGGCGTACCGGGCGTCGTCCGGGCCGGGGGCGCGGAAGCGGCTGGTCCCGGAGACGTAGCGCAGGCAGTCGCCGGGGCCGAGCAGGTGCCGCTCGCCGTCGACGGTGAGCTCCAACACCCCCTCGAACACCCACAGGTGGTGTTCCAGGTCCGCCAGGCAGGGGCGGTCGTAGGCGATGTCGGCGCCGGCGGGCAGCCGGCCCTCGACGATCTCGGCGCGCAGCGAGCCGTGCGGCGGGGAGACGGAGCGGCGGACGAAGCCGGTGGTCTCGTCCCGCCAGATCCGCTGGTCCGCGGCCCGCACCAGCCGGGCCGGCGCCGACTCGACCTCGGCGAGCAGCCGGGACATGGTCCGCCCGTAGACGGCGCAGAGCCGCCCGAGCAGCGCGGCGGTCGGGCTGACCTCGGCCCGTTCGACGCGCGACAGCGTCGAACGGCTGACGTCCGCCAGCCGGGCCAGTTCCTCCAGCGTCCAGCCCCGTTCCAGCCTCAATTCGGCGAGCCGGTTGGCGAGCCGCTCGTCGGCGGCCGTCTCGATTCCCATATTCGCGATGCTATCCCGGATATGAGATCACTCCCAGGGGCGCGGGCCGCCGTGGCCGGGGCGTGGAGAAGGGCGGGAGGCGTGGACTCGGCCGGGACGGCGCGCCGCGTTCGGGTGCGCGCCCCTGCGCTCCTCGCGCCCTCTCCCTTCCTCCGGCTCCTCCGCCGCCTCGACTCTTCCGCCCCCTCGGCCCGGGAGGGGAGGTGATCATATGATGTGCGGCGGATCAGGGCTGGTCAGCGGCCCACCGGCGAGGGGGAACCATGTTCGGCATCATCAGACCGTGCAAGCACCGGCTGTCCGAACGGCTTCAGGCGTCGTGGCTGGCGCACCTGTGCGGGCTCTGCCTCGCGCTGCGCGACGACCACGGCCAACTCGCCCGCACCGCCACCAACTACGACGGCCTGATCATCTCGGTCCTGGTCGAGGCCCAGGCCGCCCGCGAGGACACCTCCTGGCGGCGCACCGCCGGGCCCTGCCCGCTGCGCGGCATGCGCACCGCCTCCGTCGCCCGGGGCGAGGGCGCCCGGCTCGCCGCCGCCGTCTCGCTCGCCCTCGCCTCGGTCAAGATCCGCGACCACGTCGAGGACCGTGACGGCGTGTTCGGCCGCCGCCCGGTCGCCGTCGGGGCCCGCGCGGTCACCCGGCGGTGGGACCGGCAGAGCGCCGGCAGCGCCTCGACGGTCGGCTTCGACACCGGCGTACTCCTCGAAGCCGCCTCCCGGCAGGGCGAGTTGGAGCGGTCGCTGCCGCCCGGCGGCTCAGTCCTGCTGGTCACCGAGCCCACCGAGACCGCCACCTCGGCCGCGTTCGCGCACACCGCCGTCCTCGCCGGGCGCCCCGGCAACGCCGCCCCGCTCGCCGAGGCCGGCCGGCTCTTCGGCCGGCTCGCCCACCTCCTCGACGCCGCCGAGGACCAGGCCGCCGACGCCGCCGGCGGCGCCTGGAACCCGCTGACCGCCACCGGCACCGGGCGCGCCGAAGCCGAACGCCTGTGCCGCGACGCCGTCCACGGCATCCGGCTCGCGCTGCGCGAGGTCGAACTGACCGACCGGGCCCTGGTGCACCTGCTGCTCGCGCACGAGACCGAGCGGGCCGTCGAGCGGGTCTTCGGCCCGGCCGCCCACGCAGCCGCCTGCCAGACCCGGAACGCCGGACCCGCCGCCGACGGGTCGGCGCACGCGGCGACCGGCGGGCACCCGCACGCCGCCGGGGAGCACCCGCACGACGCGCCGCCGCGCCAGGCGCCGCCCGGGCAGACTCCCGGTCAGGATCCCGGCCGGACCCCGCTCCCGCCGTGGGTGCCCCAGGGCCCCGGCTTCACCCCGATCGGCGCCAAGCCGCCGCGACCGCGCAACCTGCTGGCCGGGTGCGCCGTGTGGGCGCTGATGGCCTGCACCTGCCAGTTGCTCTGCTGCGAGCACAACGACCCGTTCAACCGGGAGCGCCGGGAGGGCTGGTGCCAGCGGCACGACTGCGACTGCGCCGACTGCTGCGACCCTTGCAATTGCTGCAACGGTTGCGATGGCTGCGACGGCTGTGGCTGTTGTGATGGTTGTGACTGCTGCGACTGCAGCTGCTGACGTGCCGTACCGTCAGCCGTCCGGATTCCACCGCGCCGCCGGCGGCAGCGGCGGCATCTGCGACACCGCCACCTGATCGACCGCCACCGGCCCGGAGCGCCCCCGCGGCACCCCGGGCCGGTCAGCCGGCCCGTACGCCTCACCGCGCCGCCAGAGCGGCAGCACCACCACCGGGCGCCGCTCCGACCCGTCAGGCATCGGACCCGGCCGCCGCCCGTCGCCTCGCCCGGTCAGCCGTCCGATCCGCCGCCAGCGAGTTCTCCAACCGTGCCAGCAACTCCCGGAACCGCTCGGTGTCCTGCTCCGTCATCCGCCCCTCGGGCGCCGCCCCCGGCCACTCGGCCGTCATCTCGTTCATGGGTCCGACGTTACGCCCCGACGATCAACAGGCGATAAATGCGGAACGCACGCCTACGGGTGCGGCGGTGAACGGAGCCGGTCCTCTTGGCGCGCGCGGGGGTTGGTGGTTCACTTCCCATGTTAGGCAACTTTCCTAACATGACATCAGCGCTCGACCGCCTCCCCCGCGAGAGGAACACCTCCCCATGGGACGTAGCAGCACCAGGACACTGATCGCCGCGGCGGCACTCGCCGCCCTGCTCCCGCTCGCCTCCGCACCGGCCGGGGCCACCGCACCCGTCGCACCCGCCCCGCACAGCCCGCGGGCCGCCTTCCAGCACCCCGGCGTGCTGGTCGGCGACCAGCAACTCGGCTTCCTCAAGGACAAGCTGGCGGCCGGGGCCGAACCCTGGACGTCCGCCTTCGCCGGCCTCCGGTCGAGCAAGTACGCCTCGCTGGACTGGCGGCCCCGGCCGCGCGCCACCGTCGAGTGCGGGTCCAGCTCCCACCCCGACAACGGCTGTTCGGACGAGCGCGACGACGCGATGGCCGCCTACGCCCACGCCCTGCAGTGGGTGCTCACCCGCGACCAGCGGTACGCCGACAAGGCGATCGAGATCATGGACGCCTGGTCGGCCGTGATCCAGGAGCACACCAACAGCAACGCCCCGCTGCAGACCGGCTGGTCGGGCAACAACTGGTCCCGGGCCGCCGAGTTGATCCGCCACTCCGGGGCGGGCTGGCCGGCCGCCTCGGTCGACCGCTTCGCCACCATGCTGCGCACCGTCTACGTGCCGCTGCTGTCGCCCGGCAGCCCGCGCAAGAACGGCAACTGGGAGCTGATCGAGACCGACGCCCTGATGGGCATCGCGGTCTTCCTCGACGACCGCGGCCTGTTCGACCAGGCCGCCGGCATGTGGCGCAAGCGCCTGCCCGCCTACGTCTACCTGTCCTCCGACGGCGATCTGCCGGTGCCGCCGCCCAAGGCCGGGATCGAGGGCGAGGCCGCGCTGGTGAAGTACTGGTCCGGCCAGTCGACCTTCGTGGACGGGCTCTCGCAGGAGACCTGCCGCGACTTCGGGCACACCGGCTGGGGCCTGGAGGCCGCCGCCCAGACCGCCGAGACCGCCCGGCTCCAGGGCCTCGACCTGTGGGGCGAGGGGCGTGAACGGCTGGTCAAGGCCCTGGAGTTCCACACCGCCTACGACAACGGCGCGAACGTGCCGGACTGGCTCTGCGACGGCTCGGCGAAGACCGGCCTCGGCCCGGCCGTCCAGCTCGCGTACAACGAGTACCACCTGCGCGAGGGCGTGGCGATGCCGCAGACCGAGCAGTACGTGGCCGCGCACAGCCCGTTCGGGGCCAACTACTTCATCGGCTGGGAGACCCTGACCCACACCAGCGCGCCCTGACGGCGCGGGCGGCAAGCGGCGGTTCCGGGAGTGCACCCGCCCGGAGCCGCCGTCGCGGCTGCTCCCTTCCCGGGAGCGTCCGTTCCGGGAACGGGCCTTCCGGTAACAGGTGGTCCCGGAACGGGCGTTCCCGGGAACGCCCGTTCCGCGCGTGACTCACCCCTCGGGGAACAGGCCCTCCAGGACGGCGGCCACCCCGTCCTCGTCGTTGCTGCCGATGACGTGGTCCACCGCGGCCAGCACCTCCGGGTGGGCGTTGGCGACGCCGTACGAGGTGCCCGCCCAGGCCATCATCGGCAGGTCGTTGGGCATGTCGCCGAACGCGACCGCCTGCTCGCGGGTGATCCCGCGCCGCCGCGCCAGGTCGCCGAGCGCGGCGGCCTTGCTGACGCCCTTCGCGACGGCCTCGACCAGCCGCTCGCCGTTCGCGTGGTAGACCGTCACCAGCTCGCCGAGCACCGGACGGGCCAGCGCCAGCAGCTCGTCCGCGGACAGCTCCGGGTGACGGCCGATCAGCTTGGGCGCCGGGCGGCCGAACAGCCGTGTGTCGTCGAGGCGTTGCACCGCGGTGTCGGCGTCCCAGGCGCCCGCCTCGTAGTGCGCGTCCCCGGCCAGCTCCTGGGCGTACTCGACGGCCAGCCCGATCCCCGGCACGGCCTCGCGCAGCCGCCGGGCGCTCTCGCCGAGCACGTCGACCGGGATCGGGTTCTCCGCGATCACCGTGCGGGTGCGCATGTCGTAGCCGAAGGCGCCGTTGGAGCAGATCGCCACGCCCCGATGGCCGAAGGCGGCCGCGATCTCGCCCATCAGGCGCGGCGGGCGGCCGGTGACCAGGACGACGAGCCCGCCGGCCCGTTCGACCCGGGCGAGGGCGGCGACGGTACGGGCCGAGACGGTGCGGTCGCCGCGCACGATCGTCCCGTCGAGGTCGGTGGCCACCAGGCGCGGCGGCCGTATCGGGGTGACGGTGGGTGGGGTGGTGCTCGGGAGGCTCATGGGTCGGTGCTCCGTGCTGGTCGGGGTTTCGGTGGGGCGGCCGGGCGCGGGGACGTGTCCAGTACGCGCGCGTACGGCGCAGGCGGTGCGCACGCGGCGGGCACGCGGTGTGTGCGTGCGCGCGGGGCACCCGGGTCGGCGGTGCAGGGAGCTCGCGGGCCGGGCCCGGCGGTGGCCGGGCAGTCGGTCGCCAGACGCTCGGACGGTATCACCGGGGTGGCCCGATCGGCGACGACCGAGTACCGCCTCCGAGACCGAAGTAATTTTATTAGGAAACTTTCCTTACCTTATAGACCGTCACCGACCGCAGACCGTACTCTGCTGCCGCGAGCTCGCGCTCTTGCCCCCACAGCGCCCGGTCGGCCGGCGCGCCACCCCCCACTGCCTCCGGCGGCACCGCCCCGGAGATCGGAGCACACCCATGCGAGTTTCCCGAACCCGACGCCTCGCCGCCGCCACCGCGGCAGCCGCCCTGGTCGCCGGTGCGGCCTGGGCCGCCACCTCCGCCTCGGCGTCCGCCGCCCCCGCCCGGGCGACCGCCGCGGCCGTGCAGCGGGCGTCCGCAGGCGGCCTGACCCCCGATCAGCACCGCCGGGCCGACCAGCTGATCAGCATCTTCGAGAACAGCACCACCGAACTCCAGTACGGCTACGCCGAGAACATCAACGACGGCCGCGGCGTCACCGCCGGCCGCGCCGGCTTCACCACCAACGACGGCGACGCGCTCAAGGTCGTCCGCGCCTACACCGCCGTCTCCCCCGACAACCCGCTCGCCCGCTTCATCCCCGAGCTGGAGCGCCTGGCCGCCGCCGGCAGCGGCGACACCAGCGGCCTGCCCGAGAGCGACTACGTCGCCGCCTGGAAGCAGGCCGCCCAGGACGCCACCTTCCGGCAGGTCCAGGACGACCAGGTCGACCAGCGCTACTTCACCCCCGCCATGAACCAGGCCGACCAGCTCGGCCTCACCACCGCCCTCGCCCGCGCCGAGCTGTACGACGCCTCCATCCAGCACGGCAACGGCAGCGAGTACGACGCCCTGCCCGCCCTCATCAGCCGCACCAACGCCAAGGTCGGCTCGCCGTCCGGCGCCGGCGAGAGCACCTGGCTGAACGCCTTCTTCGACGTCCGCATCGACGACCTCACCAACCCCGCCAACTCCTCCACCGCCGCCGAATGGAGCAAGTCCGTCGACCGGGTCGAGTGCCTGCGCCGGATCGCCGCCACCGGCAACTACAACCTGGACGGCCCGCTCAGCGTCACCGCCTTCGGCTCCGGCTACACCATCAGCTGACCCACCCGCACCCGTCGAGCCCGGGGTCCGGTGTGTGGGACCGGACCCCGGCCCGGCGAAGCCCGCCCCCGGACTCCCCGACCCCGGCGGAGCGCGGCCGCGCCGGGCGATCCGACCGCCGGTGGCGGCAGGGAGCCGGGACTCCCCGCCGCCACCGGCGGTCCGCGCTTCCACTCCTCCACTCCGCCGATCCGCTCACCGCCCGTCCTCTCACCGTCCGTCCTCGTTCGTCGGCTGACGGGTGCCCTACGATCGACCGAATGAGCACAGCAGGACGGACTACGGCCACGGACGGGGCGCCGCAGCCCGTCACCCTCGCTCCACTGTCAGGGCCTGGACAACAGCCGTGGAACCGGCAGCGGCTCCGGAGCAACAACGAGTGGCTCCTGCTGGAGCGGCTGCGCCGGCACGGCCCGCTCTCCCGGGCCCAACTCGCCCGCGACACCGGGCTGTCCAAGCCCACCGTCTCCACCGCGCTGGCCACCCTCGAACTCGCCGGACTCGCCCGCGAGGCCGGCCGGTTCGCCCCCGAGCGCGGCCGCACCGCCGTCCTGTACGAGACCGACCCGGCCGCCGGGCACGTCCTCGGGCTCGACATCGGCCGGGCCCGGCTGCGGGTCGCCGTCGCCGACCTGTCCGGGTGCGTCGTCGCCCGCCGCGACCTGCCCAACCGCGGCCGCTCGGCCAACGCCGTCGCCGACGCCGTCGTCGCGGCCGCCCGCGAGGCCATCGCCGAGGCGGGCCTGCCCGGCACCGCCGTGGCCCACACCGTGGCCGGCACGCCCGGGGTCTGGGACGAGCGCAGACGCAGCGTCAGACTCGCCGCCAGCCTGCCCGGCTGGGGCCGCCCCGGCCTGTTCGACCGAATAGCCGACGGCCTGGGCACCACCGTCACCGTCGCCAACGACGCCAACCTCGCCGCCGTCGGCGAGTACACCTACGGCGCGGGCGCGGGCAGCCGGCTCTTCGTCTACCTGCTGGTCGGCACCGGACTCGGCCTGGGCGTGGTCAAGGACGGCGAACTGCTGACGGGGGCGCACGGCGCGGCCGGCGAACTCGGACTGCTGCGCCTGCCGGGCTGCACCTCCACCACCAACACCAACACCGGCACCACCCTGGAGGAGACCGTCTCCGCCGACGCCGTGGTGCGCACCGCCCTCGACCTAGGGATGCGGCGGCCGCTCACCGCCGAGAAGGTGTTCACCCGGGCCCGGCTCGGCGAGCCCGCCGCGGTCGAGGCCGTCCGGCAGGAAGTGGACCACCTGGGCTACGTCCTCGCCGTCGTCGCCGCGCTGCTCGACCCGGACGTGATCGTCCTCGGCGGCGGCATCGGGCGCAGCGCCGACCTGCTGCTGCGCCCACTGGAGCAGGCCCTGTACGAACGCTCCCCGCTGCGGCCCCGGCTGGAGCCGAGCCGGCTCGGCCAGGACGCCGTCCTGCTGGGCGCCGTCGCCACCGCCCTGGAGGCGGCCCGCCCCGAGGTCTTCGAGCGGCGCACGGCCCCCGTCCCGGGCTGACGGCCCCCCGGTCCGTCAGGTGCGGGCGGACAGGGCGGCGTCCAGCAGTACGCGGGCGGCTGCCTTGGCATCGGCGGCGGCGCTCGGGTCGCCGTGCACGGCGGCGGTGGTCATGGCCCCCTCGGCGAGCAGCGCCAGCTGGGCGGCGGTGGCGGGCGGGGCGCCGGCGGCCTCGGCCAGGCAGACGAGGTAGGCGTTGAACTCCTCCTTGTGCTGCCGGGCGGTCGCCGCGACCGCCGGTGAGACGGCGCCCAGCTCGCCGAAGGAGTTGACGAACGCGCAGCCCCGGAAGCCGGGTTCGGCGAACCAGCGACCGAGCCAGTCGAAGACGGCGAGCAGCTGGTCGCGCGGCGGCGTGGCGGCGCCGGCCACGTAGGCGGCGAGGTTCGCCCGCCAGCGCCCGTCCCGGCGCCGTAGGTACGCCTCGACCAGGTCGTCCTTGGACGGGAACTGCTGGTAGAGCCGGCGCATCGTCAGGCCGGAGGCCGCCCGGACGGCGTCCATGCCGACCGCCTGGATGCCCTGCCCGTAGAACAGCTCCTCGGCCGCGTCGAGGATCAGGCCTCGCGGGTCGTGCTGGTCCATCTGCCGTGCCCTTTGCGTGAGAACGATGGTTCTCCTAGGGTAGCCGCTACGGTGAGAACGACCGTTCTCGCCGTCGGCTCCGCCGCACCCGAGGAGACCCCGTGACCGAACAGCGCCCTCCCCTGCCCCCGTTCACCCCGGAGACCGCCCGACGGAAGGTCCGCGCCGCCGAGGACGCCTGGAACACCCGCGACCCCCACCGCGTCGCCCTCGCCTACACGCCCGACAGCCGGTGGCGCAACCGCACCGAGTTCCTCACCGGACGCGAGCAGATCGCCGACTTCCTCACCCGCAAGTGGCACCGCGAACTCGACTACCGCCTCGTCAAGGAGCTGTGGGCGCACGACGGCGACCGCATCGCCGTCCGGTTCGCCTACGAGTGGCACGACGACTCCGGCCAGTGGTACCGCTCCTACGGCAACGAGAACTGGGAGTTCGACCGCGACGGTCTGATGGCACACCGCCACGCCGCCATCAACGACCTGTCGATCACCGCCGCCGAACGTCTCTTCCACTGGCCGCTCGGCCGGCGCCCCGACGACCACCCCGGCCTCACCGCCCTCGGACTCTGACCCGGCATCAGGCTCCGCTCCCGGCAGGGCGGCCGGGTCGGCTGTTGTTCCACGACCGTGACACGGCTCGCACCGGCCGCTGAACTCCCCCTGGGATGCTCCTCCTCGAACGCGAACAGCACCCGAGGGGGACCTGGAAATGTCCGTGCGCAACAGATTCGGCACCACCGCCGCGCTCGCCGTGATGACCACCGTCGGCGCCGTCCTGCTCTCCGCCTGCGGCCCCGACAACGCCGGCTCGGACCCGACCGCCGCCCCCGGCAGCGCGGCGCCCGGCGCCACCGCTCCGGGGACCCCGGCCCCGGGCGGCTCCACCCACCCGAGCACCCCCACGCCGAGCACCCCCACGCCGGGTACCCCCACGCCGGGTGCCAAGGAGGTCAACGGCACCAGCGCCGCCAACCACCTGACCATCAGCACCGGCACCCGGGCCGTCGCGATGAACGGCACCACCGTCGACTTCGGCACCGTCGTCCGCGACCTCGCCTGGTCCCCCGACGGCAGGAGGGCGGCCTTCATCGACGGGAACGGCGACCTCGTCGTCGCCGACCCCGACGGCGGCGCGAAGGCCACCCTCGCCACGGCCCCCGGCGGCGAGACCTGGTCCCACCCCACCTGGCAGCACGCCGCGCAGGGCCCCAGCGACCTCCCCGAATCCGCCGAACGCTTCGACACCATCGTCTTCGCCGCCGCCAAGGGCGGCGTCCTGCGCCTGGAGAAGATCCCCACCAAGGCCGTCGGCGGCACCCCCGAGGTGCTCACCCCGCACACCTCCCTGGACGGCAACGCGAACATGCCGCAGCCGCCGCAGACCGGCAACACCTGGGCCGACGCCGGCGGCCGGCACGGCGAGATCGTCTACGCCAACACCCCCGCCGACGAGGTCTACCTCTACGACGACTACATCCGCCCCGCCACCCGCGACCTGGGCCAGGGCTCCCAGCCGGCCCTCTCCCCCGACGGCGAGCACGTCGTCTTCGTCCGCTCCGTCGACGGGCACGACCACCTGTTCACCCGCTCCAGCCGGATCGACCAGAAGGACGAGAAGGACCTCACCCCCGCCGCCGCCACCGACTACACCGAACCCGCGTGGTCCCCCGACGGCCGGACCATCGCGGCCCGCACCCCCGACGGCGTCAGCACCCTCCCCGCCGACGGCTCCGCCGCCCCGGCCCAGGTCTCCACCGTCAAGGGCCTCCCCGCCTACCGGCCGTGAGCCCCCGGGATCGGGCAGCGTGATCGACGGACGTGGCCCGTTGAACCCGGGCGGCCCGATCATCCGTCCTTCACAAGGGGCTTGAGAAATCGCCCGCACGGGTTCGGGCCGGCGCACCGCGGGCGTCAGGCCTACGCAAGGGATGCGTATGGATCGAGACAAAATGGCACTGATCGGCTGACCGGAATGCCATATTTTGTCCCGCCCATCACAGAACTCGCAAGGAGAGCACGTGCGTTCGACGAAGAAGCTGTCGGCCCTGGCCGCAGGCATGAGTGCCGTGGCCGTCCTGGGTCTGGCGGGGCCCGCGATGGCCGACGGCTCGTACGACCCGGCCCAGGAGAACTGCAACGCCGCCAACGCGGTGACTCCCGGCTCGACCAGCCTGGTGTGGTGCATCCAGGCGGCGCAGCACACCTCGGAGGTCAAGAACCGGGCCCGCGGCGAGTTCGTCCAGGACACGCTCGACATGCTGATCAAGGCGACCGGCGGCAGCTACAACATCATGGTCTTCAACATCAAGGGCGACAACGCCTTCGGAGACCCCTGGTACGTCCACAACTACGAGCAGAGCTTCCAGAACGTCGCCTTCACGTACGACGTCGACTACCACGACAAGACCTCGCGCGAGGACCAGACCTACCGGATCTGGGTCTTCTCCGGCGGCGGCAGCTTCGCCAACGGCTTCGACGGCGGCTGGGGCAACTGGGGGTTCTACGGCCTCTTCAACCGGACCACCCGCGAGCACACCTGGACGTACCCGAGGGGCACGGGCAGCGCCGGCCAGCGCTACAACCACACCGACGGCGTCGTGAACTTCTCCCCGATGGCGTTCCCCGGCGTGCCGAGGGACCCGGGCACTCCCGCGCCGGGCGGGCTGCCGGCCACCCAGATCGTCCCCGCGATGCCACAGGACCCCGGCACGCCGTACGACCCCGGGGTGCCCGCCACGCCGGCCAGGCCTCCGCACACCGGCAAGCCCGGTGAGCCGGCCGAGCCCGGCACCAAGCCCGGCACCGGCACCCCCACCGGCTCCGGCCGGCCCGCGCTCAACACACCCGTGCACCTGCGGACCGTCAACAACCTCGGCGCCGTTGCCACCGGCTCCGGCGAGGGCGCCTCGGTGATCGCCGGGAAGCCGGGCGACGCGGGCGGCACCTGGACGTTCCGCGACGCGGGCGGCGGCCGCTACCGGATCACCAACGCACTCGGGCGGGACCTCACCGAGAACACCGGCACCTACTTCGCCAACACCAAGGGGTGGAAGGGCTCTTCGGAGCAGAAGTGGGAGGTGAAGAACGTCTCGGGCGACCGGTACGTGATCCGGATCAGCGACCAGGACTGCCTGACCTACCACGAGGACGACAAGGAGCTCGGGGTGTGGACCTGCGACGGCTCCGCCGAGCAGCAGTGGACCATCACCCGCTAGCCATGGCGCCGTCCCGCCCGCCGCACGCCACGTCCCCGAGACGCCCTTGACGTCGGCCTGGCCGCCCAGGATGCCCTCGGTACCGACCTCCCGCGCCACCCGGGTCACCTCACC
>NZ_JBFBIR010000042.1:0-71848 GCF_040685715.1 Kitasatospora sp. NPDC088264
GGTTACATTCCGAACCCGGAAGCTAAGCCTTACAGCGCCGATGGTACTGCAGGGGGGACCCTGTGGGAGAGTAGGACGCCGCCGAACAATCATTCACAGAGAACCCCCATCCGGGAAACCGGATGGGGGTTCTTTGCATTTCCGGATAATCTCAACAATCCGCTCGGGCTATGTCCACCCGCAGGTGGTGCTAGGACCACCTCGCAATTGGGGTGGCATGGCCAGTGCCTGGAGCGGGTCGTTCGTGAACACTTGTGGAGGACGATCGAGACCGGCATCAGGAGTTTCCGTGGCAACAGCGAGTCGAACGAGCGGCGTGACCGTGCGCGCGCAGGCCGAGGCGGCCGTCGCGTCGGGCGGCCAGGGGCTGGTGCGGCTGGCCCTCCTGGTGGTGGGCGCGGTGCCGGGGCTGGTGCTGCCGGTGGGAGCGGCGGTGGCGGCAGGTGGGGTCACGGCCTCGGTCTTCCAGGATTCCTACTACCCGGTGGTCCTGTTCGGCCTCGCGGTGGCGGCCGTCGCCGGCGCCCTGGTGGCGGTCCTGTTCGTGCGCCGGACGGCGAGCCGGACGCGCCAGCAGCTGGAGCGCTGGTACGGCATCCGCCTGCCGGCCGTGTACCAGCCCCGGCCCGCGTTGGAGCTGGACGAACGTGGGCATTGGTGGACGGGCTACTCGTACCACCGTTCCCGGACGGTCGCGAAGTACGCGCAACTGCTGCACTGGGGCGCCCGGGACCGGACCACCCGGTCGGAGGTGGCCTGGCTGGCCATCAGCCCCGTCCTGGTGGTGGCGCTGGCGGGTCCGGTGGCCATTCTGATGGTGCTGGGCGTGGCCTGCATCCTGACGCCGCTGCCTGTGGACGGGTTCGGGCCGGTGCCCGCACGCCTGGTGTCGGTCCTGCTGAGCGCCGCGCTCGGGCTCGGCATGGTTGCGGTCGGGGTGCTCGTGGCGCCGTACGCGGTGCGCGGGTACGCCGAGGTGGCCCGCCGGGTACTGGACCAGGACGGCCGGGCGACGCACGCCCAGCTGACCAGGCGGGTGGCCGAGCTGACCGAGACCAGGGCGGACGCGGTCGGCGACCAGGCGGCGGAGCTGCGGCGGATCGAGCGGGACCTGCACGACGGCGCGCAGGCGCGACTGGTTGCGATAGGGATGACGCTGGGCACGATCGAGCACCTGATGGACACCGATCAGGCAGCAGCTCGGGAGTTGCTCTCCGAGGCGCGGCAGTCCTCGGCCCGGGCGCTCCAGGAACTGCGGGACCTCGTTCGCGGCATTCACCCACCGGTGCTCGCCGAGCGTGGACTGGGCGACGCCGTGCGCGCCTTGGCGCTGGACAGCGCCCTGCCGACCGAGGTGTGCGTGAGCCTGCCGGACCGTCCACCGGCGCCGGTGGAGGCGGCGGCCTACTTCAGCATCTGCGAGCTGCTGGCCAATGCGGCCAAGCACTCCGGGGCGGAGCAGGTGTGGGTGGACATCCTGTACCGGGCCGGGCTCCTGCGGATCACGGTGACGGACGACGGGGTGGGCGTGGCGGATCCGTCCCGGGGCACCGGCCTGCGCGGGATCGAGCGGCGATTGGGTACCTTCGACGGTGTCCTCGCCATCGACAGCACGTCGGGCGGTCCGACCACCATCACCTTGGAGCTGCCGTGCGAGTTGTCCTCGCCGAGGACCTCTACCTCCTTCGCGAAGGCCTGATCCGACTGCTGGAAGCGCACGGTTTCACCATCGCCGCGGCCGTGGAGACGGGCCCCGAACTGCTGGAGGCGTTGCTGACCCACCGGCCGGACGTGGCCGTGGTCGACGTCCGGCTGCCCCCGACGCTCACCGACGAGGGGCTGCAGGCGGCGCTGAAGGCCCGCAAGGAGATCCAGGGCCTGCCGGTGCTGGTGCTGTCGCAGCACGTCCAGCAGCTGTACGCGCGGGAACTGCTGGCCGACGGCACCGGCGGGATCGGATACCTGCTGAAGGACCGGGTGTTCAACGCCGACCAGTTCATCGACGCGGTCCGCCGGGTGGCGGCCGGCGGAACGGCGATGGACCCGGACGTGATCGCGAAGCTGATGCAGATCACCTCGCGTCGGCCCGGCCCGTTGCTGCGGCTGTCCCCGCGCGAGCGCGAGGTACTGGAGCTGATGGCCGAGGGCTGCTCCAACTCGGCGATCGCCGCCCGCCTGGCGGTCAGCGACGGCGCGGTGGCCAAGCACATCGCCAACATCTTCACCAAGCTCGAACTGGCCCCGGCCGAGGACGCCAACCGCCGGGTGCTCGCGGTGCTGACCTACCTCAACGGAACGGCCGGGCCGAAGGGCTGACGATCCGCCCGGTCCACGGCGGGCCGGTCGTCAGCCCCGGACGGTGACACGCCAGGCTGCGGAAACGCTGAAACAGGTGTACGAGTAAACTCCGGTGGGCCGAGCCCGGAGGTCGCTCAGCCGTCCGGCGCCCCGACAAGCGGGAACCGGCAGCCGAGGCAGCGTACGGCAGCAGCCGACATCCAGGGGTTGATAGACGTAATGGCACGCCCAACGCTCACCAAGGCCCATCGGGGCCTGCTCGGCCTGGTCGCGGCCGGCGCCTGCATCATTTCGGGCATCGGCTTCGCGGGCTCGTACAACGCGGTGCGCGAACTGGCCCAGGAGAAGGGCTTCGGGGCCTTCTCCTACGCCTTTCCGATCGGCGTCGACGCCGGCATCGTCGTGCTCCTCTCGCTCGACCTGGTACTGACCTGGCTGCGGATTCCCTTCCCGATGCTGCGGCAGACCGCCTGGGTGCTGACCGTCGCCACCATCGCCTTCAACGCGGCCGCCTCCTGGGGCGATCCACTTGGCATGGGGATGCACGCCGTCATCCCGGTGCTCTTCGTGGTCGTGGTCGAGGCCTCCCGGCACGCGGTCGGCCGAATCGCGGCGATCACGGCCGACCGGCACATGGACTCGGTCCGGGTGATGCGCTGGCTGCTCTCCCCGGTGCCGACCTTCAAGCTCTGGCGCCGGATGAAGCTCTGGGAGCTGCGCTCCTACGACGAGGTCGTCCGGCTGGAGCAGAACCGCCTGGTCTACCGGGCGCAGCTGCGCTTCCGGTACGGCCGCGGCTGGCGCCGCTCGGCGCCGATCCAGGCCCTGCTGCCGCTCAAGCTGGCCAAGTACGGGGTACCGCTGGACCCGACGCTGTTCGACCGTCTGGACGAGGAGGCGCGCGAGCGCGAGGCTCGGGAGGTTCTGGCGGAGAAGGAGGCGCTGGAGCTCCAGCGGCAGGACGGCCGCGCCGCCACGGCCATCGCCCAGGCCGAGGCCGCCGCGCCCGCGGCTCCCGTCGCCGCCGCCCCGGCTCCCGCTTCGGCCCGCCCGGAGCCGGTCCAGCAGCCGCAGCAGATACAGCAGGTCCAACCCCAGGCCCAGACCCAACCCCAGCCCGAACCGGCCCCGGCTCCGGTCGCCGTCGCGCCGATGTCCGCCGAGGTGGCCGCGCCGATGCTGGCGAAGCTGGCGGCCGTCCGGCTGCGCGCCGCGCAGGAGCCGGACGGAGTGGCGCAGGAGGCCCCGCAGCCGCACCGCGAGGAGCTGAACGTGTGGACCGAGCGCCCGGTGCGCACCACGGGCCACCCGTCCGACGCCGCCCCCGGCGGGCGGGTGCCCGGCCAGGCCTCGCCGTGGTTCAAGCCCCCGCGCCCGGTCGCCGAGGAGCCGGTCCTCCCGCAGCAGCCCCAGGCCCAGGTCGCTCAGGCGGCGGGGCTCGCCGCCGAGCCGCAGCCCCGCCACCCCGGGCAGCCCGTCCCGGCCGGGCAGCCCGCTCAGGCCGGGCAGCCCGTCCACGGCGAGGAGTTCGTCGCGGCCGAGCAGTTCCCCGTCCACGACGAGGAGTCCGCGCCCCGCTCGGCTCCGTCCCGGCTGGATCCGGACCTGGCCTATGACGCCCTGGTCAGCTACATGGACAACCACGAGCACCAGCCCGACCCACAGCGCCTCGCCGAGTGGCTGACCAAGCAGTACGGCGTCACCGGCAACCGCCCGGACGGCTCGGTCCACCCCAAGGACGTCGCCGAGCTCTACCCGCAGCTGCGCGACCGCTACGCCGCCGCCGGGAGGGACTGACCCGGGCCGCCTCGGCCGGACGCTCCGTCGAATGCTCCTCCGCCCACCGCTCGGTCGGCCATTGACGCCCGGTCCGACCGGAGCTACCTTCGCCTCAACAAACTGTTGAAGTGCTGGTCCGGCGTGGAGGAGTGCGGATGTCGCAGGTCGAGGTCGACGGTAACGGACCGACGGGCGGGGCCTCCTTCTCCGCCGCCGCCCGCGCCGCCGTGGAGGCGCTGCTCGCCCCGGTCGACGCCGACCTGGCGCGCCGCTACCCCGGCGACACCGGGACCAGGCAGCCGGTGCACACCGTCTACGTCCCGGCCGACGCCTTCGCCGTCGACACCGTAAGGGAGTGGGGCCGCCAGGCCCTGGAGGCCTTCGACACCCACGCCGGCACCCCCGCCGAGCTGGCCCGTGCCCTCGGCGTGGCCGACGACGAACTGCTCGCCGACGTGCACGCCCGGGTCCGCGCCAAGCTGGAGCGCGAGCCGGTCGAGGACCTGCGGATCGACTTCGAGGACGGCTACGGACCCCGCCCGGACGCCGAGGAGGACGCCGCCGCCGTCCGCGCCGCCGAACTGGTCGCCGCCGCCGTGGCCGAGGGCACCGCACCGCCGTACCTCGGCATCCGGATCAAGTGCATGGAGGCGGCCGTCCGCGACCGCGGCATCCGCACCCTGGAACTGTTCCTGGCCACCCTGCTGGCCGGCGGCGGCCTGCCGGACGGCCTGGTCCTCACCCTGCCCAAGGTGACCTACGCCGAGCAGGTCACCGCGCTGGTCCGGCTGCTGGAGGACTTCGAGCGCCGTGCCGGGCTGCCCGCCGGCCGGATCGGCTTCGAGATCCAGATCGAGACCACCCAGGCCATCCTCGGCCCGGACGGCCGGGCCACCGTGGCCCGGATGATCGAGGCGGCCGAGGGCCGCGCCACCGGGCTGCACTACGGCACCTTCGACTACAGCGCCTCCTGCGGCGTCAGCGCGGCCCACCAGAGCATGGACCACCCGGTCGCCGACCACGCGAAGGCGGTCATGCAGGTGGCCGCGGCCGGCACCGGCGTCCGGCTCTCCGACGGCTCGACCAACGTCATCCCGACCGGCTCCACCGAACAGGTGCACGTCGCCTGGAAGCTCCACCACGACCTGGTCCGCCGCTCGCTGGCCCGCGCCTACCACCAGGGCTGGGACATGCACCCGGCGCACCTGCCGACCCGCTACGTCGCGGTGTACTCCTTCTACCGCGAGGGCCTGGCGGCCGCCGCCGCCCGGCTGGCCGCGTACGTCGCCAAGGCGGGTGGCGACGTGATGGACGAGCCGGCCACCGCCCGGGCGCTCAGCGGCTACCTGCTGCGCGGCCTGGACTGCGGCGCCGTCGACCCGGCCGAGGTCACCGCGCTGACCGGCCTGGACCGCGCCCGGTTGGACGCCCTGGCCGGGCGCTGACCCCGCGACCGGCCGACGAAGCCCGGCCAGGGCCTGTGGCGTGTCTTGTGGGTCAGGCCGGGACCGACCTGACCCACAAGACACGCCCTAAGCTGGCGGTGCCGCCCCGGGACGCCCGGGGTGTGCGCCGCCAGCCGTCGCCGTTTCCGGGAGAACCACCGCGTCATGTCCGCCACGCCGGAACCGACCGCCAGGCCGTACCTCACCATCCGGCGGGCCGGCAGTCACGAGACCGAGATCAAGAAGTCCCGGTTCATCTGCCACCTCGCCCGGGTCGCCGACGAGGAGGAGGCGCAGGCCTTCATCGCCGGCATCCGCAAGCAGTACTGGGACGCGCGGCACAACTGCACCGCCTTCGTGGTCGGCGACGAGCAGCGCCGCGAGCGTTCCAGCGACGACGGCGAGCCCGGCGGCACCGCCGGGGTGCCGATGCTGGAGGTGCTGCGCCGACGCGGCCTGACCGACACCGCCGCCGTGGTGACCAGGTACTTCGGCGGCATCAAGCTCGGCGCGGGCGGCCTGGTGCGGGCGTACGGGAACGCGGTGTCCGAGGCGGTGGACGAGGTCGGTCTGCTGGAGCGGCGGCCGGTGGCGCTGCTCGCGGTGACGGCCGACCACGTGCGCGCGGGGCGGGTGGAGAACGACCTGCGGGCGGCCGGGTACACGGTCAGCGACCTGGCCTACGAACCGGCCGGGGTGCGGATCGAGGTGGGCGTACCGCAGCCGGAGGTGCCGGCCTTCCACGCCTGGCTGGCCGAGGCGACCGGCGGTACCGCCGTCGCGGTCCCGGCCGGCCGGACGTACGTCGAGGTGCCGGTCTGATGCCGGAGCAGACGGGCGGCGGCGCTTTCGGCCACCTATTCGGCCAGATCGCGGCCGATCCGTTTCGGAGCCTTGCGGGGCGTGCCTAGCCTGGTCCGGTCGTCGAGCAGGAAGCCGCCCCGAGATGCCCGTCGTCCAGACCGTCACCCTGCCGCCGGGGGCCAGCACCGGCTGGCACTACCACCCGGGCCGGGTGGACGTGGTGGTGCTGTCCGGGACGCTGACCCGGACCCTGCACGACGGCCGGGTCGAGGTCAGCCGGGCCGGGGACTCGCTGGTCGAGGAGGCCGGACCGGTCCACGTCCACGTGGGGCGCAACCTCGGGGACGAGCCCGTGGTGCTGATCGCGAGCTACGCCGCCCCGGCCGGTTGCGCGTTGGCGGTGCCGGTCGCGGAGCCCGAGTGGAGTCGCAGCGGTGCCCGGCCCGCCGAGGCCTGACCCGCCGATGTCCGAGCAGGGCCGCTCCGGTGCTGTCGCTCGTCGCCCGTCGCCTGTCGCCCGCCGCCCGGCGATGAGGGCGGGTCGGACCGGGAGCCGCGCCACGCGGTGCGCGGCTTGAGCAGATTCACCCGAACGTATTGACGTGGCCCGGAGTTGGAACTTCCGCTCCGGGCCGTGGCGTTTCCTGGGCAAGGATCCGGCCGAACCGGACGAATAACCCATCGATGGAGGACACCAGACCCCACCCCGCACCACGGAGGTATGCGCATGACCTCAGACCGCTTTTCGTCGCCCGCCGGCGCCGACCTGACCGGCCCCGCGACGCCCTACCGGATGACCGTCACCACCACCCTCCCGCACCGCGAGGCCGTCGCCCTGGCTGACGAGCAGCTCGCCGCCTGGCTGAAACAGGAAGGCTGCGAGGAGCCCCCGCCGGCTCCCCGCGCCCTCACCGGGCCGCCCCCGGCCGGATCGGCCTCGACGGGGACGGCTCCAAGCCGACCGGAACCGCCCGAACTGACGCCCCCTGGACTGACGACGTCCGGACCGGCGCAGTCCCGATCGGCCCCCGCCGCCGAGCGACTGCGCCTGGGCGACCGCGTCCTGCTCGACCGAGACCGGGGCCCGCTGCGCGGCGGCCCGGCCGCCGGCCGCTACGACCGCCGACGCCTGCGCACCCCGACCCCGCACGGCACCCAGCAGCTCACCCTGACCGTGGCCACCGGGGCCGACGGCCCCACCTGGGTCCGGCTGGAGGCCGAGACGCACAGCACCGGCAACGGCGTGCGGACCCCCTGCCGGGTGCCGGTGCCCGAACTCGCCCGCACCCTCCTGCCGCTGCTCGACGCCACCGACGGCCCGGCCGCCGTCCACCCGGCTCCCCGGGTGATCACCGCCGGCGAGGTCGACGGCCTGATCGACGAGCTCTGCGACCCGGAGCGCCGGCTGCCCGTCGTGGTCGCCAGCGTCCCGGTGAACCTCCCGCTCGACCGCTGGGTCGAGGACGTCGTCCGCCCGCTCTGCCACCAGCTGCCCGGCCTGGCCACCGCCTACGTCCTGGACCCGGGCGCCCGGACGGGGTTCAACGTCGCGCTGGAGTACCACAGCGTCTACGGCGGAGCGGTGCGCACCTACCTGCCCGAGGTCGACCCCGCCTCCCGGTGCGACGGCGCCCGGCACCCGGTGCTCGCCCGGGGGCGAATAGAGCAGGACATCCGCCGTGCGGCCGGGCTGCTCGCCCGCGAGCCGCGCCGGCTCGCCGCCGACCTGCCGCTGCCGCCCCCGCTGGCGGCCGTCCCGGTGCTGCGGGTCGCCCCGGCGCCTCCCCGCGCGGCCGTCAGCCCGGCTGGGGACCCGGCCGTCGCCCGCGCCGAGCTGGCCGCGCTGGTCCGGGAGGAGCAGCAGGACCGGGCCGAGCAGCAGGCCAGGGCCGACGAGCTGGAGCGGGTCCGGCGCACCCTGCGCCACGAGCGCCGGGACAACCGCGTGGGTCGGGAGAACCGGGACAAGCAGGACGGCCGCGAGGGTCATGAGGGCCGCGACCGTCCGGAGCTCCGCGAGCGCCACGACGGTCGGGACAGCCGGGACGGCCACGTACGGGCCGGCTCCCGCGCCCTCACCGGGCGCCACTGCATCCTCCAGGGCGCCGCCGGGCACTTCGCCGCCAAGCCGTCCGCCCGGCCCGCGAAGCCGGAGACCTTCACCGAACTCATGGCCAGGATCGACGAGTTCCCGCTGCTGACCTTCACCGGTGACCAGAAGAACGCGCTCGCCCTGGACGGGCTCCGGTGCTCCGGCGCAGGCTGGGCCCGGCTCGCCTGGGACGGGCTGACCGCCCTTCAGGAGTACGCCGAGGCGGCGGTCCGCGGCGCGGCCGGCGGCGACTTCAAACAGTGGTGCGAGCACACCCCGGAGGGCTGCCACCACTTCCCGCCCCGCAAGGCGGTGCGCGGGGAGTCCCGGACGGTGTTCAGTCACACCAAGTGGAAGCGCGAACGGATGCTGCCCGTCCCGGAGAGCGTGGACGCCTCCCGGCGCGCCTTCATGGGCGCACACCTGCGGATCGGCGGCGGCCGTACCGCGCCCCGGCTGCACTACCTCGACGACTGCTCGGGCAGTGGCCGGATCTATGTCGGCTACATCGGCCTGCACCTGACCAACACCCGGACCAACTGAGAGGCTGGGCTGACCACTGCCGCCCGTTCGGTGGACAATGTCCGGCAGGGGCGGGCCGCAGGGTCGCCGGCCGCCCCGGGCAGGCGCCGGACGAGCATGGGGGAACGACGACCGATGCAGCACTCAGCAGACGGCCAGCCCGACGGCACCGCCACCGTCCAGTTCCCCCGGCCGGGCTTCCTCGCCTCGGTCTTCAGAGAGCTCAACACCGACCAGGGGCAGGGCCTGGACCCGGACGCCGCTGGCCCCGGCCCGGCCGCCCCCGGTACGTCCGGTGACGTCATGCCCGATGACGGTGCGTCCGGTGGTGACGTGTCCGATGACGGCACGTCCGGTGGTGCGGCGTCCGGCGGCGGCCCGGCCGAGCCCGAGGAGTCCATCGCCGCCCACGGCCGGGCCGCCGCCCTGACCCACCACCGCACGCTCACCGTCCAGGCCGAGCACGACCGGCTGGCCGACCTGCTCCGGCGGGCCGCACTGCCCGTCTCGGCCATGGACTTCGAGAGCCAGCTGCGCCACTACGAGCCCCGCCCCTACCCGGCCGACGGGCCGGAGACCGGCAGTGAGGCCGAGCCCCGCTGGGCGGACTTCGCGCCCGCCGGGCCGGCCACCGCCGACCCCGACGGCGCCCCGGCCCGCCGCCTGCTCGACTCCGGCTACCAGCGCGAACTCGCCCAGGCCCGGCTGGCCCACCAGCGTTCCCTGCGCGAGTGGCGCACCCGCCGGGCCGAGGCCGGCAACCCAGCCGCCGACGAGTCCCGGCGCGTCCACGAGGCGGCCGAGGAGGCCCGGGCCCGCGCCGTGCGGGAATACAACGAGAGCCTGGAGGAGTGCCGGCGGGCCTACCGGCTGTCCGAGCCGGCCGCCGTGGAGTCTCTGCTGGAGCGGGCGCTCGCCGCCGCCGAGACCGCCACCCAGGACCTGCCCGCCCCCTGCCGGGCGGTCTTCCGCCCGCTCACCCGCACCGCCGTGCTGGACCTCGACCTGCCGCCGCTCGACCTGGTGCCCTCGCTCACCGGCTACCGGCTCGCCCCGGACGGCGACATCGTCCCGGTCCCGCGCCCGCCGGCGGACCGGGCCACCGACTATCTGCGCCTGGTCGCCCGGCTCGCCCTGCGCGCCCTCCAGGCCGCCGACGCCGTCGACACCGACGAGATACTCGCGGGCGTCGTGCTCAACGGCTGGCTGCGCGAGCCCGGCGCCGCCGAGCCGCTCTGCCTGGTCAGCGTGGACGCCGACCGCGACGCACTGGCCCGCACCCGGCTGCTGCCGCCCGCCACCCCGTACGAGGAGCGCGACGACGAAGGCGTCTACGCCGACGCCGAGCAGGACGAGGCGCTCGTCCGGCTGCGCCAGCTCGGCGCCGCCGTCACCCCGGACCCGTACGGCCGCGTGGGCGTGCAGCCCGCCGCGCAGGCGGGTGCCGCCGTACCGGCCGCACCCGATCTGTCCGCGAACGAGTTCGCCCAGCTGGTGCGCGACCTGCTCACCCGCGGCGGGCTCGCCGAGTGGAGCGTGCGGCTGCGCGGCCCGGCCGGACTGGTCGCCACCGGCGAGGGGGCCCCGGGCAGCGCTCTGCCCGGCCGCTGGGTGGTCTGGGCCTCCCGGGGCGCCACGCCGGTCAGCGCGGAGGAGATCGCCACCCTGGCCGAGGCCGTTCAGGAGGAGTCCGCCGAGCGCGGCCTGCGGCTGACCACCGGCCGCTTCGCCGACGAGGCCCTCGACCTCACCGGCGAGGAGAGCCACCGGCACATCCACCTGGTCGACGGCGACGGCGTGAGCGAACTCGCCCGCACCCACCTCGGCCTGCCCCTCGCCGCCGGCCGCTGACCCCACCTCCGGTCCCCGCCCCCACCCTCGTCCCCTTCCCCGTCTTCGCAGCTCACCCCGACGGACCGCCCGGCGGGCGAGCCCCCGCACCCGACCCGAGGCTGGGGAACGGGCACCGGCGGAGCAGCGGCACCCCGGGCGATCACCGTCGAACGGTCGTCCGATACGGTCGGCGGTCGGCCCGGCCACGGGCGGACCCCAGGGGGAGAGGAATGGGCAGAGCGCCCGGCAGACCACACGGCGGCACCCGCCGGCGCCCGCACGGCGGATCGACCCACCCGGAGGCGGCCCGGTGACCGCCGTCCTGGTCGCCGCCGGGGCGTTCCTGATGACCCTGATCGGCGGCTTCGTCGCCCAGCGAACCGGTGACCGCCGCCACCTCGTGCTCGGCTTCGCCGCCGGCCTCATGCTCGGCGTGGTCGCCTTCGACCTGCTGCCCGAGGCCATGCGCCAGGCACCGGACGAGGTACACGGCGTGCCGCAGGCGCTGCTGATGTTCGCGGTCGGCTTCCTCACCATCCACGTGGTCGAACGCGCGGTCGCCATCCACCGCGGCCACGAGAGCGAGTACGCCGAGCACACCCACGGCCACCAGCACGCGCACGCCCACCACGCCGGGCGCCAGGGCGTCGGCCTGACCGCCGCGCTGGCCCTGGTCGGGCACAGCGTGATGGACGGCTTCGCGATCGGCGCCGCCTTCCAGGCCGGCACCACGGTCGGAACGGTCGTCGCCATCGCCGTCGTCGCCCACGACTTCGCCGACGGCTTCAACACGTACACGATCACCCGGCTCTACGGGAACAACCGGCGGCGGGCGCTGGCGCTGCTCGCGGCGGACGCGCTGGCCCCGGTGTCCGGCGCCGCGATCACCCTGGCCTTCACCATCCCCGAGCACCTGCTCGGCCTCTACCTCGGCTTCTTCTCCGGGTTCCTGCTCTACCTGGCCACCTCCGACATCCTCCCGGAGGCACACAGCCCGCACCCCTCCCGCAGCACCCTGCTCTGCACCGTCGCCGGGGTGGGGTTCATGTGGCTGGTGATCGGCCTCGCCAACTAGGCCTGGCTCGGCAGGGCCAGGGCAGGACGGGACGGGGCCTGACGCGGCGGACCGCCCGGCGCCGCCGACCGCTCCCGCATCACCGCGCCGCGCCCGGGGGCGCCGTCCGCGGTGGTGGACCGGCTGCGAGGAAGCGGGCCTCGGCGGCGCGCAGCACTCGTAGCAGCACTTCCTGCTCGTCGGGACTGACCTCGCCGAAGTACTCCTGGGCCACCTCGTGCCGGACCTGCCCGATCCGTTCGACCGCTGCGCGGCCCGCCTCGGTCAGCAGGATCCGGACCGCCCGCCGGTCGGCCGGGTCGGGCCTGCGCTCGACCAGGCCGGCCTCCTCCAGCGCGTCGACCACGGTGGTCGCCGAGCGCGGGGCGATGTGCAGCCGCTCGGCCAGGTCGCTCAGCCGCATCGGGTGGTCCGGCAGCTCGCAGCCGGGCGCGTGGGCCAGGGTGTTCAGCGCCCGGGCCTGGCCGGGGGTGATGCCGTACGGCTCCAACTGCCGCCCGGTCTGCCGACGGATCCGCTTGATCGCCCTGGTCATCGTGTCGGCCAGCTCGGCGGCGGTGTCCGAGGCGGTGGCGTCTGAGGCGGTGGTGTCTGAGGCGGTGGTGTCCGAAGCCGTGGTGCCCGAGCCTGCGGTGTCCGAGGCGGCCGCCTCGGCAGGGGCGCCGGGCGGGCCGGGGGAGGGGTCCGCCGGGTCGGTCGGTGTGGTGGTCATCGGCGGTCTCCTCGGCAGGCGTCCGCCCCAGGGTATCGGCCGGTCCGGGGCCGGTGGCCGACAGCGGACGGCGCCCGGAGAAAAATGTTGAGCTTGGCTCAGTATCTGGGTTAGCGTAGCCCCAACTGAGGGGACCCTAAGTTCCCTCCCCGGATCCTGGAGGGCCCGTGCCCCGCTCCGAAGCCCGCGTCACCACCGACCGCCCCGTCCGCTACGCCAAGCAGCTCGCCGCCCACATGGGCCGCAAGATCGAGGCCACCTTCTCCGAGGAGACCGGCCGCGGCACCCTGGTCTTCGGCGCCGGCACCGCCACCCTGGAAGCCCGGCCCGACGCGCTGCTGCTCACCGTCGAGGGCGAGCGGGAGAACCTGCCCGGCCTGGAGGACGTCGTCGGCCGCCACCTCGTCCGCTTCGGCGCCCGCGACGAACTCGTCATCGAATGGCACCGCGACAACGGCGAGACCGGCCTCGTTCACCGCAACGACGACCCCGAGGCCTGACCGCTGCCCCCGCCGCCCGGCCGGGGCAGTCGCCGGGCCAGCCCCCACAGCACCAGGGCGGCCAGGCACCAGCTGGCCACCACGTCCAGCAGCCAGTGGAAGTCGCTCCACACCAGCCCCGCGCCGACGCCCACCGCCAGCAGCACCGCGGCCGCCGTCAGCAGGCGTGCCGCCCACGGTCCCGCCACCCGCACCAGCAGCAGCGCCGCCACCCCGTACGAGAGCGACGCGGTGGCGGTGTGCCCGGACGGGTACCAGCCCCACTGTTCCGGCGTCAGCGGATCACCGAGCGGGCCCGGCCGGGCGAACGCGGCCTTGGCCGGCACCACCAGCAGCGGGATCAGTCCGGCGGTCAGCGCCGCCACCGGCAGCGGCAGCCACCAGCACCCCGCCGCCCCCGTCCGGCGCCACCGCCACGCGGCCAGCACGCCGGCCGCCAGCAGCACCGGGATCGCGGGCACGCTGTCGCCCAGGTCGGACAGGATCCGGCCCAGTTGGTCCAGCAGTGCGCTGGGGTGGTCCCGGTGGGCGGTCCGGACGGCTCCGCGGACCGCGCGGTCCCATCCGAGCAGCGGGCCGTCCACCGCCACCTGCCACGACACCAGCAGCAGGACGACCGCCGCCGTCAGCGGCACGGCCACCGAGCGGGCCACCCGGCCCGGAACGCCGGACAGCCGCCCCGGAGCAGGGGGGAGAGCTCCGGGGCGGCTCTGATGATCGCCGTTCCGTGCGCCCCGGGGGGTGTGGGTCGGACGGTCGGTCGATCGGTCTTCGGTGGGTGCCACCCCTCCCGGGGCGGCCTGGTCGTCCTCGCGGCACGCATGCGGACCCGCCGTCGGGGGCGACCCCGCAGGCGGCTCCGCCCATGGCTGCGGCTCGCTGTCCATCTGCGATGACACTACGTCAACAGCCTTTCCGCGCCGAGCGCCTTCAGCGATTCCCCACATCATCTTCACCCCGCTCCGGGCGGCCCTCCGGGAGCCCCGACGACCTGGCCCGACCGGGCGGCGGGTCCGTCCGACCGGCCGGTGACAACCGAACGGCCCGCGAGGACCAGAGGTCCCCACGGGCCGTTCAGCGCTGTCCGGACAACCCTCCGGAGGGGGTTCACGACCTGACGGGCGACACCGCTCAGACGGCGGCGAAAGCGCCCTCCAGGATGTCCAGGCCCTCGGCCAGGAGGTGCTCCGCGATGACCAGCGGCGGCAGGAAGCGCAGCACGTTGCCGTAGGTGCCGGCGGTCAGCACCACCAGGCCCTCGGCGTGGCAGGCCTTCGCGATGGCCGCGGTGGCCTCCGCGTTCGGCTCCTTGCCGCCCGGCTTCACCAGCTCGACGGCGATCATCGCGCCGCGGCCGCGGACCTCGCCGATGATGTCGAACTTCTCCTGCATCGCCCGCAGGCGGCCCAGCATGATCTCGCCGATCCGCTGCGCCTTGCCGTTGAGGTCCTGCTCCTTCATCGTCTCGATGGCGCCCAGCGCGGCCGCACAGGCCACCGGGTTGCCGCCGTAGGTGCCGCCCAGACCGCCCGCGTGCGCGGCGTCCATGATCTCGGCGCGACCGGTCACCGCCGCCAGCGGCAGACCGCCGGCGATGCCCTTCGCGGTGGTGATCAGGTCCGGGACGATGCCCTCGTCCTCACAGGCGAACCACTGGCCGGTACGGCAGAAACCGGTCTGGATCTCGTCCGCGACGAACACGATGCCGTTCGCCTTCGCGTACTCCACGATCGCCGGCAGGAAGCCCTTGGCCGGCTCGATGAAGCCGCCCTCGCCCTGGATCGGCTCGATGATGATCGCGGCGACGTTCTCGGCGCCGATCTGCTTGTTGATGACCTCGATCGCCTGCGCGGCGGCCTCGGCGGCGCAGTTCTCCGCACCCGTCAGCCAGCGGTACGGGTAGGCCACCGGCACCCGGTAGATCTCCGGGGCGAACGGGCCGAAGCCCTGCTTGTACGGCATGTTCTTCGCCGTCAGGCCCATGGTCAGGTTCGTACGGCCGTGGTAGCCGTGGTCGAACACCACGACGGCGGTGCGCTTGGTGTAGGCGCGGGCCACCTTCACCGCGTTCTCGACCGCCTCGGCGCCCGAGTTGAACAGCGCGGTGCGCTTGTCGTGGTCACCCGGGGTCAGCTCGTTCAGCTGCTCGGCGACCGCCACGTAACCCTCGTACGGGGTCACCATGAAACAGGTGTGGGTGAAGGCGGCCAGCTGCTCGCTCGCCTTCGCCACCACGGCCTCGGCGCTGTTGCCGACGTTCGTCACGGCGATGCCGGAGCCGAAGTCGATCAGCGAGTTGCCGTCCACGTCCTCCAGCACGCCGCCGTTGGCACGGGACACGTACACCGGCAGGGTGGTGCCGACACCGGCCGCCACCGCACCCAGCTTGCGGGCCTGCAGCTCCTGCGACTTCGGACCGGGGATCGCGGTGACCAGGCGGCGCTCCTGCGGGAGCGGCGTTGCGGCGCTCATGGTGTTCTCCAGACTTCTCGGCTCGGTGCTTCGCAGGCTACGGCCGCCCTCCCCGGCCGGGCATGCGCCACTCGGTAGCACTGAGCCGTCCGACTTGTCCGGCACGGCCAGCGCGGGTGGTGCGACTACCAGCAGGCCCCGCTCCACTACATTGAGCGCGGGCGTGTCGCCGGTACGGCGGCATGGGTATGGCGGCACCGACGGCGATCGGGCCGGGCGGGCGAGGGAGCGGGGCCGTACATGGCGCACGACGGGGCACACCACCACACCGATCGGACCACCACCAGACCCCCGGCCCCCATGCCGCACCAGCGGCCCGGCACCCGCACCGACGGGGCCCCCGCCTTCGACCTCCCCACCTGGGCCGCGGCCCCGCGCCCGGAAGCCGAACCCGGCGTCTACCGGCTGGGCTACCGCCCCATCGACCCGGAGCGGGCGGAGGCGGCCCAGGTCGCGGCCTGGCCGCTGCTCCTGCGGGCGGGACTCAACGCGGTGGTGGGGTGGTTCGCCTATCTCTACGGCACGCAGCTTCTGATGTACGTGCTCGTGTGGTTCGGCGGACAGGCCGGCATCGGTCCGCTCGCGTCGCCGTCCGAGTCCGAGGCCATGTTCACGCTGTTGGTGGTCAACGCGCTCGTGATCGGCGTCGTCATCAAGCTCTTCGGCCGGATGGGCCGTTGGCCCGAGGTGTGGCGGCGGTACGTGTCGCCGTTGCTGTCGCGGGCGGTGACGCAGGAGCAGCCCGCGGAGGAGGGCGTGGCGGTGGCCCAGGTGGTGCGGCGGCTGGACCCGTGGGGCGGGCTGCGGCAGGGCGGGGCGGCCGAGGCGGCGGGGCGGCTGGAGCGGGAGGCGGTCGGGGACGTCGACTACGTGCGGATCCAGCGGGCGTGGGAGTCGGCGCAGGCGGATCCGGCGTTCGTGCCGGCCTTCGTCGAGCAGGTGGTGGCGCGCGGTGGGGCGGCCTTCGCGCACCCTTCGGAGTCGCGGGAGCTGGCGGACCGGGGTGAGCGGCACGATCTGCTGCTGGGCCAGGTCTGCCTCGGGACCGCCCAGGACGTGCCGAAGAACCCGCTGAGTCATCGGGCGGCCGGTTTCGCGCTGGATCCGGCGCTGCTGGGCACGTCGCTGCTGGCGGTGGGTCCGGCGGGGACGGGGAAGACGGCGCGGCTGGCGCGGCCGGTGGCGGAGGCGCTGTGTCTGCAGGCGCTGGCCGGCACCGCGTGCGTGGTGGTGGTGGGGGCGGCGGACGCGGATCTCGGCCCGGACGCCTGGTACGACGTGGTGATCGCGCCCGGTGATCCGGCGTCGGTGTACGGGCTGGACCTCTACGGTGCGGCGCAGGATCCGGACGAGGCGGCCGCCCGGCTGGCCGAGGCGCTGCTGCCGGACGAGTTGACGGCGCGCGCGGAGAACGCCCGGACGGCGCTGCAGCAGGTGGTGGGCCCGTTCCACGCCGCGTACGCCCGCTATCCGGGGGTGCGGGAGCTGCGGGCGCTGCTGGCCGGTGAGCCGGACGTGCTGGCGGCCCTGGTGAAGGCGCTCGGGGTGGCGGGCCGGCTGGCCGTGTACGAGCGGGACCTGGAGCACCGGGAGCGTCAGCGCGGCCGGGCGGACGATCCCGGGGCGCTGCTGGCGGACCGGCTGGCGCTGCTGGACCGGCCGGCCTTCGAGGGCGCCTTCGCGACGGACGGCACCGGGCGGCCCCCGTTCGCGATGCGGGTGCTGGACCATCCGTTGCGGGTGCGGGTGAAGCTGCCGGAGCGCAGCCATCCGGAGGCCGCGCGGATGCTGTCCCGGTTGGTGGTGGGGCAGTTCGTGCAGGCGGCGGGGGCCCGTACGGACCGTTCGCTGTTCGCCGGCCTGGTGGTGGACGACGCCTCGGCGGCGCTGGACGCGACCGCCGTGCGCGGGGTGCAGCGGATGCGGGGGGCGAACGCGGGCGCGGTGCTGCTGCTGCGCACGCTGGTGGATCTGCCGGAGGCGCTGCGGGCGCCGTTGTTCGGCGCGGTCGGCTGCCGGATGGCGTTCCCGGGGATCGCGCCGTGGGACGGCCGGCTGTTCTCGGAGGCCTGGGGGACGCACCTGGTGCAGGAGACCGCGGTGACCCACACGCCCGACACCTCGGGCGGCGTGGTGCGGCGGGCCGGGCGGTTGGGGCGGCGGGCGTTGTCGGGGACGGCGGCGCAGACGGAGTCGGTGACGACGCGGGACGTGGAGCGCTTGCGCTGGTCGCCGTCGGATCTGGCGCACGCGCTGCCGGCGGGGCACGCGGTGGTGTCGTTGACCGCGGTGTCGGGGGAGCAGGTGCCGCCGTTGCTGGTGGATCTTCGGGGCTGACGGGGCGAGGGGCGGAAGCTCGCCGTCACGGTGGATTCGGCAGTGCCGGTTGTCCGGAGCGTCCATAATGAGGGGGAGAGACTCTCACTTGTCCCATTGCCCTCTCCTCGCCCGGCCGCAACGGCGCGGTCAGGTCGATCCCCCGAAGGTGCCATGCCCCCCACACTCGCCTCCGTTGTCCGCAACAGTTCGCTCCATCTGACGGTCCTCGCCGGCGCGGACCACCTGGAGCGGCCGGTCCGCTGGGTGCACACCAGCGAGCTGGACGACCCGACGCCGTTCCTGGAGGGTGGCGAGCTGCTGCTCACCACCGGGATCAAGCTGGGCCGTACGGCGGCCCAGTTGCAGGCGTACGTGCACCGGCTGGCCGATGCCGGGGTGGTGGGGCTGGGCCTGGGGGTGGGGCTGTCGCATACGGAGGTGCCGCAGCCGCTGGTGGACGCGGCCGCGCAGCGGGGGCTGCCGCTGCTGCGGGTGCCGGAGCCGACGCCGTTCATCGCGATCAGCAAGGTGGTGTCCGCGGCGCTGGCCGCGGAGCAGTACGAGGCGGTGACGACCTCCTTCGAGGCGCAGGAGGAGCTGACCCGGGCCGCGCTGGGCAAGGACGGTACGACGGCGGTGGTGCGCCGGCTGGCGGCCCGGCTGGGCGGCTGGGCGGCGCTGTACGACGGCTCGGGGGCGCTGTCGGTGGTGGCGCCGGACTGGGCGGCGCGCCGGGCGGGGCGGCTGGCGGCGGAGGTGGACCGGCTGCGCCGGCGTCCGGCGCCGTCGAGCGCCGCGTTGCAGGGGCGGGCGCCGGGGATCGACACGGCGGACGAGGACTACGTGGTGGTCCAGTCGCTGGGGGCGGACCGGCGGGCCCGGGGCTTCCTGGCGGTGGGCACCGAGGACCGGATCACCCCGACCGAGCGGTACGTGCTGAACGCGGCGGTGGCGCTGCTGACCCTGACGCTGGAGCGCTCGCGCGAGCTGCGCCAGGCCGAGGAGCGGATGGGCGCGGCGCTGCTGCGGATGGTGCTGGCGGGCGAGGTGGCGACGGCCCGCCAGGTGGCGGTGGGGCTGTTCGGCGGTATGCCGGAGGGGACGATACGGGTTCTGGTGGCCGGGGCCGGGCCGAACGCGGAGGCCGCGGAGGCGCTCGGGGAGCTGGGGGACCGGGCCGAGCAGGCGGGTGCCCGGGTGGGCGAGAAGCTGCTGGTGGCGCGGGAGGACGGCGCGCACGGGGCGCGGCTGATGGTGCTGGCGCTGGACAACGGGGCGGTGCACCGGGCCTGTCTGGGTGCGGTGGAGGAGCACGAGGGCCTGTCGCTGGGCGTGTCGGCGCCGGCCGCGCTGGAGGACGCGGGGACGGCGCACGCGCAGGCCGAGCGGGCGCTGGCGGTGGCGCTGCGCGGTGGCCGGCGGTCGGTGGACCACGAGGAGGTCGGTGCGGGGTCGCTGCTGCCGTTGCTCGGCGAGGACGCGGTGACGGCGTTCGCCGAGGGGCTGCTGCGGCCGCTGCGCGAGCACGACCGGACGGCCCGCGGCGATCTGGTGGCCTCGCTGCGGGCGTGGCTGTCCCGGCACGGGCAGTGGGACGCGGCGGCGGCCGATCTCGGGGTGCACCGGCACACGCTGCGCTACCGGATGCGGCGGGTCGAGGAGCTGCTGGGGCGTTCGCTGGACGACACCGACGTGCGGATGGAGCTGTGGCTGGCGTTGCGCTCCGGCGAGGAGTAGGTCGCACCCGAGCCGCACAGAGCCGCACCGCACCGGGCCGCACCGGACCGGGCCCCGTCCGGGCTCAGCCCGGGAGGCCCTGGACGGGATGGAGCAGCGTCGGGGGCGAACGCTCCGAGTCGGCCAATCCGGTCGGTGCGCCGGCCCACCTACCCTCGGGTTCGGGTCCCACACCCGTGGGCCCGATGACGACGAGGAGAGGGCCGGTACCACGGTGACCACCACGTACGATTTCTGGCTGGCCGGCCGGCGGGCGAGCGGCGACGCCGACTTCGAGGTGCACAACAGCTGGGACGGCCGTCTGGTCGGCAAGGTGAGCATCCCGACCGAGGCCCAGGTCGAGGAGGCGCTGGACGCCGCCGTCGCCGCGCTGCCGGTGTTCGCCGCCACCCCGGCGCACGTCCGTTCGGCCGCGCTGGACCACGTGGCCAAGCGCCTGGCCGAGCGCACCGAGGAGCTCGCCCAGCTGATCACCGCGGAGAACGGCAAGCCGATCAAGTGGGCCCGTGGTGAGGTCGGCCGCGCGGTGTCGGTCTTCCGCTGGGCGGCCGAGGAGGCCCGCCGGACCAACGGCGAGACGATGCGGCTGGACACCGACCCGGGCGGCGTGGGCCGTTTCGCGGTGGTGCGCCGCTTCCCGCGCGGTGTGGTGCTGGGGATCGCCCCGTTCAACTTCCCGCTGAACCTGGTCGCCCACAAGGTCGCCCCGGCGATCGCGGTCGGTGCCCCGATCATCCTGAAGCCGGCCCCGGCGACGCCGCTGTCGGCGATGGTGCTGGGCGAGATCCTGGCCGAGACCGACCTGCCGGCCGGTTCGTGGAGCATCCTGACGGTGCCGAACGACCGGATGCCGGCGCTGGTGCAGGACGAGCGCCTGCCGGTGATCTCGTTCACCGGTTCGGACAAGGTCGGCTACCAGATCATGGACTCGGTGCCGCGCAAGCACTGCACCCTGGAGCTGGGCGGCAACGCCGCGGCCGTGGTGCTCGCCGACTGGTCCTCGGAGGCCGACCTGGACTGGGCGGCCACCCGGATCGCGATGTTCGCCAACTACCAGGGCGGCCAGTCCTGCATCTCGGTGCAGCGCGTGATCGCCGACGCGTCGGTGTACGACGCGCTGGTGGAGAAGGTCGTGGCCAAGGTCAAGGCCCAGGTCACCGGTGACCCGAACGACGACGCGACGGACGTCGGCCCGCTGGTGGACGAGAACGCCGCGAAGCGGGTGGAGTCCTGGGTGGACGACGCGGTCGCCAAGGGCGCCAAGGTGCTCGCCGGCGGGGGCCGCGAGGGTGCGACCTACGCGCCGACCGTGCTGGCCGAGCTGCCCGCGGACGCGATCCTGGCCAAGGCCGAGGTGTTCGGCCCGGTCCTGTCGCTGCACCGGGTGGACGGCGTGGACGAGGCCTTCGCGGCCGTCAACGACTCGGCGTTCGGCCTTCAGGCGGGCGTGTTCACGCACGACCTGCAGACCGCCTTCCGCGCCCACCGGGAGCTGGAGGTCGGCGGTGTGATCATCGGCGACGCGCCGTCCTACCGCGCCGACCAGATGCCGTACGGCGGCGTCAAGGACTCCGGCGTCGGCCGTGAGGGCGTCCGGTACGCGATGGACGACTACACGGTCGAGAAGGTCCTGGTCCTCAGCGGCCTCGACCTCTGAGCGAACCCGTGAGTGAGGGGCCCGGTCCGGTGACCGGGCCCTTCGCCCGTTCCGGGGCCCGGTCGGCCCAGCCGTCGTGTCCGCCCGTGTCAGCCGTTGTGTCCGCCCGCGACGGAGACGGCCTCCTCGACCGGGGTGTCGCCGGCGACCAGCTCCAGTGTCTGCCCGGCCGTGCCCGGTGCGCGCAGCAGCGCGGCGAGGACGGCGGCGACGTCGGCCCGGTCCACGGCGCCGCGCGCGACCGAGGCGGCGAGCCGGACCAGGCCGGTGCCGGGGCCGTCGGTGAGGCGGCCGGGGCGCAGCACCGTCCAGTCCAGGGCCGTGCGGGCCCGGACGGCGTCGTCGGCGGCGCCCTTGGCCCGCAGATAGGTCTCGAAGACCTCGTCGGCGGGGTGCTGGGCGTGGGCGTCGGCGCCCATCGAGGAGACCATCAGGTAGCGCCGGACGCCCGCGAGTTCGGCGGCGTCGGCGAGCAGCACGGCGGCGTCGCGGTCGACGGTGTTCTTGCGGGCGGCGCCGCTGCCCGGTCCGGCGCCGGCGGCGAAGACCACCGCGTCGGCGCCAGCGAGCAGTTCGGCGAGTCGCGGGGCGGTGGCGGACTCCAGGTCGAGCAGCAGCGGTTCCGCGCCGGCGTCGGTGAGGTCCCGGGCCTGTTCGGGGCGGCGGATGATCCCGGCGGGCCGCTCGCCGCGCGCGGCGAGCAGCCGTTCGAGTTTCAGCGCGATCTGTCCGTGGCCCCCGGCGATGACGGTACGCATGGCTCCGACGGTAGCCCGGGGCGCGGACCGGCGTCCTGTCGGGAGGCGTCCTGCGCGGGGCCCCGGGCAGGACACAATGGGCGCATGACTTCGCTCGCCCACCCGCAGCTGCGGTTCACGCCCACCGTGCAGGACCCTTCCGGCCCCCGGGAGCTGGTGATCCTCGGTTCGACCGGGTCGATCGGCACCCAGGCCATCGACGTGGTGCTCCGCAACCCGGACCGGTTCCGGGTGGTCGCCCTGTCGGCGGCCGGCGGCCGGGTGGAGCTGCTCGCCGAGCAGGCGCTGCGGCTGGGCGTGCACACGGTGGCGGTGGCGGACCCGGCGGCCGAGCCGGCGCTGCGCGCGGCGCTGGCGGCGAAGGCGGCGGGCGCTGCGCTGCCGGCGGTGCTGGCGGGGCCGGACGCGGCGACCGAGCTGGCCGCGATGGAGTGCCACTCGGTGCTGAACGGCATCACCGGGTCGATCGGGTTGCGGCCGACGCTGGCCGCGCTGAGGGCGGGCCGGGTGCTGGTGCTGGCCAACAAGGAGTCGCTGATCGTCGGCGGCCCGCTGGTGAAGGCGGTGGCGCGGCCGGGGCAGATCGTGCCGGTGGACTCCGAGCACGCGGCGCTGTTCCAGGCGCTGGCGGGCGGTACCCGGGCCGAGGTCCGCAAGCTGGTGGTGACGGCCAGTGGCGGTCCGTTCCGCAACCGGACGCGTGAGCAGCTGGCCGGGGTGACGCCGCAGGACGCGCTGGCGCACCCGACCTGGGCGATGGGCCCGGTGGTCACGATCAACTCGGCGACCCTGGTGAACAAGGGCCTGGAGGTGATCGAGGCGCACCTGCTGTACGACGTGCCCTTCGACCGGATCGAGGTCGTGGTCCATCCGCAGTCGGTGGTGCACTCGATGGTGGAGTTCACCGACGGTTCGACGCTGGCGCAGGCCAGCCCGCCGGACATGCGGATGCCGATCGCGCTGGGTCTGGGCTGGCCGGAGCGGGTGCCGGACGCCGCCCCCGGCTGCGACTGGACCAAGGCCGCGACCTGGGAGTTCTTCCCGCTGGACGACGAGGCCTTCCCGGCGGTGGAGCTGGCCCGCGAGGTGGGCACCCTGGGCGGTACCGCGCCGGCGGTCTTCAACGCGGCCAACGAGGAGTGCGTGGAGGCGTTCCTGAAGGGGCGCCTCGCTTTCACGGGAATCGTGGACACTGTTGCCAAGGTCGTCGCCGAGCACGGCACGCCCGTGCCGGGAACTTCCCTGACGGTCGAGGACGTCCTGCACGCGGAGGACTGGGCCCGCGCCCGGGCCCGCGAGCTGGCGGCGGGCTGACGGCGGCGGGTTGACGGCGTGGGCCGTTTCCGGCCGGGTGTACCCGTACCGGGTGTCCGGCCGGGCGTGACTGCGGTAAGACAAGACGACGAGCGGAGCGGCATGACGGAGGGCCAGCGGTGGCAATGGTTTTGACGGTGGTCGGCATCCTGGTCTTCGCGGTCGGGTTGCTCGTCTCGATCGCCTGGCACGAGCTCGGCCACCTCTCGACGGCCAAGCTGTTCGGCATCCGGGTGCCGCAGTACATGGTCGGCTTCGGCCCGACCGTCTGGTCGCGGAAGAAGGGCGAGACCGAGTACGGCTTCAAGGCGATCCCGCTGGGCGGCTACATCCGGATGATCGGGATGTTCCCGCCGGGTGCGGACGGCCGGATCACCAAGCGCAGCAGTTCCCCTTGGCGCACCATGATCGAGGACGCCCGAGAGGCCTCCTACGAGGAGCTCCAGGAGGGCGACGAGCACCGGCTGTTCTACACCCGCAAGCCGTGGAAGCGCGTCATCGTCATGTTCGCCGGGCCGTTCATGAACCTGGTCCTGGCGTTCGGCCTGTTCCTGACGGTCCTGATGGGCTTCGGCGTCTCGACGGCGGTGCCGACCATCGGCTCGGTCGCCCAGTGCGTGGTCAAGGCCGGTTCGCCGACCGACGTGTGCCCCGCGGACGCGCCCAAGACCCCCGCCAACGAGGTGGGGCTGCGGCAGGGGGACAAGGTCCTCTCCTTCGGCGGGGACCGGATCCGCGACTACGACCAGCTCCAGGCGGACATCCGGAAGTCGGCCGGCCAGCAGGTCGAGATCCTGGTCGACCGGGGCGGGCAGCAACTCGTCCTCAAGCCCGTCATCGCCGTCAACGACGTGCAGAAGTACGACGGCAACGGCGTGCCGCTCAAGGGCCAGACCGTGCAGGCCGGCTTTCTCGGCTTCACCCCCAAGCAGGGGGTCGTCCAGCAGAGCTTCGGGCAGTCCCTGGACCGGATGGTCGGCATGGCCGAGAACGGGGTGAAGTCGCTGGCCGCGCTGCCGGGCAAGATCCCCGGTCTGTGGAACGCCGTGGTCGGGGACTCCCCGCGTGACCCGGACTCGCCGATCGGCATGGTCGGCGCCGCCCGGGTCAGCGGTGAACTGGTGAGCATGGACCTGCCCGCCAGCCAGCGGGTGGCGATGTTCGTCAACCTGCTGGCCGGGATCAACCTCTCGCTCTTCCTGTTCAACATGCTGCCGCTGCTCCCGCTGGACGGCGGCCACATCGCGGGCGCGGTGTGGGAATCGGTCCGCCGCCGATTCGCTCAGCTGTTCAAGCGGCCCGATCCCGGGCCCTTCGACGTCGCCAAGCTGATGCCGGTGGCGTACGTCGTGGCCAGCGTCTTCATCGGCTTCACCCTGCTGGTGATGGTCGCCGACCTGGTGAACCCGGTGAAGATCAGCTAGAGCGTTCGGGTACGGCGGGTGTGCTGGGGTCCGGCGCCGTGCCGTACCGTGGAGGCCGGGTGCGCGATCGAGGCGCGCCCGGCCTCGGCCGTCCCACTGGCCGGGCGGTCGACCACACCTCAACCCCGGGGAACCCTGCGCACATGACCGCGATCTCGCTCGGTATTCCGTCCCTGCCGCTCAAGCCGCTCGCCAAGCGCCGTGTATCCCGGCAGATCATGGTCGGCAACGTACCGGTCGGCGGTGACGCTCCCGTCTCGGTGCAGTCGATGACCACCACCGTGACCTCGGACATCAACGCCACGCTGCAGCAGATCGCTGAGCTCACCGCATCCGGGTGCCAGATCGTCCGGGTCGCCGTCCCCACCCAGGACGACGCCGACGCGCTGCCGATCATCGCCAAGAAGTCCCAGATCCCGGTGATCGCCGACATCCACTTCCAGCCGAAGTACGTCTTCGCCGCGATCGACGCCGGTTGCGCCGCGGTCCGCGTCAACCCGGGCAACATCAAGGCCTTCGACGACAAGGTCGGCGAGATCGCCAAGGCCGCCAGGGACGCCGGCGTGCCGATCCGGATCGGCGTCAACGCCGGCTCGCTCGACAAGCGCCTGCTGGAGAAGTACGGCCGCGCCACCCCCGAGGCCCTGGTCGAGTCCGCGCTCTGGGAGTGCTCGCTGTTCGAGGAGCACGACTTCCGCGACATCAAGATCTCGGTCAAGCACAACGACCCGGTCGTGATGATCAACGCCTACCGCCAGCTGGCCGCCGCCTGCGACTACCCGCTGCACCTCGGCGTCACCGAGGCCGGCCCCGCCTTCCAGGGCACCATCAAGTCCGCGGTCGCCTTCGGCGCGCTGCTCGCCGAGGGCATCGGCGACACCATCCGGGTCTCCCTCTCCGCCCCGCCGGCCGAGGAGATCAAGGTCGGCAACCAGATCCTGGAGTCGCTCGGCCTGCGCCAGCGCGGCCTGGAGATCGTCTCCTGCCCGTCCTGCGGCCGCGCCCAGGTCGACGTCTACAAGCTGGCCGAGGAGGTCACCGCCGGCCTGGAGGGCATGGAGGTGCCGCTGCGCGTCGCCGTCATGGGCTGCGTCGTGAACGGCCCGGGCGAGGCCCGCGAGGCCGACCTCGGCGTCGCCTCCGGCAACGGCAAGGGCCAGATCTTCGTCAAGGGCGAGGTCATCAAGACCGTCCCCGAGTCGAAGATCGTCGAGACCCTGATCGAGGAGGCGCTCAAGCTCGCCGAGCAGATGCAGGAGGCGGGCGTCGAGGCCGGTACGCCGACCGTCGTCGCGGCCGACTGACCACACAGGGTCCGCGCGGTGCGCCGCGCGCAGTCTTCCGGAAGCGGGGCCGTCCGTTCGCGGACGGCCCCGCGGCCGTAGCCGGGTGGGGCCACGGAGTAGGGTGCGGCCAGATTCGTCTCAGTGAGGTGCTGTCTCGATGCTCGATCGAGGTGTGATGCTCCCCGGCTCGTTCCAGGCCGCCCGCGCCCTGGCCACCACCCGCGTGTTGGAGCCCCCCGACCTCGCGGACGCCTTGGAGATCCTCCACCGCGACCCGGTCGCCAACTCCTTCGTCGCCACCCGGGTCGAGGCCGTCGGTCTGGACCCCTGGCGGCTCGGCGGCGAGATGTGGGGCTGGTACGACGGGGACGGCGCCCTCGCCGCGCTCTGCTACGCCGGGGCCAACCTCGTCCTGGTCGACGCCGGGCCGGAGGCCGTCGCCGCCTTCGCCGAGCGGGCCCGCCGGCAGGGCCGCCGCTGCTCCTCGATCGTCGGCCCGGCCGGGGCCACCGCCGCCTTCTGGGCGCTGCTGGAACGCAGTTGGGGCCCGGCCCGCGAAGTCCGCGCCCACCAGCCGCTGTTGGCCACCGCCGTGCCCTCCGCCGAGATCGCGCCGGACCCGCTGGTGCGGCGGGTGCGGCGGGAGGAGATCGACGCGCTGATGCCCGCCTGCGTGGCGATGTTCACCGAGGAGGTCGGGGTCTCCCCGCTGGCCGGTGACGGCGGCCTGCTCTACCAGGCCCGGGTCGCCGAACTCGTCTCCGCCGGGAGGTCGTTCGCGCGTTTCACCGAGGACGGCGAGGTCGTCTTCAAGGCCGAGATCGGCGCCGTCACCGAGGGCGCCTGTCAGGTCCAGGGCGTCTGGGTCGCCCCCGGGTACCGGGGCCGGGGCCTCTCCGAGACCGGCATGGCCGCCGTCCTCGACCTCGCGCTGCGCGAGATCGCCCCGGTGGTCTCGCTCTACGTCAACGACTTCAACCTGCGGGCCCGGGCCGCCTACCGGCGGGTCGGCTTCCGTGAGGTCGGCGCGTTCATGAGCGTGCTGTTCTGAGTCCGCTCCCCGGGAGTTCGGTTCCGATCTTCGCCCGCGCCGGCGGCCCACGGGTAGTAACGTCCGAGGCATGGATCAGCTGACCGGGGTGACGATCGAGGCCATCGACCTTGCGGCCTGGGCGCCGCAGGCGCTGGAGGTCCAGGCGGTGGCGTTCGGCCTGACGGCCGAGGAGGTCGCGGTCCGGCTGCACATCGTCGGCCGGCACGCCCACCAGCCCGGGGTGATCGCGCTCGGCGCGATGAGCGGCGGCCGGCTGGTCGGTTTCGGCTACGGGATGCCCAACCAGCGCGACCACTGGTGGAGCACGGTGATCGAGCCCTACCTGGACGCGCGCGGCCACGACGCCTGGCTGGACGACGTGTTCGCCGTCACCGAGCTGCACGTGCTGCCCGAGTACCAGGGCCAGGGCGTCGGCTCCCGGCTGATCCGCACCCTCTGCGAGCGCTCCGGGCTGGAGCGCAGCATCCTCTCCGCGATCGACGCGGAGACCCCCGCCCGGCGGCTCTACCGGGCGCTCGGCTACCAGGACCTCGCCCGTGCGGTGCGCTTTCCCGCCACGGACCGGCTGTACGCGGTGATGGGGGCCCGGCTTCCGCTGCGCGGGCCGGGCGAGGCGTAGGGCTCGCCCTACAGCGCCCCGGCGAACTCCAGGTAGAGTTCGGCGTCCTCCCGGCGGCCGGCCGCCAGGGCCCGCAGGGCGAGGTCGACGGCCCGGAACAGCGTCCAGCCGCGCAGCCGTTCCCGGTCCACCTCCAGCGCGTCCGCGAGCTGGTGCAGCCGGCGGCGGACGGCCGCGGCCACGCCGGGGGAGCCGACCAGGGTGTCCGCCCGGTCCAGCGCCAGCCGGGCCAGGTCGAAGGCGCGCTCGCCGGCCAGCGGGCGCGGGTCGATCGCCAGCCAGGGCGCTCGGTCGGCGGCGAGCACGTTGCCGTGGTGGAAGTCCCCGTGGAGCAGGAAGGTCTCGGCGGCGGAGCCGGCCAGGCCGTCGGCGGTGTCCAGCGCCTCGGCGATCAGCGGCTCGGCCTCGGCGGCGCCGGGCAGGGCGCGGTGCCCGCGCAGCCGTTCCGCGGTGTCGGCGGTCCGGGCCGCGAGGGTCGGGAACGGGTGGTCCTCGGGCAGGGTGCTCCAGAGCCGGTGCAGCAGGCTGGTCGCCTCCAGCATCGCCTTCGCCTCGGCGAGCGAGCGCAGCGGGATGTCCCCGTGCAGCCGCTCCAGCAGTTGGACGCCCTCGGCGGGGTCGGTGTCCAGCAGCAGGACGGCCCCGCGCCCGGCCCAGTGGGCGAGCGCCGCGTGCTCCAGCGCGGTCTCGGGGGTCCGCAGGCCGGTCTTGAGGACGGCGGGGGAGAGGTCGTCGCGGTGGACGTAGGCGACCAGGCTCAGGCTGCCGCCGGGGTCGAGCACCCGCTCCAGGGTGAGGTCCCAGCGCGCCAGGTGGGCGGCCACCCGCGCGGGCAGCCCGGCCAGCCACTGCCGGCCCGGTTCGCCCTCGCTCGCCGCGACGCCGCGCGCCAGCCAGGCGGGGACGGTGATCTGCGGTGCTGCTCCCGACATGCCGGCCTTCCGGTTGACGCTCCCCCGTTGGTGTTACCCGTCCATTGTCGGCCATGAACGGGAAACCGCAGGTCAGCGCTGCGGGCCCTAGGGACTGGTGGCCGTGGGGGTGGGGAGGGGCTCGGGGATGCCGGGGAAGGCGGGGTCGGCCGCGCCCCAGCGGTGGGCGCGCAGGGCGCTGTCGCGCAGGGCGTCGGCGGCGGTGCCCCGTTGGGGGCCGGGGACGGCGGCGACCAGGTCGGCGTAGACGGTGGTGAGCCGGGTTTCGAGGTGGGCGGCGAGCTTGGTGGCGCCGGCCGCGTCGGTGACGGCGAACGGGAGCTGGTAGCCGCCGGCGGCGGCGGCCGGGGTGGCGCCGAGGGAACCGATCAGCCGCTGCCAGGCGTCCCGCCGGGCCTCGTGGGCGGCGTAGGCGGTGCGGGCGTCGGTGCGCTGCTGGTCCTCGGGGAGCCGGGCGCCGACCACGCCGTAGCCGTAGACGGCGGCGTGTTCGGCGCCGAGGGCGCCCTGGAGGGCGGTCACCGCTGCTGCGGCGGCGGGGTCGGCCGACGGGCCGGCGGAGGGGGGAGCGGTGGGCTGGTCGCTCGGGGGCGCGGTCGGCGCCTCGGTGGGGGTGGCGGCAGGGGGCGGGGCGACCGGCGGGGTGGTGTCGCCGAGGGCGACGGCGTGCAGCACGTCGGAGGCGGCGACCGAGGCGAGCAGCCGGGCCAGCGGCGGCCGGGCTGCGGCCAGGTCGGTGAGGCGGGCCTGGGCGGTCTGCCGTTCGAGTGCGGCGAGCGCGGCGGGGGTGCCGACCGGCGTTCCGCTCGCTGCCCCGCTCGCTGCCCCGCTCGGCGGCGCGCTCGGTGTCCCGCCCGGGCCGGCCGAGGACGTGGCCGGGGACGCCGGGGGGATGGAGGCGGCCGGCAGCCCGTAGGCGAGGGCGGCGCGGTGCTGGGCCACCTCGGCCCGGAGCGGCTGCAGCACGGCGGCCTGGGCGCCGCCCGGGCCGGCGAGCAGCGCGTCGTAGCCGGCCAGCAGCGTGTCGGTGGCGGCGATCGAGCGCAGGATGACCGGTTCGTCCGGGTTCGGCAGCGGGCCGCGGTTGCCGGGCGTGGTGTCGTTGCCGCCGTGGGAGCCGGTGCAGGCGGTGAGGGCGGTGAGGGCGAGCAGCCCGAGAGCCAGGAACGTCCGTCGGCTGGGCGGCTGCATGGGTGTCACTCCGGGGCGTGTGCGGGAGGGCGGCCTCCCCGCCTGCCCTTCGTAGGCGTGAATGATTACAGAATCCCCACGATTCCGGGCGGGGATTCGGATCCAGGGACGCCCCGGGAGCGGGTGTGAGCTTGCTCGCAGTGGGTGGCGTGCGCCCGGTCGGGGGTGGTCCGGAATCGGTGGTTCGCGGCTTCACCGGCTAGGCTTTGGGCCGAGCTGCCGTGACCCGGTGTGCGCCGGACCGGCGCCGGAGGGTGCGGAGCGACCTTCTGACAACAGCAGACGCGGCCGAGGAGTCCACCCGGATGAGCACCACCCACACCGACCGGCTGCGCGCGTTGCTGGAGCCGCTGGCCGTGCAGGCCGGTCTGGACCTGGAGGACGTCAAGGTCACCAAGGCCGGCAGCCGCCGCCAGGTGCAGATCGACGTCGACACCGACGGCGGCGTGGACATGGACGCCATCGCCGAGTTCAGCCGGGTGGTCGGTGAGGCTCTGGACGAGTCGGACCTGATGGGCGACGAGCCCTACCTGCTGGAGGTCGGTTCGCCGGGCGCTGAGCGTTCGCTGGACCTGCCCCGGCACTGGCGTCGCGCGGAGGGCCGACTGGCCAAGATCCACCTGGTCGACGGCGGGGAGATCGTCGCCCGGGTGCTGGAGGCGGACGAGGACGGCGCGCTGGTCGAGGTGCAGCCGGTGAAGGGTCGCGGCCGTCCGAAGGAGCGCCGGCTGGCGTACGCCGAGGTGGATCGGGCGCGCGTGCAGGTCGAGTTCAACCGCAAGGACGACAAGCTCCTCGACGAGGCCGCGGACTACGCGGACGACGACGCCTCCGAGGAGGGGGACGACGGTGCGCTGTGACCTGCGCACCGCCCGGACCATGACGAACGTGACGAAGAAAGACGAGGAGGCGTAGCCGTGGACATCGACATGAGTGCCCTGCGCACGCTGGTCAACGAGAAGAACATCCCCTTCGACCTGCTGGTCGAGTCCATCGAGTCCGCCCTCCTCACCGCGTACCACCGCACCGAGGGCTCGCGCCGCCGCGCCCGGGTGCACCTGGACCGCAAGTCCGGCCACGTCACCGTGTGGGCGACGGAGGACCCGGCCGAGCTGGACGAGGGCGTCGAGCCCAAGGAGTTCGACGACACCCCGAACGGCTTCGGCCGGATCGCGTCCAGCATCGGCATCCAGGTGATGATGCAGCGCCTGCGCGACGCCGCCGACGACCAGACCTTCGGCGAGTACGCGGGCAAGGAGGGCGACATCGTCACCGGTGTCGTCCAGCAGGGCAACGACCCGAAGAACGTGCTGGTCGACATCGGCAAGCTGGAGGCCATCCTGCCGCCGCAGGAGCAGGTCCCGGGCGAGGACTACCGGCACGGCACCCGGCTGAAGTGCTACGTCGTGGCGGTGCGCCGCGGTGTGCGCGGGGCCTCGGTGACGCTGTCGCGGACGCACCCGAGCCTGGTGAAGAAGCTGTTCGCGCTGGAGGTCCCGGAGATCGCGGACGGCAGCGTGGAGATCGCGGCGATCGCCCGTGAGGCCGGCCACCGCACCAAGATCGCGGTCTGGTCGCGCCGGGCCGGGCTGAACGCCAAGGGCGCCTGCATCGGCCCGATGGGCAGCCGGGTGCGTGCGGTGATGGGCGAGCTGCACGGCGAGAAGATCGACATCGTCGACTGGTCGGAGGACCCCCGGGAGATGGTCGCCGCGGCGCTGTCCCCCGCACGGGTGACCAGCGTGGAGATCGTCGACCTGGCCCAGCGTTCCGCCCGGGTGATCGTGCCGGACTACCAGCTGTCGCTGGCGATCGGCAAGGAGGGGCAGAACGCCCGCCTCGCCGCCCGCCTCACCGGCTGGCGGATCGACATCCGGCCGGACACCGAGGGCCAGCCCGAGGACGGCGGTCGGGACACCGACCGCTGAGCGCGGCGCTGACCGGCCGTTCGCCCCGTCAAAGCCCCCCGCCGTTCCGCCCGGGATCGGCGGGGCGGCGCCATGTCCCTTCGGAGGGGTAGACTTGCCTTCGTCTGGCCGGACGCACGTCCGAGCACGCCCGGAACGCACCTGCGTGGGCTGCCGCAAGCGAGCGGCCAAGCACCAGCTGTTGCGTGTCACGGCGGTCGAGGGCGTCTGCGTCCCCGACCCCCGTGGCGCACTGCCGGGCCGGGGCGCTCACCTGCACCCCGATCCGGCCTGCCTCGACCTCGCGGTTCGCCGTCGGGCGTTTCCCCGGGCCTTCCGCCTCCAGGGGACGCTCGACACGGAGCGGCTCCGCGAGTTCATCGGGGAGCGGACCGTCGACACCCCGGCGCCCTGAGTCCCTCAGGCCGCCCGGTGGGGCGACGCCCGCAACGGCCGCCGCTCAGTGCGGCGGGAGAACCACCGCAACAAGCACGGTTCGCGGGCAGCCGCGTGCCGTGTCACCAGTCAGGTACCTCGCGATGTGGAAGTAGGTCGAGATTGCGATGAGCTCTCGATGAGTACGCGATGAGTACGCGATGGGTACGCCCATGAAGTAGCGACGGTCCGGCGGACGAGACACCCCGGACTCATAGACAGGAGTGAAGTGGCTAAGGTCCGGGTTTATGAACTCGCCAAGGAACTTGGCTTGGAGAGCAAGGCCGTCATGGCCAAGCTCACCGAGCTCGGTGAGTTCGTCCGTTCGGCGTCCTCGACGATTGAGGCGCCGGTCGTACGTAAGCTGACTGACGCGCTTGGTGTGGCCCCCACCGGTGGTGGTTCCGCTGCCAAGCCGGGCCCGCGCAAGAGCGCGGCGCCCCAGCCCGCGGGTGGCTCCGCCGCCGCGGGTGCACCCAAGCCGGGTGCTCCGACCCCGGGTCCGCGCCCCAGCGCGACCCCTGGTCCCCGTCCCACCCCGGCCGCGGCTCCCGCGGCCCCTGCGGCCCAGGCCGCGCCCGCCGCCCCGGCGGCCCCCGCCGCCGCGAAGCCGGCGGGTGGCCCGACCCCGGGTCCGCGCCCGGCGGCGCGTCCCGCCGCTCCGGCGGCCCCGGCCGCGCCCGCGGCCGAGTTCTCCTCGCCGGCTCCGGCCGGTGACACCCCGCGTCAGGCTCCGCAGGCCTCGCAGGCTCCGCAGGCCCCGCAGGCCTCGCGTCCGGCCGGTCCCGCCGCCGGCGGTGCCCGTCCGGGTCCGCGTCCGGCCGGCCCGCGTCCGGGCAACAACCCGTTCACCTCGGGCAGCGCGACCGGTATGGCCCGCCCCGGCGACCGCCGGCAGGGCGCGCCGGGTGCGCGTCCGGCCGGTCAGGGCGCCCCGGGCGGCGACCGTCCGCGTCCGGGCGGCGACCGTCCGCGTCCCGCCGGTGCTCCCGGTGCCGACCGTGGCGCCCCGCGTCCCGGTGGCGACCGTCCGCGTCCCGCCGGTGCTCCCGGTGCCGACCGTGGCGCCCCGCGTCCCGGTGGCGACCGTCCGCGTCCCGACGGCATGCCGCGTCCGGCCGGTCCGCGCCCCGGCGCCCCGTCCCCGTCCGGCATGCCGCGCCCGAACCCGGGCATGATGCCGCAGCGTCCGGCTCCGGGCCCGCGTCCGGGCCCCGGCGGCCGTGGCCCCGGTGGCCCCGGTGGCCGTCCGGGTGGTCCGGGTGCCGGTGGCGCCCGTCCGGGCTTCCAGGGTCGTCCGGCCGGTCCGGGCTCGCGTCCGGCCGGTGGCGGCGGCTTCGGCGGTCCGCGTCCCGGTGGCGGTGCCCCCGGTGGTGGCGGCGGCTTCGGCCCGCGTCCCGGTGGTTTCGGTGGTCGTCCCGGCGGCCCGGGTGCCCGTGGTGGCACGCAGGGCGCCTTCGGTCGTGGCCCGGGCGGTCGCCCGGCGCGTGGCCGCAAGTCGAAGCGGGCGAAGCGCCAGGAGTACGAGGCCATGCAGGCCCCGTCCGTCGGCGGTGTGATGCTGCCTCGCGGCAACGGCCAGACCGTTCGCCTGTCGAGCGGCGCCTCGCTGATGGACTTCGCGGAGAAGATCAACGCCAACCCGGCCGCGCTCGTCTCCGTCATGTTCAACCTCGGTGAGATGGTCACCGCGACGCAGTCGGTCTCCGACGCGACCCTCGAGCTGCTGGCCGGCGAGATGGGCTTCATCCTGGAGATCGTCAGCCGCGACGACGAGGACCGCGAGCTGCTGGAGTCGTTCGACATCGACTTCGGTGCGAACGAGGGCGACGAGGACCAGCTGGCCCCGCGCCCGCCGGTCGTCACCGTCATGGGTCACGTCGACCACGGTAAGACCCGCCTGCTGGACGCCATCCGCAAGTCCAACGTGGTGGCCGGCGAGGCCGGTGGCATCACCCAGCACATCGGTGCCTACCAGGTCGTCACCGAGGTGAACGGCGAGCAGCGCCCGATCACCTTCCTCGACACCCCGGGTCACGAGGCGTTCTCCGCCATGCGTGCCCGTGGTGCCAAGTCCACCGACATCGCGATCCTGGTGGTCGCGGCCAACGACGGTGTCATGCCGCAGACGGTCGAGGCGTTGAACCACGCCAAGGCCGCGGGTGTGCCGATCGTGGTCGCCGTCAACAAGATCGACGTCGAGGGCGCCGACCCGACCAAGGTCCGCGGTCAGCTGACCGAGTTCGGTCTGGTGGCGGAGGAGTACGGCGGCGACACCATGTTCGTCGACATCTCCGCGCGCCAGGGCCTCAACATCGAGCAGCTGCTGGAGGCCGTGGTCCTCACCGCGGACGCCTCGCTCGACCTGCGGGCCAACCCCGAGCAGGACGCGCAGGGTATCGCCATCGAGGCCCACCTCGACAAGGGCCGCGGCGCCATGGCGACCGTGCTCGTGCAGCGCGGTACCCTCCGCGTCGGCGACTCGATCGTGGTCGGCGACGCCTATGGCCGCGTCCGCGCGATGCTGGACGAGAACGGCAACAGCCTCGCCGAGGCCGGCCCGTCCCGCCCGGTGCTGCTGCTCGGTCTGACCTCGGTGCCCCGCGCCGGCGACAGCTTCATCGTCGTCGACGAGGACCGCACCGCCCGTCAGATCGCCGAGAAGCGCTCGGCCCGCGACCGCAACGCCGCCTTCGCGCAGCGTCGGGTCCGGGTGTCCCTGGAGGACCTGGACAAGGCCATCGCCGCCGGCGAGATCGAGCAGCTCAACCTCATCATCAAGGGTGACGTCTCCGGTTCGGTCGAGGCCCTCGAGGACGCCCTCGTCAAGCTGGACGTGGGCGAGGAGGTCGAGCTCCGCATCCTGCACCGCGGTGTGGGTGCGATCACCGAGTCCGACGTCAACCTGGCGATGGGTTCGGACGCCATCATCATCGGCTTCAACGTGCGCGCCGAAGGCCGTGCGCGTACCGCGGCCGACAAGGAAGGCGTGGACGTCCGGTACTACTCGGTCATCTACCAGGCGATCGAGGAGATCGAGAACGCCCTCAAGGGCATGCTCAAGCCCGAGTACGAGGAGGTGCGCCTCGGCTCCGCGGAGATCCGCGAGGTGTTCCGCTCCTCCAAGTTCGGCAACATCGCGGGTGTCATCGTCCGCGAGGGCCTGCTGCGCCGCAACGCCAAGGCCCGCCTCATCCGCGACGGCAAGGTCGTGGTGGAGAGCCTCACCATCGAGGGTCTGCGCCGCTTCAAGGACGACGCGACCGAGGTCCGCGAGGGCTTCGAGGCCGGTGTCACCCTGGGGTCGTTCAACGACATCAAGGTCGAGGACATCATCGAGACCTACGAGATGCGCGAGAAGCCGCGTTCGTAGTCGGTGAAAGCCGGGGCCGGTCGACGGGTGGTATTTCCGTCGACCGGCCCCGGTCTCGCTGTGTAGGGTCCGGGGTAGTCGAGATGCAGCAGCGTTCAGACGTAGCACCGGCAGCCCGGTTCCGGGCTGCCCCCCGAGGCCTTCCAGGTCGGCGAGACCTGTCATACATGTTCGTGGGAACACTCACCTTCGACCTGCTGTTGGGCGACGTCCACTCGCTCAAGGAGAAGCGTTCGATCGTGCGGCCCATCGTGGCCGAACTGCAGCGCAAGTACAGCGTGTGCGCTGCCGAGACCGGGAACCAGGATCTGCACCGCAGGGCCGAGATCGGCCTCGCGGTGGTGGCCGGCGATGCCGGGTACGTCACCGAGATCCTGGACAGCTGTGAGCGGTTGGTCGCCGGCCGCCCCGAGGTGCAGCTCCTCTCCGCGAGGAGGAGGTACCACAACGACGACGACGAATGAGAGCCGTGGAGACGATCGGCGGAAGTCGCCGTTCTCACACGGATCAGGACCCAGAGCGCCCGCAAGGCCGGGCGCGGGCCGGTACTTTGGGGCGTGGGCCCCGAAGGGTGCGTAGCTCACCCGAATGCCGGACCCACTGCACGAGGAGGCAACGTGACCGACACCGCAAGGGCGCGCAAGCTCGCCGACCGCATCCAGGTGGTCGTCGCCCAGACCCTGGAGCGGCGGATCAAGGACCCGCGACTGGGGTTCGTGACCATCACCGACACCCGGGTGACCGGGGACCTGCGCGAGGCCACCGTCTTCTACACCGTCTTCGGCGACGAGACCGAGCGCGAGGCCACGGCCGCCGCGCTGGAGAGCGCCAAGGGCGTGATCCGCTCCGAGGTCGGCAAGATCGGGGTGCGCTTCACCCCGACGCTGACCTTCGTCGCGGACGCGCTGCCGGACAACGCCCGGAACATCGACGACCTGCTCGACCGGGCCAAGGCCATCGACGCGGCGGTGCGCACCACCGCCGCGGGCGCGACCTACGCCGGCGAGGCGGACCCGTACAAGGTTCCGGCGGCCGAGCGTGACGACGAGGACGAGTAGTCATGGCGGGTGAGCCGGCGAAGGCCGCCTCGCGAGCCGGTTCGACCACGGGGGCGTCTTCCACCAGCACGGTGGAGGACGCCCTCGTGGCGCTCCCGGGGCCGCGCACCGAGGAGAGCGGTTTCGAGCTGCTCTGGCAGCAGGTGGTGGCGGAGATCGGGCGGGCCCGTTCGATCGACCTGATCTGCCACATCTGCCCGGACGGCGACGCCCTGGGCTCCTCGCTGGCGGCTGCGCTGGCGCTGCGCGGGCTCGGCAAGCGGGTGCGGGTCTCCTTCGGCGACGACCCGCAGATCGTGCCCGAGTCGTTGGCCTTCCTGCCCGGCCAGGAGCTGATCGTGCCGGCCGTCGAGGTGCCGGACGTCCCCGAGCTGGTGCTCTGCTTCGACGTGGCCGCGGAGAGCCGGCTCGGCCTGCTGCACGGCAAGGCCTTCGCCGCGCCGGTGCTGGTGGTGATCGACCACCACGCCTCCAATCCGGGCTTCGGCACCCACCAGCTGATCGACCCGACCGCGCCGGCCACCGCCGTCCTGGTCGACGAACTGCTGCGCCGGCTCGGCGTCGAACTCGACCAGGACCTGGCCACCTGCCTGTACACCGGCGTCGCCACCGACACCGGTTCGTTCAAGTACCGGGCCACCACGCCCGCCACCCACGAACTCGCCGGGCGGCTGCTGGCCACCGGCATCCGGCACGACCTGATCTCCCGGCAGCTGTGGGACACCTCCTCCTTCGGCTACCTCAAGGTGCTCGCGGGCGCGCTCGACCGGGCCGTCTACGAGCCGGACGCGGCCGGCGGGCTGGGCCTGGTGTGGACCTGGGTGCCGTACCAGGACCTGGTGCTGTTCAGCGTCACGGTCGAGGAGATCGAGGGGCTGATCGACATCCTGCGCCGCCCGGCCGAGGCCGAGGTGGCGCTGGTGCTCAAGCAGGACCCGGACGGCACGCTGCGGGGCTCCTCGCGTTCCAAGGGTGCGGTGGACGTCGCGGCCGCCTGCGCGGAGCTGGGTGGCGGCGGGCACGTCTTCGCGGCCGGGTTCAGCGCCCGGGAGGACGTGGCCGCGGTGGTCGAACGGTTCCGGAGCGCGCTGCGACCGGTACGTTGATCATCTCTTGACCGCTTTTTAGAGAAAGAACTTGATGAAGCGCAAAGGCACCGGCCCGGACGGCCTGGTGATCGTCGACAAGCCCGAGGGCATCACCTCCCACGGGGTCGTCGCCAAGCTGCGATGGCTGGCCGGGACGCGGAAGGTCGGGCACGCCGGCACGCTCGACCCGATGGCCACCGGCGTACTGGTGATCGGCGTCGAGCGGGCCACCCGGCTGCTCGGCCACCTGATGCTCACCGCCAAGACGTACGAGGCGACCGTCCGGCTCGGCCAGACCACCGTCACCGACGACCGGGAGGGCGAGGTCACCGCGTCCGCCCCGGCCGACGGGGTGACCAGGGAGGCGATCGACGCCGGGATCGCCGCGCTCACCGGCGAGATCATGCAGGTGCCCTCCAAGGTCAGCGCGATCAAGATCGACGGCAAGCGGTCGTACGCGCGGGTGCGCGAGGGCGAGGACTTCGAGCTCGCGGCCCGGCCCACCACGATCCACTCCTTCACCGTGCACGGGCAGCGCGCGGCGCTCGCCGAGGACGGCACGCCGGTGATCGACCTGGACGTGACCGTCGAGTGCTCCTCCGGCACCTACATCCGGGCGCTGGCCCGTGACCTGGGCGCCGGGCTCGGCGTCGGCGGCCACCTCACCGCGCTGCGGCGCACCAGGGTCGGGCCGTACTCGGTGGAGTCGGCGCGCACCCTGGAGCAGTTGGAGGCCGCGGTCACCGGCGAGTCCCCGACGGGGCTGCAGGTGCTGCCGATCGGGGAGGCCGCGGCCGCCGCCTTCCCACGCTGGGACCTGGACGAGTCGGCGGCGGAGAAGCTGTCGCACGGTGCCCGGCTCAAGGCGCCCGGGCTGGGCGTGGACGGGCCGATCGCGGTGTTCGGGCCGGACGGGCGCTTCCTCGCGCTGGTCGAGGAGACGGACGGGCAGGCGAAGCCGGTCGCGGTCTTCGTCGGCTGACGCCCCGCAGCGCACGCGTCACCCCCGTCGGGAGTCTTCCGGCGGGGGTTTCGCTCGTTCGGGGGGCGTCCCGGGAGGGGCTTCGCTCGTTCAGGGGGTGTTCCGGCGAGGTCCGGGGGTTCGTTCCGGCGAGGGAGGGGTCACCCGCCCGGGGGAGCGCGCGAGGTGAACGCCCGTGGTGAGCGGCGCAGGCGCGGTGGGGCCGCCTCCCGGGCGGGCAGGCTCCCCGGCGGCGAGCAGGTCGCCGTGACGAGCCCGCCCCCGGGCCGTCCGGCCTGCGGGGAGGGCAGTGCGAATGCCGGGATTCCTGGACGGCGACGGCGTGGCGGGAGATCCGGGGCGGTACCTGCTGCGGATCCGCGACCTCAACGGGCGACTGCACGGCTTAGGGTTCGTCGCCGACCCGCAGGGCACCGTCCTCACCGCCCACGAGAGCGTCACCGGCCTGGACCGGATCGTCCTGCACACCCCCGGCGGGCAGACCAGGGTGCTCGGCCCGGACGCCGTCCTGCCGCTGCCCGAGCACGGGCTCGCCCTGCTGCGCACCGACGCGGTCGGCGGGCTGCCCGTGCCGCCGCTGCCCGTCGCGGCCCTCGGGGCCGGGCGCGCGGTGCTGCTGCCCGCGCTGGCCGGCGAGGACGGGCGGGTGGTGGCGCTGCGCTGCGGTCTGCTCGGTGCCGCCGGTGCCGGGTGCGGCGGGGTCGGCGGGGTGCTGCTGCTCGACCCGCCGGTGGTCGCCGGCGTCGTGGTGCCGGCCGGTTCGCCGGTGCTGGACGCCCGCAGCGGCGCCGTGGTGGCCCTGGCCGTGCCCGCGCTGCGCGGGCCGCAGCACGGCGGCGCGCTCCCGGCGGTGCCGGCCGGCGGCGGCGCGGTCGCGGTCGCCCCGGCGCTGGCCGAACTGCTGGCGCGCAACGGCGCGGCCGTGCCCGGCTACGGGCCCGCGCTCAACCTGGCCGGCGTGCTGCGGCTGACCGCGGCCCAGCTGGCCGCCGCCGGGGCCGGCCCGGGCCGGGTGGCCGGGCTCGCCGCCGACCGGGTCGACCGGCCCGACGGACTGGCCGGGGACGAGCCGCAGGCCACCGTCACCGCCCTGGTCGGCGCCCCCGGCAGCGGGCGCTCCACCGAACTCGCCGCCCTCGCCGCCCGCCGCGCCGGCGGCGCCCGGCCGCTGCCCACCCTCTGGCTGCGCGGCGCCGACCTGCGCGCCGAGGACCGCTCGCTCGCCGCCCCGGTGGAACGGGCGCTGGCCGCCGTCGCGGCCGAGCTGGGCATCCCGGCGCCCGCGCCGGAACCGGTGGCGGCGCTGTGCGCGGCGGCCGGGCGGCCGCTGCTGGTGGTCCTGGACGGCCCCGAGGAGGCCCCGGCGCCGCTGGACCCGCGCTGGCTGCGCGGCGCGGGGGACTGGCTGACCGGCTGCGGGGCGCGGCTGCTGACCGCCTGCGGCGAGGAGGCCTGGGTGCGGCTGGCGGCCGAGAAGTGGGGCAGCGGCACCGGCCACGCCCGGTACCCGGACCCGCCGGAGCCGGGCGGCGACCTGGCCAGCGCCCCCACCGTCCGGATGGACGGCGGCGGCCCGGGCGCCCCCAGCCTCGCCGGGCACCGGCTCGGCCCGCTCCCCGCCGAGGCGGCCGAGCGGGTACGCCGCCGCTACGGGCTGCCGCCGGGCTGGCCGGCCGACGCCGACGCGCGGCACCCGCTGGCCGTCCGGCTGGCCGGCGAGCTGTGGGCGGAGGGCCTGCGCGGGGAGCCGGCCCGCCGGGGCGAACTGTTCGCCGCCTACCTGGACCTGCGTTGCCTGCGGGTGGCCGGGCGGCTGGTCGAGGACGGCCGGCAGCGCCGCCCGGGCGCCCACCGCCGGAGCTCCGCTCGCCCGGCCGGGCCCTCCCACGGGCGGGTGCGGCGGCTGGCGGCCGCGGTGGCCGGACGGGTGCACGAGGCGGCCCGGCGGATGCTCGGCGCCGGGCCGGGCGGCCTGGGCCGGGCCACCTTCGAGGAACTGTTCCCGGCAGCCGGCGGCTGGGCCACGGCCGTCCTCGCCGAGGGCCTGTTCGTCCCGGCCGGGCCCGGATTCCGGTTCGCGCACGGGGAGTTCGCGGACTGGCTGCAGGGCCTGCACCTGGACCTGGACGCCGCGCTGGGGCTGCTGCTCGGCGAGGCCGCGGACACGCCCTCCTCACCCGCGAACGGGCTGGAGGGCGCGCCAGCGGAGGGCTCCCCGCGCGGCGTCCCCCGGCACCGGATCGGCCCGGTCGCCGCCGCGCTGCGCCGACTGGCCGAAGCCTGGGGCGCACCCGCCCTGGACCCCTGGCTGCACCGGCTCTGGCGCGCCCTGGACCTGCGCCCGCCCGGCAGCGAACCGGCCTGGTGGGCGGGCCGGCTGCTCACCGCCGGGCTGGCCGCCAGCCCCGATCCGGCCGAACACCTGGCGCTGCTCGACCAGTTGGCCGGTCGGATCGCCGAACGGGCGGTCGCCGAGGGCGGGTTGGACGCGCTCCCGGCGGACGGGCTCGGCTCGTTCGGCCCGGCGTTCTGGACCGGCCTCGGCCTGCCCGCCGAGACCGAACTCGCGCTGCTGCGCCGCCTGGTGGCCGCCGACGGGCCCGGGCAGCCGTTCCTCGGCGCGGTGGCCGAACGGCTGCGCGCCGACCCCGTCGCGGTGTTCCCGCTGCTCTGCGCCTGGTTCGACGATCCGCGCGGCCTGCCCGGCCGCCCCGGACACACCGTCGCCGACCTCGCCCACGACCTGCTGCACGCCCACCGCCGGCTCGCCCTGGACGAGTTGGCCGACGCCCTGGCCGACGCCGCGCACCCGAGGGCGGACGCACTGCTCACCGTGCTCGCCACCGAGGAGCCCTCCGCGCTCTGCCGGGCGGTGGACCGCTGGAGCCACGACGGGCGACCCGAGCGGCACGTCGCCGCCGCCGTGCACGCCCTGCACGCCGCCCCGCACGCCGTCGGCGCCGCCGCCGGACTGCTGCGTTTCACCGCGCTGACCCTGCTCGCCCGCGAGGACGAACCGGGCCTGCACGGCGCCGCCCTCGCCCTGCTGGTCGGCGACCCGGCGACCAGGGCCGAGCACCTCCCCGCCGCGCTGGCCCTGCACCGGGCGGGCGGCGACGCCTTCCTCACCCCCAGGGCGCTGGCCCCCGCCCTGGAGAGCGACCCGGAACCCGTCCTGGCCGCGCTCGCCGACCGGCTGGCGGCCCCCGGCGCAGCCGCCGCCGAGACCCTGCGGGTGCTCGCCGACGCCCGCACCCCGGTGGCCACCCGGCGGGGCGCCGAACTGGCCGCCCGGCTGCTGCGCGAGCACCCGGCCCTGGCCGGCCCGGTCGCCGTCGACTACCTGGGCCGCCGCCTGGAGCGCGCCGCGACCGGCGGCCCGGCCGCCCGGCTGGAGCTGCGGGTGCTGCTCGGCGGCGCGCTGGCCGCCCGGACGGCGGGCGTGCGGAGGCCGTTCGCCCAGGTGCTGTCCGTCCCGGTGGCCGACCCGGCAGCGGACGCGCTGCGCTGCGAACTGCTGGACACCCTGCTCGCCATCGAGACCGACCCGGCGGTGCTGACCGCGGCCGTGGAGCGGCTGGCCGAGCACTGCGCGGCCGAGAACCCGGCCCGGGCCCGCGCGGTGCTGGCCCGGGCGACCCCCGGCCTGCCGCGCGCGGACGAACTGCTGGTGCGCTGGGCCGGCCGCTCGGCGGCGTTCGCGCAGCTGCTCGCCCAGTGGCCGCGGGACGCCGCCCCGACCGCGCCGGACGGTCCCCGGCTGGCCCGGATGCGGGCCCTGGCGGCGGCCGGCCGCGACCCGCAGTACGCGGCCGCCGAGGCGGAGCGGACCGTGCCCGGGCGCGCCGCGCACCCGCCGGTGCGCCCAACCCGTATTCCGGTGCCGGAGCAGGAGCAGGCGCATGGCACGCTATAGGGGTTCGGGTTTGAGCGTTTGAGCGTACAGAGGGTACGCGCCGTACGGAACAAGGAGCGGTCAGGGTGCAGCGCTGGCGTGGCTTGGAGGAGATCCCCGCTGACTGGGGACGCAGCGTCGTCACCATCGGCTCGTTCGACGGGGTGCACCGCGGGCATCAGCTGATCATCGGTCGGGCGGTCGAGCGGGCCCGCGAACTCGGCCTCCCCGCAGTGGTGGTGACCTTCGACCCGCACCCGCGCGAGGTCATCCGCCCGGGCAGCCACCCGCCGCTGCTCGCCCCGCAGGCGCGCCGCGCCGAGCTGATCGCGGGCCTCGGCGTGGACGCGGTGCTGGTGCTGCCGTTCACCCCGGAGCTGTCCCAGGAGTCGCCGGAGACCTTCGTCCAGCAGGTCCTGGTCGACGCCCTGCACGCCCGGGCCGTCATCGAGGGCCCCAACTTCCGCTTCGGGCACCGGGCCGCTGGGGACGTCGCGCTGCTCACCGAGCTGGGCCGCTCGGCCGGCTTCGACGTCGAGGTGGTCGACCTCCAGGTGAGCGGCGCCGCCGGGGCCGGCGAGCCGTTCTCCTCCACCCTGACCCGGCGGCTGGTCGAGACCGGCGACATGGCCGGCGCCGGCGAGGTGCTGGGCCGCCCGCACCGGGTCGAGGGCGTGGTGGTGCGCGGCGCGCAGCGCGGCCGCGAGCTCGGCTACCCCACCGCCAACGTCGAGACCGTGCCGCACAGCGCGATCCCGGCCGACGGCGTGTACGCGGGCTGGCTGACCGCCGACGGCGAGCGCATGCCCGCCGCCATCTCGGTCGGCACCAACCCGACCTTCGACGGCACCGCCCGCACCGTCGAGGCGTACGCCATCGACCGGGTCGGCCTGGACCTGTACGGGCTGCACGTGGCCGTGGACTTCCTGGCCTACCTGCGCGGGATGGAGAAGTTCGACTCCATCGACGCGCTGCTCGACCGGATGGCCGACGACGTCAAGCAGGCCCGCGAGCTGACCGACGGCGTCTGAGCACTGCCGCAGCACGGGGAAGGGCCCGCCGACCTGGTCGGCGGGCCCTTCGGCGTCACTGCGGGGGCTGCGGCGGGTGGCCGTAGCCGGGCGGCGGCTGGTAGCCGTCCGGCGGGGACGGCGAGGTGGGCTGGGACGGCGGGGCGGGCTGCGGCGGCTGGCCCTGGGCGGGCGGGTAGCCGTAGCCCGGGCCCGGCTGCGGGGCCGGCTGCTGCTGGGCGCCCGGCTGCGGCCAGGCCGTGGGGGCGGGCGGCTGCTGCGGGTAGCCGTAGCCGGGGGGCGGCGGCGGGGCCTGGCCGGGCTGCGGCGCCCACGGCGCCCCGGGGGCGGGCTGAGCGGCCTGACCGGCCTGACCCGGATACGGCTGTGGCTGCGGTTGTGGCTGCGGCGGGTACGGCGTGGCCTGCGCCTGCTGCTGCCACCCGGACTGCTGGGCGGCGGCCTGCTGGGCCCGGACGATGTCCTCGCCGACCAGGGTGGCCAGCTCGAAGTAGGCCTCGCGGACCTTGGGCCGCATCATGTCGAGGTTGACCTCGGCGCCGGCCGCCAGGCTCTCGTCGAACGGCACCACGATCACCCCGCGGCAGCGGGTCTGGAAGTGCGCGACGATGTCCTCGACCTTGATCAGCTTGCTGGTCTCGCGCACCCCGGAGACCACCGTGATGCTGCGTTGCACCAGGTCCGCGTAGCCGTGCGCGGAGAGCCAGTCCAGGGTGGTCGAGGCACTGGAGGCGCCGTCCACGCTGGGGGTGGAGACGATGATCAGCTGGTCGGCGAGGTCCAGCACCCCGCGCATCGCGCTGTACAGCAGGCCGGTGCCGGAGTCGGTCAGGACGATCGGGTACTGGCGGCCCAGCACGTCGATGACCTGGCGGTAGTCCGAGTCGTTGAACGTGGTCGAGACCGCCGGGTCGACGTCGTTCGCCAGGATCTCCAGGCCCGAGTTGAGGTCCTGCGAGGTGAACTGACGGATGTCCATGTAGCTGCGCAGGTGCGGGATGGCCGTCACCAGGTCGCGGATGGTCGCGCCGGTCTGGCGCTTGACCCGGCGGCCCAGGGTGCCGGCGTCCGGGTTGGCGTCGATCGCGATCACCTTGTCCTGGCGCTCGCTGGCCAGGGTCGCGCCGAGCGCGGTGGTGGTCGTGGTCTTGCCGACCCCGCCCTTGAGGCTGATCACGGCGATCCGGTAGCAGCTCAGCACCGGGGTGCGGATGATCTCCAGCTTGCGCGACTTCTCGGCGGCCGCCGCCTTGCCGCCGAACTGGAACCGCGGCTGCTGGCGCTGCTGCTTGGGCTGGCTGCGCAGCAGCCGGTCCGAGGACAGCTCGACCGCGGCGGTGTAGCCGAGTGGCGCACCGTGCGCCACGGGCGGCTGCGGGGCGGCGGAATGCGGGAACGCGACCGGCGGCGGTGCGACGGCGCTCTGCGGCGGCCACGGCTGCACCCCGCCGGACTGCTCGTGCGGCGAGCCCGGCAGCAACGGCTGGTACTCGTGCGGCTGGGGCTGGGCCGACTGCGGGTAGGCGGGGGGCTGCGGCCAGCCGCCCTGGCGCGGATCCACCGGCGCGGACAGCGGGGCCGGCTGCTGCGGCTGTGCGGGCTGCGGCTGGGCGGCGGCCTGCTGGGCGGCCCACGCGGCGGCGGACTGCGCGTCCTGCGGCGGCAGCGGCTGCTGCGGGGGCAGGTGCTGCGCGGGCGGCTGCGGGTACGTCTGCGGCGGGACCGGCTGGGCGGGCTGCGCCGGCGGCGCGGCCGAGACCGGGGCCGGGTGCGGCGGCTGCGGGGCCGGGGCGGGCTGCGGCTGCGCCGGGACCTCCGCCGGCCAGCCCGGGGCGACGGCCGGTGGCTGTTCGAACGCGGGGGCGGGGGCCTGGGCAGGGGCGGACGCCGGGAACGGGACGTGCTGCGCCTCGGCCTGGACGGGCTGTGCGGGCGGCACGGGCGGCACGGGTACGGGCTGCGCGGGCACGGGCGCCTGAGCCGGCGTCGGGGCCTGGGCGGGCACCGGCGCCGGAGCGGCGGCCTGCGGAGCCTGCGCCGCCGTCGGAGCCTGCAGGACCGGGGCCGGGGCCGTCGGAGCCTGCACCGCCGGGGCCGCCGAGGCGTCCGTCTGCACGTACCAGGACGGGGGAGTGTAGTCGGGCGCGTCGGACCAGTCGTCGTCGTCCTCTGCCGCGTTGTCGCCGACGTAGACGCCGTCCCGATCGCTGCTCACTAGGGCTCCCTCGTGTTCGCCGCCGCTTGTTCAGCGGTGCCGTTGCCGCATCAAAGACTAGGCCGTGCGGCAACCCCCGTTGAAGGCGGCGTCGGATCCGGAGCGGCCCCCCGGGCCCGGCGCCGCCGCTCAGTCCATCCGGCGCGGACCGCCGAGAACCTGCTGCTCGGCCTGCCCGGCCACGGCCCGCACGTACTGGCGCCGCATCCGGGTGGCCCACAGCGTGAGGTCGTCGCCGAGGGTGGGCAGCGCGGCGACGTCCTCCGGCGGGAGCGACAGCACCCGGCCGGTCAGCTCCGCCTCCTGTGGGGAGACCCGCTGCACGCCCACCAGGTCGGCCGCGTTGAGCACCCGGGCCGCGTTCGGGCCCAGGTACGGCAGCAGGGTCAGGGTGGTCTGCCAGGGCGCGGCGGAGAGCCGGCTGCGCGGCGGGCGGGCGCCGAGGTCGCGCACGACCAGGACCGGTGAGGCCACCGAGGCGCCCTGCGGGCCGAGTCGGCCGACCTGGTGGACCGTCACGCACGGCTGCCCGCCGCCCGCGGCCTGCGCCAGCGGGCCCCACAGCTGCCCGCGCGCGGTCTCCACCGCGACCCGGGCGCCGATCGCGGCCGCCCGCAGCGCGATGACCTGCGCCGTCCACACGCCGCCGACCAGCACCAGGTCGTACGCGCTGGGCCGGAACAGGCCGAGCACTGCGGGCAGCCCCTGCGGGTCGACGCCGATCACCACGCCGTCGTCGCCGACCGGGAAGGCCAGCGCCCCGAGGTCCGCGGCGTCGAGCACGTGCTTCTCCCGGCGCGGGCCGCGCAGCCCGAAGCCGGGCAGGATCCGGGACCGCGCCCGGGGCCGTTCGGCGCCGTGCTGCGGGCCGGGGGCCGGATAGGTCTGGTACGCCATCAGGACGCTCCTCCCAGCGGCAGGGTGGCGAGCACCCCGGGGGCCTGCTCCAGGTCGAGCCGGACCAGGCCGAGTCCGGCGCCCTGCGCCCGCGCCTCCACCTGGCGGCCGACCTGCGTCACCTCGCTCTCGCTGCGCCCGGTCACCCGCAGGTGCCCGCTGACGGTCACCGAGCCGCCGGTGCCGCGCCCGGCGGTCAGGCTGAAGGTGCTGGCCAGCGCGGGGGAGCCGGTGACCAGGTTGACCAGGTCGGGTGCGGCGATCCGGCCGGGCGAGCCGCCGGGGCGGCTGAGCTGCGGCCAGCGGGAGATCCAGTAGGTGCTGTGCCAGCGGTCGTCGATCCGCCAGAACCGGCTGCCCTCCTGGGTGCGGCGGGTGGTGCCGCCGCCGCTGCCGGTGCCCTGGCGCCCGGCCACCGCGAGCGGGTTGGCGCAGGTGGAGATGGCCAGCGCGGCGATCAGCTCGCGCTCGTCCAGCACGGTCGCGTTGAACCCGGCGCTGTTGAGCCGCCCGGCCAGCTGGTCGGTCACCCGTTGCAGCGCCTTGCGGGCGCCCTCCTCGCCGCCGCCGCGGGCCCGGACGGCGGCCGCGGCGCGCTCCGGGTCGAGCTTGAGCGCCACCCAGGTCAGCCGCAGCCCGGGGGTGGCGGTGCCGTCCGGCAGCTCGCGGTAGGCGCGGGCGGCCAGCGACTGCTCGGGCAGGTGCGGGGCCGGGGCCGGCTGGGTGTGCTGGACGAGCTGCACCGACTCCAGGGTGATGTCGTCGACCTGGAGCGCCGAGCAGATCACGTCCAGGGGCAGCGGCAGCGCGGTGCGCACCGGGCGCAGCGGCTGGTCCTTGGCCTGGACGAGCAGCACCGAGCTGAGGAAGGTGCCGTCGCCGACCATGCCGGTCTCCCGGCGGACCGGGCGGCCGCCCAGGTCGGCCTCGGTGGCGTGGGTGCAGGTGCGCAGCGCCGGTTCGAGTTCCAGGGCGGGGGCCAGTGCCGGGTCGGTGCCGGCCGGCGGCAGCGTGCCGCGGGCCTGCCGGCGGCGGGACTTGAGGGCGGCGCGCACTCGTAGCAGTTCGGGGATGGTCCGGCCGCGCAGCGGGATCACGGCGAGCACCACCAGGACCAGCGCGACCGCGCCGAAGCCGGCGGCGACCGGCCGGCTGATCGTCCAGCCCACCGCGACCAGCGCGGCCGCTACCTCGACCAGGACGAGCTGTTGGAGTCTCAGCCGCCCGCCGAGCAGCCCGGGCCGGGGGTTGATCCGGAGCAGGACGGGCCCGCGACCGCCTTCGTCACGGCCGCTGCTCTCGCCGACGGGCGGCAGTGGCTGCCCGGGCGCGGTCCCGGGCGCGGGGCCGCCGCGCTGCGCCCGGCCGGAGCGGCGCGACCTCCCGCCCGTTGCCGGTCCGCGGCGTCCTGGAGCGGTCTGGCTTGGCATCCCCCGGGTGACCCTCTCTGATCAGTTGCCGCGGCCCGGCTGGCCGGTGCGCGGACCGTACCCGTACCGTACTCACCGTCTGCTGCCGCATCGTAGAGGGTTCGTACGGGTTCCCGCCCGGCGGGTGCGGGGGGCGGTGCAGGCCGGTCCGACAGTGTCTGACGAGGGGGACGACGAGGATGGCATCGCGCCGGGACGAGCTGAACGCGTACACCTTCGCCCGCAAGCGCACGGTGGGGGCGTTCCTGCTGCCCGGTGGCGGCGGCAGCGACGAGGACGCGCCGCGCCCGGTGAAGGCGGTGCTGCCGAGCGTGCTGGTGGGGGCGGTGATCGTCGCCGGGTTCGGGTTGTGGGGGGTGTTCAAACCGAGCGCGCCGCTGCACTGGGACGACGGCAAGAACGTCGTCCAGGGCAAGAAGTCGACCACCCGGTACGTGGTGCTGACCGACCCGGACGGCCGGACCAAGCGGCTGCACCAGGTGCTCAACATGTCCTCGGCGCGGCTGGTGCTGCCGGCCGACGCCAAGGTGGTGGTGGTCGACGACGGGGTGCTCGACAGCTACCCCAACCACGGCCCGACGATCGGCATCCCGTACGCGCCGGACAAGCTGCCGACGAGGGACAACGCGGACAAGCCGATGAAGTGGTCGGTCTGCGACCGCCCGGGCTCGGACGACAAGCAGGAGACCGTCAACCAGGCGGTGTTCGTGGCGGCGGGCCCGGACGCGGCGGCGCTGGCGGGCAAGGACCGGATGCTCGGCCAGGACCAGCTGCTGCTGGTGCAGCAGGCGGACGAGCAGCAGGTATCCGCGCAGCCGGCGCCGGGCCAGCCCGCGGCCAGGCCGGGTGACGCGAAGGTGTTCCTGGTCGACGCGCAGGGCCGCAAGCACGGCATCGGCTCGCCGCAGGCGGACGACAAGGAGCGCAAGTCGCTGATCACCGCGGTCTTCGGGCCCAACGCGGTGCCGCAGCGCGTCAAGCGCGAGTGGCTGGACACCCTGGTGACCGGCAGCCCGATCACCTTCCCGAAGGTCGACGGGGTGGCGGACAGCCCGAACCCCAACTCCTCGGTGGAGCTGGGCAACCAGGCCGACCGCCGGATCGGCCGGCTGGTGCACTACCAGGACCGCCACTACGTGGTCGGCAAGGACCGGCTCTACCTGGTGACGCCGTTCCAGGCGGAGCTGATCCGGCAGAACCCGGACTACCAGGACCTCTACAAGTACGACGGCGACAAGCGGCCGCGCAGCGACGAGATGACCCCGGCCGACCACGCCAAGCTCGGCAACGACGTCCGGCTGCCGAGCACCGGGGACGACTGGCCGCTGAAGTCCGGTGCGCCGGCCAACAACTGGCAGGACCGGCAGGACGCGCGCCTGGTCGTGTGCAGCACCTTCGACGGCGTCGCCGAGGACGGCCGCACGCCCCGGCGCAGCGTCTGGGCCGGGACGTCCTACCCGGCGCCGTACAACAACGGCGCGGGCGCCGCGTACGTGACGCCCGGGCACGGCCTCTTCTACCGCGCGCTGGACAACGCGGCGGGCGGTTCCGGCACCGACTTCCTGATCACCGAGACCGGTCTGCGCTACTCGGTGCCGGCCAACGGCGACGGTGGTCGCGGCGCCACCACCCCGCCCGGCGCGCAGCCGGGTGCGGGCGGACAGCCGGGCCAGGGCGCGCAGCCGGGCCAGGGCGGCGCCCCGAAGACGCCCACCCCGCAGCCGGGCGCCACCACGCCGGACCAGCAGCCGCCGCAGGACGAATCGGGCGCCAACCAGGCCCGGTTGGGCTACAAGGAGCTCCAGCCGCTCCCGGTGCCGCACGAGTGGTCGGACCTCGTTCCGGCCGGCCCGCCGCTGACGGCGAAGAGCGCCGCCCAGCCGCAGAACGCCTGATCGACCAAGCCCGGCAACGGAATTGGCCTCAGTGTCATGGTCTGGTAACTGCGCCGAGTTCGGTGTTGGGTGAGCTGCGTGTGCCGACTACAGTGCTCCTGGACATCACTAGGGTGATGGGACGGTCGGGCCGCGCTGCCCTCCGTACACGCAATGTCTGTCTCATGGGGGATGGTGGAGCATGGCTCAGGGTCAGTTCACGATGACGGCTCAGGAGATGCTGGCTTTCGCCAAGCGGATCGAGGACGCGATCGGGAAGATCGAGGCTGAGCGGCAGAAGCTCATCAGCACGGTCGATGGCATCACCGGCGGCTGGCAGGGCCAGGCGGCGAACGCCTACAAGGCCTTGCAGGACCAGGTCAACACCGACATCGCGAAGCTGAAGGAGTCGCTCACCGCGATCCAGCACGCGATCGAGCTGACCACCAAGCACTACGCGAGCACCGAGGAAGAGCAGAAGGCGCTGTTCTCCAACGCCCAGGGCTGATCAGCCGCACCGCGCTGATCACCGTTCTGTTCCGACCTTCCGCTCGGTGGGGCGCCCGCGGCTGAGCGCGGGGTGCTCCGCATCCTCGTCAAGGGAGACATCGTGTCCGACCACATCCTCGTCAACTTCGAGACCGTCCACCACGCGGCCGAGGAAGTGCGCGCCTCGGCCGGTCGCATCGACCACCTGCTGAACGACCTCAAGGGCGACGTCAACCGCATCGCGTCCAGCTGGCAGGGCGCGGCCCAGCAGGGCTACCAGGCCCACCAGACCCAGTGGGACGCGCGCGCCGCCGACCTGCAGAAGGTCTGCACGCAGATCGCCTCCTCGCTGGACGGCGCCGCGCAGAGTTACCGGACGACCGAGAACAACAACGCCAAGCTGTGGGGGAACAGCTGACCACGCGTTCCCCAGCGGGAACGTGAGGGGGCGGGTGCTCGGACTCCGGGCACCCGCCCTTCGGTGCGCGGCACGGGTGGACGACATGAGGGGTGGCAGGGTGTCCGGACGCGGGTACCGGAAGGCGGCCGCGGCACTGGCCGCGCTCGCCGTGCTGGGTGGCCCGCTCGCCGCCCCGGCGCACGCGGACAGCGGACCAGGGCTGGCCGCCGCGGGCGACTGCCCGAAGAACGCGCCCGACGTGCCGACCGTGCCGTGGTCGCTGCAGCGCCTGCTGCTGGACGAGCTGTGGCAGGGCGGTCGGACCACCGGCGCGGGGGTGACCGTCGCGGTCATCGACACCGGCGTGGACGACCAGAACCCGCAGCTGGCGGGCAAGGTCCTGGAGGGCTCCAACCTGGTGGTGAACCGGGAGACCAAGGAGAAGGTCCCGGGCAGCTCCAAGGAGGACCCGGTCGGCCACGGCACCAAGGTGGCCGGCATCATCGCCGCCCGCCGTTACGACCGGACGGGCTTCGTCGGGCTCGCCCCCGACGCCACCGTCCTGTCGATCCGCCAGAACGACAGCGACGGCAACGGCGACGTCTCCACCCTGGTCCAGGCCGTCAACGAGGCGGTCAGGGCCAAGGCCAAGGTCATCAACATCTCCCAGGACGTCCGCGGTGCCGGCGCCGCCGGCTTCGGCGGGTACCAGGAGCTGAAGGCCGCCGTCCAGGCCGCCGAGGACAGCGGCGTCGTGGTGGTCGCCTCCACCGGCAACGACGGCAAGGAGGGCGACACCTACCCCGGCGCCTTCCCGACCGTGCTCGCCGTCGGCGCCTCCGACCGCAACAACGAGCGCGCCCCGTTCTCCCAGTACGGCTCCTTCGTGAAGGTCGCCGCACCCGGCGTCGACATGCTCTCCACCGTCCCCAGGGGCGGCCAGTGCGTCGACAACGGCACCAGCTTCTCCGCCCCGTACGTGTCCGGGCTCGTCGCGCTGCTGGTCGGCGCCCACCCGAACTGGAAGCCGGCCCAGGTGCGGGCCTGGATCGAGCAGACCGCCCAGCGCACCCAGCGCGATCCGGACCGGTTCGTCGGCTGGGGCGTGGTCGACCCGGTCAGGGCCGTCACCAAGGCCCCCGAGAGCGCGCCGTTCACCGCCACCCCGGACGCCCCCGTCCGACTGGCCGCCGCCCCGATCGTGCCCCGGCCGGTCGGCCTCGGCGAGACCCAGGCCGACCGCGACGGCCGCACCGCGACGTACGTCCTCGGCATCGGGGCGCTGCTGGTCGCGCTGCTCATCGGCGGCGGCGTCGTCCTGCGCGACCTGCGCCGCAGGTCCGCCGACTGATCCGTGTGCGCAGCACCCGCCCGGTGCCCGGGGAGTGCGCGGAAGAATCCTCCGGAACGGCTGTAACGTCGTGGGCCGCTCACCGCATCCAAGGAGTGTCGGGGAGCGGGGACACGGGGGAGTGGCGGGCATGGGGTGGATCGGGGCGGGCCGGGAGGCCGAGGACGCCGGGTTCCTGGAGCTGGTGTCCGGCCGCACCGGCCACCTGTACCGCTCGGCCTGCCTGCTGACCAGCGGCGACACCCACTACGCCGAGGACCTCGTCCAGGAGGCCCTCAGCCGGATGTACGTGCTCTGGCGGCGCAGCGCCTGGACCGGCGGCCGGAACCGGATCGACAACCCGGCCGCTTACACCCACACGGTGATGGTGCGCACCTTCCTCGCCCAGCAGCGCCGCCGCTCCAGCACCGAGCGCCCCATCGGGGCGGTGCCCGAGTCGGAGGCGCGGGAGGCGGACGGCGCGCTGCGGATGACCCTGCTCGACGCCCTCGGCCGGATGCCGCCCAAGGACCGCGCGGTCCTGGTGCTGCGCTACTGGGAGGACCGCAGCGTCGCGGAGACCGCCGAGGTGCTGCGCTCCTCCCTGGGGGCGGTCCGTACCCGCACCACCCGGGCGCTGGACCGGCTGCGCGGCCTGCTCGGCGACTCGCTGGCCGAGCTCGCCGCTCGCTGACCACTGCTCGTAGTCCGTGACGCAACCCGTGACGCAACCCGTGACGCAATTTCGTGACGCAAGGAGACGGTGACCACCCATGTCCGAACCGGACAAGTTCGAGGACGATCTTCTCTACGCCCTCACCCGTACGGGCGAGGGCTTCCGCACCGAGCCGTCCGACCTGCTCGCGGGCGGGTACCAGCGCGGCCGCCGACGCTGGCGCCGCCGCTCGACCGCCGCGGTGGTGGGCGGCGCGGCCGCGCTGGCCCTGGTGGGGACCGGCGCGGTGTACCTCACCGGCTCCTCGCCGCGCCCGAGTGCGGTGCCCGCGGCCGCCCCGAGCACCGCCGGCGGCAGCGGGAGCGGCTCGGCGGCCCCGGTCGCGGCGGCCTCCTCCGCGGAGCCGGGCGAGGTCACCGGCGAGGATGTGCTGGCCACCCTGCGGGGCCTGCTGCCGGGCGGCCGGACCAGCGACGAGAACGCCGGTCAACGCCAGGGCGGCACGCTGGTCTTCGACGATGGTCGGGGCAGGGCCGCGATGGCGGTCTCGGTCAACCGGGTCGGGGCCGGCAGCCCGGTCCTGACGGAGAACGGCTGCCCGGACCGGAAGCTCGTCCCGTACGACGCCTGCACCAGCGCGGGCCTGCCGGGCGGCGGCAAGCTGACCCTGTTCCAGGGCTACGAGTACCCGAACAAGCAGGCCGGCACCAAGAGGTGGTCCGCCTGGCTGGGCGGCGCCGACGGCCGCGTGATCGAGCTGACGGAGTGGAACGCCGAGGCGGAGAAGGGCGCACCGGACAGCCGTCGGACGCCGCCGCTGTCGCCGGAGCAGCTGAGGGCGGTCGTCACCGACAAGGCCTGGGACGGGATCATCGCCAAGTTCCCCGAGCCGCGGTCGGAGCCGGGGCCGGACAACGGCAAGGAGTACGGCAAGGACGAGATCCTGGCGATCGTCGCCAAGCTGCTGCCGTCCGGGCTGACCGAGACGGAGACCGGGGGACAGCCTGGCTACGCGGACTTCGTGGTCGACGACGGCAAGGGCAAGTCCATGGTGCAGATCAACGTGCAGGACTGGTCCCGCGACGACAAGACCAAGGAGGAGCTGTTCGGCAGTGCCCGGGCACAGCCGGACGGCACCAGGGTGGTGGTCGGCAAGCGGGGCTCCAACCCGGGCATGTGGACCGTCGACACCCTGCACGCGGACGGCCTGCGGGTGGTGATCAGCGCGTTCAACAGCGGCACCCAGCAGACCCCGGCGACCCGCAGCACCCCGGCGCTGAGCAACGACCAGCTGGAGGCGATCGCCACCGCGCCGGTGTGGAAGCTGAAGAAGTAGCGGTGCGGACGTGGCAGTGCCCCGGGCGAGGGGGAGCCCGGGGCACTGCCGTGTGGGGGAGGGGTGGGGGTCAGGGCTGCTGGTCCTCGGGGAGGCTGATCACCCAGCGGGTGTCCTGGCGGGGGCGCAGGTAGAACAGCCAGTAGAGGGTGGCGGCGGCGGTGATGCCGCCGGTCCACAGCAGGGGCTCGGTGTCCAGCTGGGTCATCACGTAGACGAGGACGGCGATCAGCACCACCGGGACGGCCGGCCACAGCGGCATCCGCCAGGCGGCGGCGTGCTTGTGGTGGGCGCGGCGGGAGAGCAGCGCGGCGATCGCGACCAGCAGGTACATCCCGGTGACGGCGACGCCGGTGATGTTGCTGAGCAGTGCGCCCTTGACGAAGCAGAGCGCGGCGCCGGGCAGGCCGACGGCCAGGGTGGCGACCCACGGGGAGCCGAACCGGCCGAGGGTGCCGAAGGCCTTGTTGACCGGCTCGGGCCAGGCCTTGTCACGGGCGGAGGCGAACAGGACCCGGGAGTTCTGGATGACCATGACGATGCCGGCGTTGATGATCGCCAGCGCGACGCAGAGGCTGATGAAGGTGCCGACCGCGGAGTTGCTCCAGGCGGTGACCATGCCGGAGATGTCGCCGGAGCTCAGGGTCTGGAGGTCGGGGGCGCCCATGGTGATGGCGACGACCGGGACCAGGATGACGGCGGAGGAGATGCCGAGCGTCCACAGCACGGTGCGCGAGACGTTGCGGCGGGGGTTCTCCAGCTCCTCGGAGAGGTAGACGGCGGTGGAGAAGCCCTGGGTGATGAACAGGGCGATGCCGAGCGCGCCGACGATGGCGCCGATGCTCACCGTGGTGGTGGCGCCGCCGTCCCCGGTGACCACGCCGTGCAGCAGGCTGGGGGCGTCGCCGTTGGCGTGGGAGAACCCGAGCACCGAGACGACGCCGGCCGCGATGACCTCCAGCACCAGGAAGACGCCGGTGATCCAGGCGTTGGCGCGCAGGTCGAGCAGGCCGGCCAGGGTGGCGGCGAGCATCACGGCGGCGCCGGTCATGGCCTTGTCGAGGTGCAGCACGGGGGCGAGGTAGTCGGCGGTGCCGAGGGCGATGACCGAGGGGACGATCATCACGACGATCAGCGAGAGCACGAAGACCAGCCAGCCGGCCAGCCGCCCGGCGAGGGTGCCGACCATCGCGTACTCGCCGCCGGCGCTGGGGATCAGGGTGCCGAGCTCGGAGTAGCAGAACGCGACGGCGACGCACAGCACGGTGCCGATGGCGATGGCCAGGGCGGTGGCGCTGCCGATGCTGGAGAACAGCTCCGGGACGATCACGAAGAGCGTGGAGGCCGGGGTGACGCAGGACAGTGTGAGCAGGGTGCCGCCCACCACGCCGATCGAGCGCTTGAGTTGCTGGGGCGCGGCGGCGGCGGTGTCGGCCGTCGCGGGGGTCGCGGCGCGTGGCGGGCGAAGCGTGTCGGTCATGTGGCTTCCGATCGGCTCTGTGCGGTCCTGTGGGTGGGAGCGGTATCGCCTCCGCTGGCTGTCTGCTCGGGGTTCTGGTGGGGTCGCTCCTGGGTCGCAATGGAACCTGGGCGTATTGATTGCGTCAATGGCCGAAATGCTTCGGAATCCGTTGCGCGGAAGGGCATAGACATGCGATCCGATGATCACGTACGGTCATTGCGAGCTTTGCCCGACTTGTTACCTCTGCCACATTGCAACTGAATCCAAGGTGAACAGAGTGTTGCAAGCCACCTTTCAAAGGTGTCCGTGGAGTCGGACGGCGATACGCCCAGGCGCCCCCCTGTGTGGCCGCAACCCCCGGGCGGGGTGCGGGAACCGCAGCCCCGCGCCGGAAAGATCTAGGTAACGTTTCGACACCTGGGACGCGAAAGGGGCCGGGCTCCCGTGAGCCCGACCCCTCGATCACTGTCCGTAGCCGCCGGCGCGGTGCGCCGGTGCCGTCACACCAGCGGCAGCCAGCCCGTCTGGACCATCTGCCCGCCGGTCGCCCGGCGCGACACGTACACCCCGCGCCCCGGCGGCAGCGGCATCGGCTTGACCGTCCCCAGCAGCGCGCCCTCGTCCCGGTTGCCGGAGAGGATCACGCCCTGCCCGCCCAGCTCGCGCATCCGCTGCAGCACCGGCTCGTACAGCGAGCGGCCGGCGCCGCCCGCGCTGCGGGCCACGATCACCCGCAGGCCGATGTCCCGGGCGAACGGCAGGAACTCCGCCAGCGGCGCCAGCGGGTTGCCCGAGCCCGTCGCGACCAGCTCGTAGTCGTCCACGATCACGAACATGTCCTTGCCGCTGTACCAGCTGCGGTTGCGCAGCTGCTCGGCGGTGACGTCCGGGCCGGGCAGGCGGCGCGCGCAGGCCCCGCGCAGCATGTCCACGATGGCCGCCATGGCCGGCTGCGCGGCCGCGTACTCCACCAGGTACTCCGGCGGCACGGCGCCCAGCAGCGCGCGCCGGTAGTCGCCGACCACGATGCCCGCCTGGTCCGGGGTGTACCGCTCGGTGATCTGCTTGACCAGCATCCGCAGCAGCGCCGACTTCCCCGACTCGGTGTCGCCGAAGACGATGAACAGCGGGTCGGTCTCGAAGTTCACGAAGGCCGGTGCCAGCTCGGCCTCGTCCACGCCGAAGGCGATCCCGCGCTCCGGGCGCTCGAAGCCCTTCGGCAGCGAGTTCCCGTCCAGGACGGCCGGCAGCATCCGCACCTGCGGCGCGCGCGGCCCGGTCCAGGCCCCGTCGACGGCGGCGACCAGGCCGGCCACCCCGTGCTGGAGGTCGTCCACCGCGCAGGAGCCGTCCAGCCGCGGCAGGCCGGACAGGAAGTGCAGCCGCTCCGGGGTGATGCCGCGCCCGGCCAGCGGCGGGACGTTCTGCGCCACCCGGCGGTCCACCTCGGACTCCATCGGGTCGCCGAGCTTCAGCTCGGTCCGGTTCTGCAGCAGGTCCTTCAGCGCCGGGCGCACCTCCGCGTACCGGGCCGCGGTGATGACCAGGTGGACGCCGTAGCCGAGGCCGCGTTGGGCGATGTCGCCGATCACCGGCTCCAGCACCTCGAACTCCTGCTTGAAGGTGTTCCAGCCGTCGATCACCAGGAACACGTCGCCGAACGCCTCGTCCGGCAGCTGCCCGGCCGCCCGGCGGGCCCGGTAGGTGCCGATGGTGTCGATCCCGGCGGCCCGGAACAGCTCCTCGCGCCGGTTCAGCACCCCGTGCACCTCGGAGACCATCCGGCGCACCTTGTCGACGTCCAGGCGCCCGGCCACCCCGCCGACGTGCGGCAGCCCGGCCAGCGACTGGAAGCTGCCCGCGCCGAAGTCCAGCAGGTAGAACTGCACCTCCCGCGGGGTGTGGGTGAGCGCGAACGAGGCCACCGTGGTGCGCACCACCGTCGACTTGCCCGAGCGCGGGCCGCCCACGACCAGGCCGTGGCCGGCCGCCCCCGCGTAGTCGACCTCCAGGACGTCGGTCTTCTGCTCGCGCGGCTTGTCCACGATGCCGATCGGCACCCGCAGCCGGCCCGCCGGGAAGCCGGGCGCGGTCAGCCCGCGCTCCGGCACCACCTGGAGCGGCGGCAGCAGGTGGTCCATGCTCGGCGCCTCCTCCAGCGGCGGCAGCCACACCTGGTGCGCGGCCGGGCCCTGGCCCGTCATCCGCTGCACGAACACGTCCAGCACGGTGTCGACCAGCGCGTCGTCCTGCTCCGGGGCGAGCGGCGCCTCCTCCTCCACCGCCGGCTCCGGCGGCTCCACCCGGGCCGCGGTGAACAGCACCGGGCGGGCGTTCACCCGCCGCCCGCCGGTCGACCGCTGCTGCCCCGGCGCCCGGTAGGGCCCCGAGACGTACGCGGCCTTGAACCGGTCCATCACGTCCTCGCCGAACTTGAGGTACCCGACGCCCGGCACCGGCGGCAGGTGGTAGGCGTCCGGCACCCCGATCGCCGCCCGCGACTCGGCCGCCGAGAAGGTGCGCAGACCGATCCGGTAGGAGAGGTAGGTGTCCAGGCCGCGCAGCTTGCCCTCCTCCAGGCGTTGCGAGGCCAGCAGCAGGTGCACCCCCAGCGACCGGCCGATCCGGCCGATCTGGATGAACATCTCGATGAAGTCCGGCTTGGCGGTGAGGAGTTCGGAGAACTCGTCGATGATCAGCACCAGCGAGGGCAGCGGGTCCAGCGCCGCGCCGGCCGCCCGGGCCCGCTCGTACTCGTGGATGTTGGCGTAGTTGCCCGCCGAGCGCAGCAGCTCCTGGCGGCGGTGCAGTTCGCCCTCGATCGCGTCCCGCATGCGGTCGACCAGGGTGAGTTCGCCCTCCAGGTTGGTGATCACCGCGGAGGTGTGCGGCATGTCCGCCATGCCGGAGAAGGTCGCGCCGCCCTTGAAGTCGGCGAGGACGAAGTTCAGGATCTCCGAGGAGTGCGTCATCGCCAGCGCCAGCACCAGGGTGCGCAGCAGCTCCGACTTGCCGGAGCCGGTCGCGCCCACGCACAGGCCGTGCGGGCCCATGCCCTCCAGCGCGGCCTCCTTGATGTCCAGGTAGACGTGCTCGCCGTTCGCGCCGACCCCGATCGGCACCCGCATCCGCTCGTGCTGGGCGCGCGGGCGCCAGCTGCGCGTCACGTCGAAGGAGCCCGGGTCGCCCGAGTTCATCAGGTCGGTGAAGTCCAGGTTCGACAGCAGCGGCTCGTCGTCCCCGCCGGCCGAGAGCCGGTACGGCGCCAACTGCCGCGACAGCGCCTCGGACTGCCAGACCGAGAGCAGGTCCGGCGTGCCGGTGTACGTCGCCCCGGAGGCCGAGCGCAGCACCAGCTCCTGCGGGCTCACCGTCACCATCAGGTGCCCGCTCGGCTCGTCCAGGTCGCCCGGCACCACCTCGATGACGGTCACCCCCTGCACGCCCTCGGGGCTCGCCAGCAGCGAGTTCGGCGGCACCCCGGCGCCGTCCATCACCACCACCAGGTGCGGCTGGTCCGGCGCGGGCGCCGCGTCCCGCACGAACCGCTGGCGGCCGGCCAGCTCGTCCTGCAACAGGAACTCCAGCTCGCCCAGGTCGGTGGCGATCAGCCGGCGCGAGCCCGCGCCGTCGGCCTCCTTGCGGTGCTGGTTGTGCGGGAGCCACTTGGTCCACTCCCACTCCTCCGCCGCGCCCGGCGCCGCGGCCACCGCGACCAGCAGGTCGTCCGGCGAGTGCAGGGTGGTCAACTGGGCGATCATCGCGCGCACGTTGCCGTACACCGAGTCCGCGTCCCCGCACACCGTGACGTGGTAGAAGGCGCGCAGCGACACCGCCAGCGGCAGGTCCTGCAAGGTGCCGTGGGCCTTCAGGAAGGAGTGCATCGCGGCCGCCGACAGCGGCTCCAGCTCGTCCATCGGCGCGGTCTGCGGCGCCACCAGCGGCGTCGACAGCTGAACCGGGCCCAGGCCCACCCGGATCTGCGCGAAGTCGCCGTCCCCGGTGCGGCGCTCCCACAGCCGCCGGCCGTCCGCCACGATCGACCACAGCTGGTCCGGCGCCGGGTTCAGGAACAGCAGCGCGCCGCGCTGGCGCTCCGCCGTGCGGCGCACCTGGCGGCGCATCTGCTGCAGGTACTTGAGGTAGTCGCGCCGCTCGTCCGCCATCGCGGTCGAACCGCCCTTGCGGGCCCGCATGATCTGCGCCAGCACCATGCCGACCGTCGAGGCGACCATCAGGCCGCCCATGATCTTCATCGGGGCCGCCGCGCCCGGCGCGAAGAAGAACACCGCCGAGCCGCCCATGCCGAGCATCGGGAGGATGCTCATCAGCCAGTCCTCGCCGCCCTGCCGGGGCAGTTCGGGCGGGGTCACCAGCTCCACCGGCTCGTCCGGCACCGCCGGCGGATAGGCCCGGCCCGGGCGCTTGACCGTGATCACACCCATGTGTCATCCACCCCGCGGCGTCGATCGATCACTTCGGCATCAGCCCTCACGCAACTGGACTCGTACGACTCGTACGGCTCGTACGGGTTTCGCCAGGGCGAGGACGCACCACACGGCGCCGCCCCCCGTACCGCGCGCAGGGGCCGATCCTAACGGTCGCCCCCGCACCGCCCGCCAGGCCCGCGTCCGCACCCCCCGCCGGGGGCCCGGCCCGCACCGGGGCCGGGCACGAACCGAGCGGGTAGGGTAACGCCGCGCCAACTCGCGGCCCGGTCGGGCCGGTTCCACTGCCACACCGAGCGCCGCCGTGCCGCGGCACCGTCAACAAGGGGGAGCGCCCAGTGCGTCGAAGGACCGAGGTGCGGCGATGAGCGACACCACCGCGACCGGCTACTGCCGGGTCACCGTCGTCGCCCCGGACCGCCGGATCGACGTCGCCCTGCCCGAGGACGTCCCGCTCGCGGACGTCTACCCCGAGGTGCTGCGCCTGGCCAACCAGAGCCAGCCCGACGGCGCGCCCACCGGCTTCCACCTGGTGCGCCGCGACGGCACCGTCCTCGACAGCGGCCTGCCGCTCGCCGCTCAGCAGGTCCGCGACGGCGACCTGCTCGCGCTGCGCCCCTTCGCCGAGTCCCTCCCGCCGGCCGTCTACGACGACGTCGCCGACGCGATCGCCAGCGCCGTCGAGACCGACCGCCGACTCTGGAGCGCCGAACTCATGCGGGCCTTCGGCCTGATCGGCGCCGCGCTGCTGCTCGTCCTGCTCGGCTTCGCGCTCTGGTTCGCCGACCTGCGCCACGACATGCACGGCCTGCCCGGCGTCCTGGCCGGCGTCACCGCCGTCGTCCTCACCGCGCTGGCCGGCGTCCGCGCCCGGGTCTACCAGGACGCCCACGCCGCCCTCGCGCTCGGCCTCGGCGCCCTGCCGCACGCCATGATCGGCGGCAGCGGCGTCCTCGCCGTCGCCCACCCGTGGGACGGCCCCGGCCGGCTCCAGTTCCTGGCCGGCTGCGTCGCCGTCCTGGTGGTCGCCGTGCTGCTGGTGGGACTGCTCCCCGAGAAGGACGCGGTGTTCGTCGCCGCCGCCCTGGTCGCCGCCGCCGGCGCGCTCGCCACCTTCGCCGCCGTCCTGCTGCCGGACACCCCCGCCGGGCACATCGCCGCCGTCACCGGCATCACCGCCGTCGCGGCCGTCGGCTTCCTGCCCGGCCTCTCCGCCCGCTTCGCCCGGCTGCCCGTCGGCTTCAGCGCCCCGGGCCAGACCCGCACCCGCAGCCGCGACTACGACGAGGAGGCCGAGCGCGCCGAGGCCGTCCAGTACGAGCGGATCGCCCACCAGGCCCGCCGCGGCCACGAGGTCCTGGTCGGCCTGGTCGGCGGCTGCGCCGCGGTCGTGGTCGGCTCCTGCGCCGTCCTCGGCTTCACCGACCGGACGTTCCCCGAGCTGCTCGCGCTCGCCCTGGGCCTGGCCACGATGCTGCGCGCCCGGCTGTTCCGCTACACCGCGCAGGTCTTCAGCCTCACCATCGCCGGGCTGCTCGGTCTGGCCCTGCTGATCATCGGCCTGTCCCTGCACACCCCGCAGTTCATCCTGCGCGCTGCCAGTTCCGCCGAGGTCGACCTGCGCACCGTCTGGCTGGCCGCCTCCATCGCGTTCGGCGCGGCGCTGCTCGCCGCGATCGCGCTGGTGGTGCCCCGGCTCGGCGTCTCCCCGTTCTGGGGGCGCATCCTGGACCTGGTCGACAGCCTGACCCTGATCTCCCTCGTCCCGCTGGCGCTCGCCGTCCTGGACGTCTACCGGCTGGTCCGCGGCGCCACCAGCTGACCGGCCGGCCCGTGCCGCCCGCCCCGTTCGGCCCGTCCGGCCCGCCGGCCGGCCGGGTGGGCGGCACTGGTACCCTTGGCCTTCGAGCGCAGCCGTGTGTCCGCCTCCGGTGGGTCGCAGACCGCCGGCCGCGCTCCGTCACGACACCGAGTCCTCATGAGTCCTGTGTTGTCGACCAGGACCGCTCGGTACACCCTGAAGGAGTTGCAGTGGCTCTCGCCTCTGACGTCAAGAAGCAGATCTTCGCCGAGTTCGGCCAGAAGGAGGGCGACACCGGTTCCCCCGAGGTCCAGGTGGCCATGCTCTCCCGCCGCATCGCGGACCTGACCGAGCACCTCAAGATCCACAAGCACGACCACCACTCGCGTCGTGGCCTGCTGATCCTGGTCGGCCAGCGCCGCCGCCTGCTGCAGTACCTGGCCAAGAAGGACATCGAGCGCTTCCGTACGCTCGTCGACCGCCTGGGCATCCGCCGCGGTGCCGCCGGTGGCGCCCGCTAAGACCGCCGCTCGGGGCGGCTCCCCACACCGGGGAGCCGCCCCTCGCGCGTATGCCGCGGACACCCCGAGCCGCGGCGCCCGGACATAACAACTCGCGCGTACCTCCCCAGGTGGCCGAGGATTGCACCGTAGGGTTGTGGGCATGCCCGGTGATGGCGCACCAGCGCGCCACCCGGGCAGACGAACCCGAACCCCCCGCGGGCCGAAGGCTTCAAACGGAAGCCGCCCGCATCCGAGAGAGCGTCCAGACGCGGACCGCCCGTCCCGGCCCGGCAGCCGTGAGGCGCCGGTCCTCGGTAGTGGCCCCCGGAAGCCCCGCAGACCGAGCGGAGCACCCCGGAGGCTTCGATCGAAGACCGGCCCGACTGCCGTCCTCCTTGCCAGGAGGGCCAGGGCCAGCCGGCAGGCAGCGCGGGGACGCTCTCCCGGAGACGTACGAAAGAGGAGATCTTCCAGGTGGAAGAGAACGTGTTCTACGCCGAGGCCGTGATCGACAACGGTTCCTTCGGCACCCGTACCATCCGCTTCGAGACCGGCCGTCTGGCCCGTCAGGCCGCCGGCTCCGCCGTGGCCTACCTGGACGACGACACCATGGTGCTGTCGGCCACCAGCGCGTCCAAGCAGCCGAAGGAGCACTTCGACTTCTTCCCGCTGACCGTGGACGTCGAGGAGCGCATGTACGCCGCGGGCCGCATCCCCGGCTCGTTCTTCCGTCGTGAGGGCCGGCCCTCCGAGGACGCGATCCTCACCTGCCGCCTGATCGACCGCCCGCTGCGCCCGTCCTTCGTCAAGGGCCTGCGCAACGAGGTCCAGGTCGTCTGCACCGTCATGGCGCTCAACCCCGACCACCTGTACGACGTGGTGGCCATCAACGCCGCCTCCGCCTCCACCCAGCTGGCGGGCCTGCCGTTCTCCGGCCCGATCGGCGGCGTCCGCGTCGCGCTGATCAACGGCCAGTGGGTGGCCTTCCCGACCCACAGCGAGCTGGAGTCGGCCGTCTTCGACATGGTCGTCGCCGGTCGCGTCCTGCCGGACGGCGACGTCGCGATCATGATGGTCGAGGCCGAGGCCACCGACAAGACCATCAAGCTGGTCGAGGGCGGCGCCGAGGCGCCGACCGAGGACGTCGTCGCCGCCGGTCTGGACGCCGCCAAGCCGTTCATCAAGGTGCTGTGCGCCGCCCAGTCGCAGCTCGCCGCCCAGGCCGCCAAGCCGACCGGCGTGTTCCCGGTCTTCCTGGACTACCAGGACGACGTCCTCGCCGCGCTGACCGCCGCCGTCAAGGACGAGCTCGCCCAGGCCCTCACCATCCCGGGCAAGCAGGAGCGCAACAACGAGCTGGACCGCGTCAAGGCGCTGGCCGCCGAGAAGCTGCTCCCCGAGTTCGAGGGCCGCGAGAAGGAGATCAGCGCCGCCTACAACGCGCTGACCAAGAAGGTCGTCCGCGAGCGCGTCATCAAGGACAAGGTCCGCATCGACGGCCGCGGTGTCACCGACATCCGCACCCTGGCCGCCGAGGTCGAGGCCATCCCGCGCGTGCACGGCTCGGCCCTGTTCGAGCGTGGCGAGACCCAGATCCTGGGCGTCACCACCCTCAACATGCTGCGCATGGAGCAGCAGCTGGACACGCTCTCCCCGGAGACGCGCCGCCGCTACATGCACAACTACAACTTCCCGCCGTACTCGGTCGGCGAGACCGGCCGCGTGGGTGCGCCCAAGCGCCGCGAGATCGGCCACGGCGCGCTGGCGGAGCGGGCGATCATCCCCGTGCTGCCCTCGCGCGAGGAGTTCCCGTACGCCATCCGCCAGGTCTCCGAGGCGCTGAGCTCCAACGGCTCCACCTCGATGGGCTCGGTCTGCGCCTCCACCATGTCGCTGCTGAACGCCGGTGTGCCGCTGAAGGCCGCCGTCGCCGGTATCGCCATGGGCCTGATCTCCCAGGAGATCGACGGCGAGACCCACTACGTCGCGCTGACCGACATCCTCGGTGCCGAGGACGCGTACGGCGACATGGACTTCAAGGTCGCCGGTACCCGCAACTTCATCACCGCCCTGCAGCTGGACACCAAGCTCAACGGCATCCCGGCGTCGGTGCTGGCCGCCGCGCTGAAGCAGGCCAAGGACGCGCGTCTGCACATCCTCGACGTGATGAACGAGGCCATCGACACGCCGGACGAGATGTCCCCGAACGCCCCGCGGATCATCACCATCAAGATCCCGGTGGACAAGATCGGTGAGGTCATCGGCCCCAAGGGCAAGATGATCAACCAGATCCAGGAGGACACCGGCGCCGAGATCACGATCGAGGACGACGGCACCATCTACATCGGTGCCGCCGACGGACCGGCCGCCGAGGCCGCCCGCACCACGATCAACCAGATCGCCAACCCGACCATGCCGGAGGTCGGCGAGCGCTACCTGGGCACCGTGGTGAAGACCACGACGTTCGGCGCGTTCGTCTCGCTCATGCCGGGCAAGGACGGCCTGCTGCACATCTCGCAGATCCGCAAGCTGGCCGGCGGCAAGCGCGTCGAGAACGTCGAGGACGTCCTCGGTGTCGGCGCCAAGGTGCAGGTCGAGATCGCCGAGATCGACCCGCGCGGCAAGCTCTCCCTCATCCCCGTCGTCGAGGGCGAGGAAGCCGGCGAGACCGCTTCCGAGTGAAGCGCCGCTAGCTGACCCTTGCGGCCCGTACGCCTCCCGGCGTGCGGGCCGCACCCTGTTGCCCCCGCGTTCGTCCATGCGTTCCCACGCGTGTTTCCTCTGGAGGTACCCCCCGTGGCTCAGGCCCCGGCGGCGAAGCAGCGCCCCGGCTCCACCCGGACCCTGCTCAAGGGCGCCGACGGCGCCGGCACGGTGCGCCGCACCGTCCTCCCCGGCGGCCTTCGGGTCGTCACCGAGACCCTGCCGACGGTGCGCTCAGCCACCTTCGGCATCTGGGTCGGCGTCGGCTCGCGGGACGAGACCCCGCAGCTCAACGGCGCCACCCACTACCTGGAGCACCTGCTCTTCAAGGGCACCGCGCGGCGCAGCGCGCTGGACATCTCGGCTGCCCTGGACGCGGTCGGCGGTGAGATGAACGCCTTCACCGCGAAGGAGAACACCTGCTACTACGCCCGGGTCCTGGACACCGACCTGCCGCTGGCCATCGACGTGGTCTGCGACATGGTCACCGGCTCGCTGATCCGCTCCGAGGACGTCGACGCCGAGCGCGGCGTCATCCTCGAGGAGATGGCGATGGCCGAGGACGACCCGGGCGACGTGGTGCACGACCTGTTCGCCAAGGTGATCTTCGGCAGCGGCCCGCTCGGCCGCCCCATCCTGGGCACCCAGGAGACCATCAAGGTGCTCACCCGGGAGCAGATCGCCGGCTTCTACCGCCGCCGCTACCGGCCCGAGAACCTGGTCGTCTCGGCCGCCGGCAACCTCGACCACCACACGGTGGTCAAGCAGGTCGAGCAGGCCTTCGCGGCGGTACTGGCCCGCTCCGACGCGGCCCCCGCCGAGGCCCGCCGCGGCGTCAAGGCGCTGCGCACGGCCGGCCGGGTCGAGGTGCTCAACCGCTCCACCGAGCAGGCCCACCTGGTGCTGGGCGTGCCCGGGGTGCCTCGGCACGACGAGCGCCGCTGGGCGATGGGCGTGCTCAACGCGGCCCTCGGCGGCGGGATGAGCTCCCGGCTGTTCCAGGAGGTGCGGGAGAAGCGGGGCCTGGCGTACTCGGTGTACTCGTACTCCTCGTCCTACGCGGACAGCGGCCTGTTCGGCATCTACGCCGGCTGCCAGCCCAAGCGGGTCGAGGAGGTGCTGCGGATCTGCCGCGCGGAGCTGGCCAAGGTGGTCGCCGAGGGCATCACCGAGGAGGAGCTGCGGCGCGCGATCGGCCAGATCTCCGGCTCCACCGTGCTGGGCATGGAGGACACCGGCTCGCTGATGAACCGGATCGGCAAGGCCGAGTTGAGCTACGGACACCACCTGTCGGTGGACGAGATGCTGGCGCGGATCGCGGCCGTGACCCTGGACGACGTCCACGCGGTGGCCCGTGATGTGCTGGGCGCGTACCGGCCGTCGCTGGCGCTGATCGGACCGGTCAACGACAAGCGGGCCGCCAAGCTCGCCGATCTGCTGGTGTGAGAGGACATTTCGCTATGACGCTGCGTGTCGCCGTGATCGGTGCCAACGGTCGGATCGGCTCCGAGGCGGTCAAGGCCGTCGAGGCCGCGCCGGACCTCGAACTGGTGGCCACCCTGGGCCGCGGGTCCGAGCCGGCGGAGCTGACCGAGGCCGGCGTCCAGGTCGCCGTCGAACTCACCCACCCGGACTCGGTGATGGGCAACCTCGACTACTGCCTGCACCACGGCATCCACGTGGTCACCGGGACCACCGGCTGGACGGACGAGCGGCTGGCCACCGTCCGCGGCTGGCTCGACCAGGCCCCCGAGCTGGGCCTGCTGATCGCGCCGAACTTCTCCATCGGCGCGGTGCTCGGCATGAAGTTCGCCCAGACCGCGGCGAAGTACTTCGAGTCGGTCGAGGTGGTCGAGCTGCACCACGACCGCAAGGCCGACGCCCCCAGCGGCACCGCCACCCGTACCGCGCAGCTGATCGCGGCGGCCCGCGCCGAGGCCGGCCGCCCGCAGCAGCAGGACCCGACCACCCACAGCCTGCCCGGTGCCCGCGGCGCCGACGTGGACGGGGTGCCGGTGCACGCCGTCCGGCTGCGCGGGCTGCTCGCCCACCAGCAGGTGATGTTCGGCGACACCGGTGAGACGCTCACCATCCGGCACGACTCGCTGCACCACAGCAGCTTCATGCCGGGCATCCTGCTCGGTGTGCGCAAGGTCGTGGAGACGCCGGGGCTCACCCTGGGCCTCGAACACTTCCTGGACCTGTGAGCCCGGCATGACGTCCCGTACCGGATTCTTCGTCCTGTCCGGCGTGCTGCTGCTGGTCGCCCTCCTCTGCGTCGGGGAGGGCGTCCAGCTGGTCGCCACCGGTAAGCCGCTCGGCATCGGCATCGGCCTGTGCGCCTTCGTCATCCCGGTGATCGGCGTCTGGTTCCTGCGCCAGACCGTCCGGTTCGGCCGGGCCAGCGAGCAGCTCGCCCGGGAGCTGGAGGCCGAGGGCGGCCTGCCGGTGGACGAGCTCCAGCGCACCACCGGCGGGCGGATCGACCGGGCCTCGGCCGACGCGGTGTTCGCCCGCCGACAGACCGAGGCGGAGGCCGCGCCGGCCGACTGGCGGGTCTGGTTCCGCCTCGCGGTGGCGTACGCCGACGCCGGCGACACCCCGCGCGCCCGCAAGACCATGCAGCACGCCATCAAGCTGCACAGCACCGAACCCGCAAGGAGCAACGCGTGAGCGACCAACCGACGGCCCCCAGCTTCCGCAGCGACGTCACGGTCGAGCTGGTCCGCAGCGCGGCCGCCGACTCGGACGTCATCTGGGCGGCCCGCGTCTCGACCGCGGGGGAGCAGTCCCTGGAGGCGGTTCAGCAGGACCCGGAGAAGTCCAAGGGCCTGATCAACTTCCTGATGCGGGACCGGCACGGCACCCCCTTCGAGCACAACTCGATGACCTTCTTCATCAGCGCGCCGATCTTCGTGTTCCGGGAGTTCCACCGGCACCGCAGCGGCTGGTCCTACAACGAGGAGTCCGGCCGCTACCGCGAGCTGCAGCCGGTCTTCTACGTCCCGGCGGAGGAGCGCAAGCTCGTCCAGCAGGGCCGCCCGGGCCGCTACGAGTTCGTCGACGGCACCCCCGAGCAGCACAGGACCACCACCGAGGCGATGGAGGCCGCGTACCGCGAGTCCTACGCGCGCTACCAGGAGATGCTGGCGGCCGGCGTGGCCCGCGAGGTGGCCCGGGCGGTGCTGCCGGTCGGCCTGTTCTCCTCGATGTACGCGACCTGCAACTCCCGTTCGCTGATGCACTTCCTGTCGCTGCGGACCAAGCGGGAGCACTCGGCGGTGCCGTCCTTCCCGCAGCGCGAGATCGAGATGGTCGCCGAGCAGATGGAGCAGGAGTGGGCGCGGCTCATGCCGCTCACCCATGCGGCCTTCGAGAAGCACGGCCGGGTCGCTCCCTGACCTGGGACGATAGGCATATGGGCGGAGTGTCACGCATGTCTGGATTGCGGCTTTTCTAGCCGCTCCCTACATTCATGAACACGGATTCCGGTGCTGCCCGAACCCCCGAGCGGGCAGCACCGGAATCCCATGTCACCGCCTGTTTCCGCCGCTTCGCGTGGTATGCCCCTGTCCGAACACTGGACCGGTGTGGGTACCGCCCCACCGCCTACGAGTAGCTTTGGACGCATGGCTCCGACCTCCACCCCCCAGACGCCGTTCGGCCGGGTCCTGACCGCGATGGTCACCCCGTTCACCGCCGACGGCGGACTCGACCTCGACGGCGCCCAGCGCCTCGCCACGCACCTCGTGGACTCCGGCAACGACGGCCTCGTCGTCAACGGCACCACCGGTGAGTCCCCGACCACCAGCGACGCCGAGAAGGCCCAGCTCGTCCGCGCCGTGGTGGAGGCGGTCGGGGATCGCGCCCACGTGGTGGCCGGCGTCGGCACCAACGACACCCACCACAGTGCCGAGCTGGCGCGACAGGCGGAGGCCGCCGGAGCCCACGGCCTGCTGGTCGTCACGCCGTACTACAGCAAGCCCCCGCAGGAGGGCCTGTACCGGCACACCGTGCACATCGCGGACACCACCGGGCTGCCGGTCATGCTCTACGACATCCCGGGCCGCAGCGGCGTCGCGCTGAGCCACGAGACGCTGGTCCGCCTCGGCGAGCACCCGCGGATCGTCGCCAACAAGGACGCCAAGGGCGACCTCGGCGCGGCCGCCTGGGCCATCGCCCGCTCCGACCTCGCCTGGTACTCCGGCGACGACATCCTCAACCTGCCGCTGCTGTCGGTCGGAGCCGCCGGAGTGGTCAGTGTCGTCGGACACGTCGTGGCCGGCGAACTGCGTGCGATGATCGAGGCGTACCTGGCCGGCGATGTGGCCAAGGCCACGGCGATCCACCAGGGCCTGCTCCCGGTGTTCAGCGGTATGTTCCGCACGCAGGGTGTCATCCTCGCCAAGGCCGCGCTGGAGCTCCAGGGACTGCCGGCCGGCCCGCTGAGGCTGCCGCTGGTCGGCGCGACTCCCGAGGAGATCGCACGATTGACGAAGGATCTCGCCGCCGGCGGGGTACACCTGTAACAGACGAAGACGTGCGCGCCCCGGCTCGCCGGACCCTCACGGGCCCGCCGCTGGACCGGACCGACGGCGCGAGAGCACCGACCCAGTAGGAAAAACGACACTGAGTACGCACGCCATATGTCTTCAGGGGGAGGACCCCGGGCATATGGCGTGCGTCGTGAGGAGAGTCTTTTGAGTCACCCGCACCCCGAACTCGGCGCACCCCCGGCCCTGAAGGAGGGCGCCCTCCGCATCACCCCGCTCGGCGGTCTCGGCGAGATCGGCCGCAACATGACGGTCTTCGAATACGGGGGCCGCATCCTGATCGTCGACTGCGGCGTCCTCTTCCCCGAGGACGAGCAGCCCGGCGTGGACCTGATCCTCCCGGACTTCACCTACATCCGGGACCGCCTCGACAAGATCGACGGCATCGTCCTCACCCACGGGCACGAGGACCACATCGGCGCCGTCCCGTTCCTCCTGCGGGAGAACCCGGACATCCCGCTGATCGGCTCCAAGCTGACCCTCGCCCTGATCGAGGCCAAGCTCGCCGAGCACCGCATCCGGCCGTACGTGCTGGAGGTCAAGGAGGGCGAGCGCGAGCGCATCGGTCCCTTCGACTGCGAGTTCATCGCGGTCAACCACTCCATCCCGGACGCCCTGGCGGTCGCCGTCCGCACCCCCGCGGGCATGGTCGTGGCCACCGGCGACTTCAAGATGGACCAGCTGCCGCTCGACGGCCGCCTGACCGACCTGCCGACCTTCGCCAAGCTGGCCGAAGAGGGCATGGACCTGCTGCTGGTGGACTCCACCAACGCTGAGGTCCCCGGCTTCATCCCGCCCGAGCGGGACATCTCGGCCGCGCTGCGGAACGTCTTCGCGAACGCCGACAAGCGCATCATCGTCGCCTCCTTCGCCAGCCACGTGCACCGCATCCAGCAGGTGCTGGACGCCGCGCACGAGTACAAGCGCAAGGTCGCCTTCGTCGGCCGCTCGATGGTCCGCAACATGGGCATCGCCCGCGACCTCGGCTACCTGAAGGTCCCCGGCAACATGGTCGTCGACGTCAAGCAGCTCGACGACCTGCCGGACAAGGACGTCGTGCTGATCTGCACCGGCTCCCAGGGCGAGCCGATGGCGGCGCTGTCCCGGATGGCCAACCGCGACCACCAGATCCGCATCGTCGAGGGCGACACCGTCGTCCTGGCCTCGTCGCTCATCCCGGGCAACGAGAACGCCGTCTACCGGGTGATCAACGGCCTCACCCGCTGGGGCGCCAAGGTCGTGCACAAGGGCAACGCCAAGGTGCACGTCTCCGGCCACGCCTCGGCCGGCGAGCTGCTGTACTTCTTCAACATCTGCAAGCCGCGCAACCTGATGCCGGTCCACGGCGAGTGGCGCCACCTGCGGGCCGCCGCCGACCTGGGCATCGCCACCGGCATTCCGCGCAACCGCGTGGTCATCGCCGAGGACGGCGTCTGCGTCGACCTGGAGAAGGGCGTCGCCCGGATCGTCGGCAAGGTGCAGGCCGGGTACGTCTACGTGGACGGCGCCTCGGTCGGCGACATCACCGAGGCCTCGCTCAAGGACCGCAGGATCCTCGGCGAGGAGGGCTTCATCTCGGTCTTCGTCGCGGTTGACTCGACCAACGGCAAGATCGTGGGCGGCCCGACCTTCCAGGCCCGCGGCTCCGGCATCGACGACAACGCGTTCGTGCCGGTCGCCGCCAAGCTCCAGGAGGCCCTGGACCGCTCGGCGAGCGACGGCGTGCTGGAGCCCCGCCTGGTCCAGCAGCTGGTCCGCCGGACCGTCGGCAAGTGGGTGGCGGACAACTACCGCCGCCGGCCGATGATCCTGCCGGTCGTCGTCGAGGTCTGAGCCTCCGGCGGCTGGTTTGACGTGGGGCAGCCCGGTGCGTAATGTTCTCCGGGTTGCCCCACGGGACGGCCCCGCAGGAAGTCTCTCGAATGCGAATTCGAGAATGACCGCGGAAAACGGCCCGAGAAACTCTGGTAAAGTTCGGGAGCGCCGAAAGGCGAAAGCCGATCAGGTAAATGAAACTCCGGAAAACGGAGCGGAAAACATCTGATAAGCTGGAAACACGAAAGAACGAAGCGCCCGGAGGGCCCGCTGGAAGGCGGTCCGAAGGAAGTGTCCGTTCCTTGAGAACTCAACAGCGTGCCA